>NZ_CP036268.1:0-347344 GCF_007744515.1 Stratiformator vulcanicus
ATGGCAATGTTGGGTGCTGATCTCTCATCGGTGGCGGATCTGACGACACGGCTCTACCAAGGGCCGCGCCGGACGGCAGATTTTGCCGACCCGTTCGTACCTCTTCCGGAGAACCGATTCGCCGGTGCCGCGATGGCCCGACTCGCGGAATGTCGCGATGCTCGACGGGGACAATTGGTTTATCTATACGGCCCGGCCGGTTGCGGGAAATCGCATCTTGTCAGCACTTTTCTGCGGCAGGAACGCCTGAGACCCGACGGTGATTTCGTCACTCGAACGACCGGTGCGGAACTGAGAGAACGACTCGCCGAAGGTCAGCCGCACGACGAGATCGCGGCGGTTCGGGATGAGTTGCTCTCCGCGATCGTGTTGGTCGTCGAAGATGTCGGCAGCCTCTCCGGCTTCCCGATGGCCCAGCAATTCCTGAAAGAAGCGATCGACGAGACCGTCTCGTGCGGTGGGCGGGTGCTCCTGACCGCCGCGAAGTCTCCCGGCGAGCTGGAACGCGTCACTCCGCAACTTATCAACCGTTTTCACGGTGGGACGTGTGTCGGGATTGAGCCACTCGGCGTGGCGAGTCGCACGGAGTTGCTCTCCCATTTCGCCCGCAAATATCAGCTCGCGATTCCGGCTGACATTCTTCACTACCTGGCAGAGAACTTGACGTCGTCGCCTCGCGAGCTGAGAGGGGCGATGACCCGGCTGGATGCGATTGCCGCTCGAGAGGGCGTCGCTTTCGTCAACTCGGCCACGGCGAAACGTTTCCTCTCCGACGAGGTCAAGCCGCGAACCATCGATCTGCCCGAGATTGCCCAAGCGGTTGCGAACCAGTTTGATCTTTCCGTCGGACAGCTTCGAACCGGCGGCCGGAGTGCCGCGTCGGTCCTTCCGCGTCAAATCGCGATGTATCTGTCACGACAGTTGACTGACAGCTCACTCGAACGGATTGCGACCTATTTCGGCCGCAAGAATCATGGGACAGTGATCCATGCGATCCGGCGTTTGAAGAACCGGGCCAAAGATCAAGCCGCCCTACAGCGTCATCTTGCGGTCATCCGGCGTGCCCTTGGGGCCCCTGCACCAGATGGCTCGATTTGCTGAAGGCGTTCGCAGTTTTGGGCGCGAGTGACGACGTCGTTTTCGGAGCCTGCGCTGAGTCCACGCGACGAATCACCGACCCGTGGCGACAATTCACGGCGACTCTGTGGCCGCGAGTGTGACTGTGAAAACAGTGTCGCGGGAGTGTTGCCCAATGGCGCTTAAGAGCGCGAAAAATATGTGACTAATTGACGTTCAGTACCTCCGGACGTTCGAAGGTAATTTTGTCATCATTTCGGCAACAATTCGTCCACCGTCTTCGAACACGTTTCTCACACCCGGCGACATCGGGCAAAACGCAATAAACACTGTCGTACCTTGGATTTTCGAAGGCCGAATCGATATGATTGACGATTATGAAGCCGCCCAGAACTACTACTGAAATTTAAGTTTGGAGTTCCTCTGAGTGGACCGTTTCTGAGTTCGTAATTGTTTCTTTCGATTCTCGGGGGTGATACCCGATCGAATCTTCGAGTGACTGACATATCCGCAGGATGGAATCTTATGAAGCTTCAATGTCATCGACCGACGCTGTCGATGGCCTTCGGAACGGTGGGGTCGGTGGTACCGGCACGCACCCCGAAGGAGATATTGAAAAACGTCCGCATTATCGCGGAAAACGGCACTGCCACGCTCATCGGGACCGACTCGGAGATCGGCGTTCGGTACGAGATTCCCGAGGTTCACGTCGAAGAACCGGGCGAGACGCTCGTTCCAGCGGGGCGATTCAGTCAGATCCTGCGGGAACTGACTGAGGACGACTTCCACCTGTCGATTGAAGATGGCGGCGTATGGATTCGCTGCGGCCATAGTGAATTCCGACTTTCTCCGGAGGATGTCGCTGATTTCCCACCGGTCCCTTCATTCGAAGAAACCGCCTACCTGGCGATGCCCGGCGGCGTGCTGAAGGAAGCGATTCGTCGCACCGTGATCGCGACCGACACCGAAAGCACGCGCTACGCCCTCGGCGGCGTGCTGCTCGAGGCCGCTACCGATCGCGTCACCTTCGCCGCCACCGACAGCCGGCGTCTCTCGGTGGTCGAGGCTCCCTGTCGGCAGGAAGGGACCGTCGAGTCCAACAATGCGGGGCCGGTCGTACCAAGCAAGGCGATGCAGCTCATTGAGCGAAGCATCACCGATGAAGACGCGGAGGTCGCGCTCGCTTTGCACGAAAACGACGCCGTGATGCGGGTCGGCCAATGCACGATTTCCAGTCGACTGGTCCAAGGGCGGTTTCCGAAATATCGAGCCGTCATTCCTGATGAAACGCCGATCACGATCGAAATGGTCGCCGGACCGCTCTACTCGGCCGTCCGTCAGGCACAAATCGTGACCAACGACGAGAGTCGGGGCGTCGACTTCAAATTCGCCGACGGCACGCTGACATTACAAAGCATCGCCGCCGACGTCGGGCAGTCGAAAATCGAATTGCCGATTCCCTATGACGGCGAGGCGTTGACCATCACGTTCGATCCGCGGTTCGTCGCCGACGTGCTGAGGATTTTGGACAACGATACCGCGTTTACGCTTCATCTGACCGACGGTGACAGCCAGGCGGTCATTCGAGTGGGCGACTCGTTCACCTATGTCATCATGCCGCTATCACGGGATCGATAATGCGGTCGACTTGCAGGACAGGGTGAAAACGGACTCCGTTATGCGACGCCGTATGTCGGATTCTTCCCGTCCTCAATCATTGGGCGAAGCCCTTTCGCACCTGATTCAGGCGAAGGGAATCGCCAAACCGAATGCGACTGCTGAGCTATCAACCGCCTGGCGCGAGACGGCCGGCGAACGAATCGCTTCGCACAGCCGTGTGATTAATGTGCATCGTGGAATCTTGAATGTCGCGGTATCGAGTTCGGCCTTGATGGGGGAGCTATCGGCTTACCATCGCGATCCGATTTTAGAAGCACTCAACGACAAGTATGAGCATTTAAAAATTAAGGGCTTGAAGTTTCGGTTACGCGGAGATCTGAGAGACGATTCGTAAACCGCGCAGGCCAACATCAAAGATTTGCAGCGCCGGCGCCGCGCTGTCCGATTTCGAGGAGAGTCCGGAGTGAGTGAAGAAAACGACGTGTCCGATGCGACCGCCCCGCAGAGCGATTACGACCATGAGAATATGCGGGCGCTTAAGGGCATTGAGGGCATCCGCCTGCGGCCCGCCATGTATATTGGCGGGACCGATGCGGTCGGCTTGCACCATCTGATTTACGAAGTCATCGATAACTCGATCGATGAATTCGTAAACAACCATGCCTCAACCGCAACCGTTAAGATTGAGGCGGATGGCAGCGTCGAAATGACCGACGACGGACGCGGCATTCCCACCGGCCCAATGCCCGGCATGGATGACCGCAGTGCGCTCGAAGTCGTGTTCACCGAGATTCACGCCGGCGGAAAATTCGATCGCTCCTCCGGCTATAAGACCGGTACGGGAGGGCTGCACGGCGTCGGCATTACCGCCGTAAATGCCTGTAGTGAGTGGTTGGAGGTCGAAGTTCGCCGTGAAGGTCACGTTTGGACGATGGAATTCGCGGAGGGGATTTTATCGGTACCACTGAAGAAGCTGGGGCGGACCGACCAGACCGGCACCAAAATTCGCTTTAAGCCTGATCCTAAGATTTTCGGCGATTCGACATTTTCCTATGAGACACTGAGTCGCCGGCTGCAGGATGCGGCGTTTCTTAATCCGGGTTTCCGAACGAAGTTGACTGACGAGCGGACGGAGCAGTCCGACGAGTTTTATTACGAAGACGGTTTGATTCAATTCGTCAAATTCTTAAATCGAACGGAGACGCCGCTCTTTCCGGATGTCATTACGATGGAGGGTCGCTCCGAAGAGCACGACGTTGAAGTCTCCGTCGCCATGCAGTATTCGAATGCCTTCAGCGACACCGTGCGTTGCTACGGGAACGGCGTTTACAACTCGGACGGCGGCTTCCACTTATCGGGTTTTCGAACCGCGGTCACGCGGACGATCAACGCCTACGGCAAGCGGCACAATGCGTTTAAGGACGTCACCCCGAACGGTGATGACTTTCGCGAGGGCCTGGCAGCCGTGGTGACGGTTCGCCATCCCGATCCGAAGTTTGAAGCACAGACCAAAATTAAATTGCTGAACCCCGAGGTCGAGGGGATCGTCAATACGATCGTCGGCGAGAAGTTGGCGATCTATCTCGAAGAGCACCCGTCGATTTCGAAAACGATTATCGACAAGGTGACCCGCGCGGCTGAAGCCCGCGAAGCGGCGAAGAAAGCCCGTGAAATGGTCCGTCGCAAGGGGGCGTTGACGACGGGCGGGCTACCGGAAAAGCTTCGCGATTGCCGTTCGCGTGAGCTCGAGATTACCGAGCTTTATCTCGTCGAAGGGGATTCGGCGGGCGGGAGTGCCGATACCGGTCGTGATTCGAACACCCAGGCGATTCTGCCGCTGCGAGGTAAAATCTTAAACGTCGAGAAGGCACAGCTCGTCAAGATTCTCGACAATGCCGAAATTAGCAACATCTTCAAGGCGATCGGTATTCCACCACAGGCTGAGAGTGACGACATCTCCAGTCGCCGCTACGGCAAGATCATCGTGATGACCGATGCCGACGTCGATGGATCGCACATCCGCACACTGTTGCTCACGTTTATTTTTCGGCACATGCGAGAACTCGTCAAACAGGGCTGCGTCTATATCGCACAGCCTCCTTTGTACCGGGTTCAAAAGAAGAGCGGGAAGTCGGATCCTCGTTATGTGCAGACCCACGAAGCGATGATGCGGGAATTGGTCGCGTTAGGGCGGGATCAGAGCCAGTTGAAAGTGGTCGATGACGGCACCGTCTTTTCCGGCGAAATCTTCGACCGCATTCTTGAACTGTTGATTAAATTGGAAGAACCGTTCGACACGCTCGACCGCCGCGGCGTTGATCTGAAATGGTTAATTCAGAACTTTTCCAAGGACGAAATCTACGTCCCGCGGTTTCGCGTATTTGTCGGCAAACAACAACACTGGTTCGTCACCCGCGATGAACTCGACGCATTTCTCGCCGAACAGGAGGCAGCCCGCGGCGATGAATTAGAAGTCGTCGACCGCGAACCCGAATCAAAGTCACCAGACGCGAAAGACGATGCGTCGCTGCAAGTGACCGATTTCCATGAAATTAAGACGTTAAATGAGGTTATCGCGAAACTCAGCCGGGACTTCGGCATCAAACTGCCTGACTTTCTTCCGAAATTTACGCCCGGTGGAGAGCCAATTCATCGATTCGTGATCGAGAACCCGGACGGTGACGTGTCGATTCAAACGGTGCGGGAGGTCGTTGATACGCTCCGCAAGATGGGTGAAAAAGGCCTGAGGCTGACCCGCTTTAAAGGCTTGGGCGAAATGGACAGCGAAGAATTGTGGACGACATCGATGGACCCCGAGACGCGCACACTGTTGCAGGTCACAATGAAAGACGCGGCGGCGGCAGATGAGATATTCCGGGTCTTAATGGGTGATTCCGTCGAGCCGAGGCGTGAATTTATTGAGAAGCACGCCTTAGAAGTGACCGACCTCGACGTATAAAGCCGGATCGCTGCCATTCAGACGGATAAGAATGTGCGAAAGGTCGATACGGTTATCATCGGACAGGGTCTTGCCGGTTCGCTCGTTGCGTGGTTGTTGCTGCAGCGAAATGAGAACGTCGTCGTCATTGATCGCGGAGATATCGGTTCCGCATCGAGAGTAGCGGTGGGATTGGTGACGCCGATCACGGGGAAACGCCTTGTGCGGTCGTGGCGTTTCGACGAATTTCATCGCCGAGGGATCGCCATCTATCGGGCAATCGAGCGCGAACTCGGGCAGGAACTCTATTCGGCCCGGTCAGCGGTACGTTTGTTCGGCTCTCAGGCCGAGCGTGAACGATTCGATGGTAAAGCGGAACGCGAATTCGGTGACCTCGTCGAAACCATCGATCCCGCTGTGAATGAAAGCCTCTACCATGCGCCGTTCGGAGGCTTCCAGATGAAACGGGCGGGCCGGCTTGATGTGCCCGGCTTCGTCGAAGCCATCGGAGAATGGTTGCAGCAGCAAGGTCGGCTGATCCTTGGCGAGTTCGATCTGACCAAGGACGTTCGCGAAGATGCAGGTCGTCTTGTGATCGAGACCTTCGGTTTATCGGCTAACCAGATTGTGTGCTGTCGCGGGTTCTCAGAATCAATGTCTGAGGATTTCGCAGGATTGGACTTTAATGCTGCCAAAGGAGAAGTCTTAAAAATTGAGCGGTTTCCAACTTGTGATTCGCGGACGATTCACAGCGGAGGCTGGCTGGCTGATGTCGGGGACGGCTTAGCCGTCGGGGCCACGTATGAGTGGGACCGGCTCGATGATCAGGTCACCGATGCGGGTCGGGTGAATCTTGAACTTCGATTGCAGCGGATGCTGCGTGTGCCGTATCGCGTCATCGATCAAGCAGCCGGCGTACGGCCGATCTTGCGTTGGCAGCGGCCGACGATCGGGCAGCATCAAACGTTTTCGGGCGTCTACTGCTTCAACGGTCTCGGCTCGAAAGGTGTTTTACAAGCGCCCTATTTTGCCGAGCAACTGGTCAGTCATCTCTGCGATGGGTCGAATATCGAACCGGAGGCGGATCTGGCCAGCTCGAGCGTGAAGGCGTCGACATCATGCGATTGACCGAGCAAGCCCACGCATTGATTCGGCCCCACCTTCGGCCGGGGGACACCGTCATCGATGCGACCGTTGGCAATGGCTACGACACGTTATTTCTGGCCGAAGGTGTCGGCGGCGACGGGAACGTGTATGGTTTTGATATTCAGCTCGATGCGCTCAAAGCAGCGGGGCAGCTTCTCGAAGAGGCCGGCTATCAGAACGTCCGACTCTATCAATCCTCTCACAGTCGACTAAGGTCAGAGCTCCCGCCGGACCTTGACGGACGAATTTCCGTCGTGATGTTTAACTTGGGCTATCTTCCCGGTGGCGACCATGGCATCGTCACAACGCGGGATTCGACCCTGCCGGCGATCTCGCAATCGTTTCAACTACTCAAACCCGCCGGTCTCCTTTCCGTCATCGCTTACACGGGCCACAGTGGCGGTCGCGAAGAAACAATCGCCCTTGAAGAACACTTCGCATCGATGGATCTGGATTCGGTTCAAAAGTTGGCGTGGCCGCTGCACCCGGCGACAGTAGAAACGGGCCCGCGGCTGTATGTCATTCAGCAGAGATGATCAATCAGCGTTTCAATGATCCGACTCCCAATAATTGTCCTCGCCGGAGCCTTAATCGGCGCGCTGGTTTGCTGGGGGGTGGATCACAGTCTGCACGTTCGAATGAACGAAGTCGGTGTCCCGTCGTTCTACCAGATGAGTATTGATCTGTTCGGTCCGGCCGGTTCGATCGGACTTTTTGGCGTCGTCCCGATCGTGATGTCATCGGCGTTCGGAGCGGTCATCGCCCTGGTCGAAACGCGACTACTAAAACGCTGGGCGAGGATATTTCGACGAATTTGCTACTGCACCTTCGGGGAATACGCATTTCTATATTCTGCGGGCATGAACCTCGCGTTCGCGACTTATCTTCTTTCTTACGAGCTTCCGCTTGCTGCGATGGTGTCGATCGTCGGGACATCGGGGAGCTTGGTCGGGTTCGCCACCTACCGGTGGCTATCGGGCCGATTAACGGCGGGAGACTTACCGAAAAAATTAATCGATCGCGATAACGACCTTGCCGACGTGTGAACCCGACTGCAAATGCCGATAGGCATCCGGAGCTTCATCAAAGCCGAAGACCCGATCGATGGCTGGCTTAAGTTGTGATGTTTCGATCGCACGGTTCATGGCGTGAAACATCTCGCGGCTGCCGACATAAATGCCGTGAATCGTGACGCGATTAAACAGGGCGAGAAGCGGGTTCACCGCCCCCTCAGTACCACTTAATACGCCGATGAGTGAGACGTGCCCATTGAGTGCGGCCGACTTTAGCGAGCGCTCCAACGTGCCGATGCCGCCGACTTCAACGACATTATCAACGCCACGACCGTCCGTCAGGTCGCGCACGTTGCGGTGCCATTCGGGGTTATCGCGGTAATTGACGATGTCCGTTGCCCCGAGTTGTTTGGCCTGCTCTAACTTCTCGTCACTACTGCTGGTCGCGATGACGCGGGCACCGTGCATCGCGGCAAATTTGATGGCAAAGGTCGAGACGCCACCGGTTCCGAGGGTCAGGATGTCGTGACCCGCCTTTATGTCGCCTTTGACAACCAAGGCCTGCCATGCGGTGAGCGCGGCACAGGGCAGCGTCGAGGCTTCCTCGAATGACAAATGTTGCGGCACGGGGACAAGGGCGTGCGGCTTAAACGTCATGTACTCGCGAAGGACGCCATCGATGCCGCCGCCGAGCGCGGTCTGAAACTGTTCTTCCGTCGGATCTCCACCGACCCAGTCGCGGAAGAAACAACCGGCGACACGATCACCGGTCTTAAACTCGGTAACATCCTCGCCGACTTCAACGACCTCCCCTGCCCCGTCGCTGAGCGGGATGACCGGTCGCGTGTCATTCCGCGAATATCCGCCTTGAGCGACAATTAAGTCGCGATAATTCAAGCTGCAGGCGCGGATGCGGACGAGAACCTCATCAGCCTTGGGCTTGGGGCCGTCGAGATTGACTCGCTCGATCGCGTCGATCCCACCGTCCGAATGAATCTGATAAGCCTTCATAACGTCGTTTCCAGAATCGAGGTGAAAAGTTCCAACAATAGCCCGACGCGCAAGCGAGGGAGATCAACAGAGAAATTCATCTCCCGCACTCACACGCGGCTTGCCACTATATTTAATGCATTAACAGCATCCCCGCAGCCATGGCCGCCATGCCAACGTCTTCAATTAAAGTGACGGTCGACATCGGAAGATTAATGACCGTCCCCATGCAGGCGCAGCGAATCTGGCGGCGATTCAGCAGACTGTTCAGCACGCCGATCGAACCGATCAGCATCACGACGATTGTCACGATGTTCGTGGCGGTCGGGAAAATTCTTCCGAGGTAAGCAGCTCCGAGCCCGAGTTCGATGAAAGGATACACATAGGCGTAGGGCTTCCACGCTTTGGCCACGAGGTCGTACATGCTGAAGGTCGCGGCGAACCCGCGGAGGTCGAGCAGTTTGAAGAAGGCGAAGGCCATCAGAAAACCGCCCATGAAGTCGGCCATGAACTCGCCGGTCGACCATTCGGTTCGCCAACGTATCAATAGCGTACCGGTGAGCAGAATGCCGACCATCAGAATCAGCGGGTAGTAGCTCTTTTCCGTTTCGGTGCTGGAAGGGTCTGGCTCGGTATCAAACTCCGGCTGTTTCGTCGTGTCTGGCTCGACTTCCGATTGGACCCGGTAATCGCCGGCGTTTTGCACGGCTTGGGAGATTCGGTCTTTGTCGATCGGCTCATCGCCTTCGATCGTAACTTCGGGCGGGGCGAGTGTGATGGAGGCGGTCTGTCCGCGCTCAAGCGCTTCGCCGACCGATGCTTCGATGCGGCGGACACACGATTCGCAGTGCATGCCCTCGACACGGAAAGTCTGGCTGACGGTAGCGGTGCTCATCGATACGTCCCTCCGGCAAATGTCCAATTCCTGACTCAGCCTATCTTAGGCGAGCGGAATTTGCCGGTGATCCGGGAGTGTCCCCATGCGTTCGCTGCGGGAAGGCGACGCCGAATCAGCCGCGGCTGCGAAACAGCCAAGCGCCGCGGACCGGCGGGGACGATTGCGCGGCCGTATCGTTCGCCTTGGCCGGTAGCGGCGGGAGGCTGTCGTCCCTCTTCGAGTCCACCGGAGGCCTGAGGTCGACCGGTTCGTTCATGACCGGCTCCTTTAAGACCGGCTCTGTCGCCGCCGCGGGAACTTCTGCGGATACCCAGGAGGCGCCTGCCGGTGGACTATGCACAGGAATTGACCCCGGCCCGGCATTGTACGACCAGCGATAGTGCTCGGCGTCGGCTCGTGTCGGGGGGAGATGGTGAATTTGCTCGACGAACAAAGCCGGTTCGCGAAGCGTATTCTTATCGGCCCAACATCGCGTGACGACGTATCGGCTGGAGTAAACGCAGCCGGTGCTCCCGCAGATCGAGATCGCCAAACAGATCAGGGCGAGTTGCTGACGGGAGGGCTTCATACGATCAATCACACGAATTAGTGACGCTGCCGGATCGGTGCGTCCGCGACTTCGAGGGCAAGCTCAACGCTTGTTCGCAGCCGCAGCGCCGGAGCATGGCCTCTGGGACTAGCATCGATCGACAGGATCGGTGCAGTTGATGCGACCGTGATCGACCGCAAGAACCGGCACAGGCGGAGCATCCCGGACGCCCCGATTAAATTACTTGCGTCCCCCCAACCCCCGTTCTAAAGTCAAAGTGTTGAATTTAGGGAACATGGGAAGAAACGACGGAGCGGACGGCGTTCGAATTCTGTTGAGGCGATGTGATGTGCGTTCGGTTGATCGGCGGAGTTCTGGCGGCCGCGTTCGCCGCGGTCTTGGTCATGCCTGCGTCGGCTTCGGACAAAGTGCCGGTGCGTGACGGCGTCTATCGTCCGGCAGAGATGACCGTCGACTTGAATCCGGTCGGTCTGGGCTACGGAATCGGCGTTCGGAACGGTGCCTTCGGCTATAAGCCGTATGACCTCGGCTATGGATACCGCAGCCTGAAGCGGCCCGCGTATTACGGGTACAGCATGTACCGGCCGTCGTTCTACGGGTACGGCTACTATCGCGCCCGATACAGCCCCAGCTTCTACGGAGGCTACGGCGGGACATACTTCAACGACTCGTTCTACTACCGCCCGCTCAACTACGGCTACGCCTACTACAAGCCGCGTTACTACGGCTACAACGCGTTTCGCCCGAGGCTGTACGGCGGGGGATTCTACAAGGGCTACGGGCACAAGTACGGCTATGGCTACGGGATGCCGGCCTACGGCGTGTGCGGCTGCCCCGCGCCTGTGCTGAACTCCGCGTTCGGCGGCTATCTCGGTGGACCGGCCTACGTCGGCACCTACGGCTGTGGCACGCTCTATGCTTATTGATCGTCGAACGGCGCGCGTTGATCGAATCGTCATGTCGTTTAGCCGCGACCGATAGGGAGCGCTCCCTATCGGTCGCGGCTAAACGGCTTTAGACCTGCGGGGATCGCCAGGAGTGGCCCGCTTGATAGAGCAGTTCGGCTGCTTCCTTCGGACCCCAGGTCCCGGCTTCGTAGCCACACGGCTCGATGTTCTGACCCTCCCAGTATTCCAGGACGGGGTCGACGAACTCCCAAGCGGCTTCCAATTCATCATCGCGCGTGAAGAGCGTGTTGTCGCCGCGGATCACGTCGAGCAGCAGCCGCTCGTATGCCTCCGGCAGTTTCATCTCGAAGGCTTCTTCGTAGGCGAAGTCCATCGTCACCGGGTGAATCTGATACTGCATCCCCGGACGCTTCGTGGAGAACGTCAGCGAGATCGCTTCCTTCGGCTGAATGCGAAACACGAGCATGTTGGGTCGCGCCGCGACGAGATCGCACACGTCGCCCTCGCACTCGACCGTCCGGAACATCTGCATCGGCGGCTGCTTGAACTGGATGGCAATCTCGGTCACCCGTGTCGGCAGTCGCTTGCCGGTTCGCAGATAAAACGGCACGCCGGCCCACCGCCAGTTATCGATCTTCACCTTCATCGCGACGTACGTCTCGCGGTTCGAACCGTCGGGAATGCGGTCTTCCTGCCGATAGCCCTTCTTCGACTCACCGCCGCGTTCGCTCGCGACATACTGCCCAGGGATCGCCCAATCGGAGATTTTGTCGCCCCCGGGCTTGAGTGCCTGAAGCACTTTCATCTTTTCGTCCCGCAGGTTGCCAGCGAGAAACTTCGCGGGCGGCTCCATCGCGGTCAGGCAGAGCAACTGCAGCACGTGATTCTGCAACACGTCCCGCAGGGCACCGGACGTGTCGTAATATCCGCCGCGGCCCCCTTCCATCCCCTGTGATTCGGCCACCGTAATCTGCACGAAGTCGACGTACTTCTGATTGAGCAGCGGCTCGAAGATCGCGTTACCGAAGCGGAACAGCAGGATGTTCTGGACCGTCTCTTTGCCGAGGTAGTGATCGATCCGGTAAATCTGCTCTTCGCGGAGCAGCCGACCCATATCGCGGGCGAGTTCCTTCGCCGAGTCGAGGTCGCGGCCGAACGGCTTCTCGATCACCACACGCAGCCAATCCTTCTCCTCGGGATCGGGGATCAATCCGCTCTGCGACAGCGACTCAACGCACGGGACGAATAGCGAAGGCGTGACCGCGAGATAGGCGATCCGTTTGCCCGTCACGCCCGAATCGGACTCGAGCTGGCGGATGTCGTTGCCGAAATCGGCGTACTGATCGGGCTGATCGATATCGAGGCGACTGTAAAACAGCCGTTGAGCGAACGCATCCCATTTTTCCCGTGTGATGCCCTCGTCCGATTTGCTGACCGCATCGAACATTTCGTTGCGGAATTCTTCGTTCGACTTGTCGCGCCGGGCGACGCCGATGATCGGCGCCCGGTCGGTGAGATAGCCGTCGGTCCACAAATCGTAAAGCGCCGGGAGCAGCTTCCGGGCCGTCAAATCGCCCGACGCTCCATAGATGAGGATCGACGCCTCCAGCGCGTCCGGTGCGACGGAACCGTCTCCGGAAGCGGAGTTAGCCTTCGCCTCGGTGCGAATGGTTTGGACCGCCATGATGCTTCTCTCCGCTTGATGTTTCGCGATGTCTTCTTCAATGGCGCTGCCGGCAACGGTCGGCTTCTTGCATCATGCAAACAACTTCCGTTGGTTGCATCAACGAAACGCGGCACACGCCGCATTGCGACGCAATTTAAGCTCCAGCGGAAAGCAGCTCGTCGAAGCGGGCCGGTGACAGCTCGCGTAGTGAATCGACAACGATGTCTGCCTCGCCGTATTGATCACGGGAGTGCCCGGTACTGCAAAAGCCGACACACATCGCCCCGGCCGCCTTGGCTGCGGCGACACCGTAAATCGAGTCTTCGATCACCACACAGCGTCGCGGGGGAACGCCCAGCCCGTCACTGACCTTCAGATAGACTTCGGGATCGGGCTTCGTCCGAGTCACATCATCCGAGGCGACGCTGATTTCAACGATTTGGGCCACGCCGAGCTTTTCGATCGACTGATCGAGGTTGCCGCGCGGCCCGGCCGTGCCGATGCCGATGTGAAAGCCCGCGTCCTTGGCCGCCTTCATCAATTCGACGGCTCCATCCATCGCGGGAAACTCTCGATCGACGATTTCGCGATAGAGAATCTCTTTGCGATCGTCCCGCTGACGGATCTGTTCGTCGGTCAGATCGTCCTCGGGCCAATCGTCACTTTTGAGGATCACGTCGGTCGTGCGGCCGAACCACTTCGCATAGGCTTCCATCGTGAACTCGCCACCGATTTCACGCGCAAGAACCTGATAGGTCTCAAAATGGGGCCCGAAGGAATCGACGAGGACGCCGTCCATGTCAAAAATCAGGGCTTTCGGATCACTCATCGAAGGCGTTCTCGGCGAGGTACAAGGCGAGTAGCGAGAGAGGATACCCCGCCAAGCCCACGGGTCCCACCCCGTGGGTCAAAGACCGCACACAAACTTCCGCGACCTATTTTTTGACGACTTGTCAATTTGTGACGCCATGTTTACGATAAAGCAACTATGACATTGCGCTCCACACGAAAACAGCGGGAATTCGAACAACGCGAGGCCCTGATCCTCGACGTCGCTCGACGGTTGCTCAACGACCGCGGCTACTTCGGCTTTAATATGGACGACATCGCTGCGGAGATCGAATACTCGAAAGGGACGGTCTACCAGCATTTTAAGTCGAAAGAGGACGTGCTGATGGGCCTGGCCGCGGCGGCAACCGGTAAACGGGTCGAAATGTTCGCGCGGGCCGCCACATTCCAAGGACGACCGCGGGAGCGGATGACCGCGATCGGTTGCGCCGCCCAATTGTTCGTTCGCCTGTTCCCCGATCATTTTCGAGTCGAACAGGTGCTGCAAATGAGCTCGATTCGTGGCAAAACGGCTGAAGTTCGGCAAGAGAAGCTGATGGCCTCCGAGGGCCGCTGCATGGCAATCATCGCGGGGATCATCCGAGACGGCATTGCTCATGGGGACCTCTCGCTGCCGAAAGACGAGCCGCCCGAAAATATTGGATTTGGCCTCTGGTCACTTTGCATGGGTGGTTACACGATTGCTCACGGGGCACCGGTGGCCGAGCTGGGCATTACGGACCCGTACCGTGCGATCGTGCACAATTACCACCATTATCTCGACGGCATCAGGTGGGAGCCGCTCTCAACGGCGTTCGACCACGATGCGGTCTGGGAGAGGGCGGGCCGAGAACTGTTCTCAGAAGAGATGAAGATGGTCGAAACGGCTGCGTAAATTTTTTTGCCTCAAAAATGACAAGGCGTCAAAAAATGACGACGCGTATTGTACTGTCGCTGTTGGGAGGCGCCGCTCCGATTGTGGCCGTTGTCGCGCTGATGGCGGTCCTCTCGCCGCCCGCCGATGCAACGCCGGAGGCGACCGGTCGTCCCCTGCCCGTTGAGACCGTCACCGCCGAGCGAGTGGCCTCGCTGATGGTTCAGCGAGAGTTCACCGGCACCATCGAAGCATCGCGCGAGTCAGACCTCGGATTCGAACGGGGCGGGCGGATCGTCGAACTCATCGTCGATGAAGGCGCGCGAGTCGATACTGATGACATTCTCGGGCATGTCGATACGAGTCACCTCTACGTGCGGCAGAAGCAGGTGCAGGCTGATCTGGCCGAAGCCCGTGCCATGTTGACGGAACTCGTCAATGGCCCGCGCAAGCAAGACATTGACGCCGCCGCGGCTAATTTGGCTGACGCGAACGCGAAAGTTGCACTTCAAAGAAATCAGCTTGAACGGCGCAAACGACTGCTCGAACGCAATGTCATCACCCGCGAGGAGTTCGACGAATTTCGGTTCGGTTATCAGTCGATGATCGCGCAGCGAGACGCGGCAGCGGCGGCGCTCGACGAACTACGCGAGGGCACGCGGAAGGAGCAAGTCGATGCCCAACGAGCTCGCGTGGCATCGCTCGAAGCCTCTTTGGAGTCGATTGCCGAAGACTTTAAGGATGCCGTGCTCACGGCTCCGTTCGGAGGAACGATCGTCAGGCGAAATAAAGATGAGGGTGACGTCGTCGCGGTAGGCGAATCTGTTTTCCGTCTGATCGAAGATTCCGTGTTGGAACTGCGGGTCGGTGTACCGGCTGAACTGGCCGCGGGTCTTAATGCCGGCGAAACGGTCGAGGTCAAAGTATCGAGACGGGTTCGAAACGGGACCGTTAAGACCGTGCTTCCTCAAGTCAGCCTCGCAACACGAACGCAGGTCGTGATTATCCGCATGAATCTGGACGATAAAAGTCGAGCAGTGGTCGCCGGTCAGATTGCTCGACTGCAATTGAAGTCGGGCAAAGACGTTGAAGGAATCAGCATCCCGCGGGGCGCACTCGTGCGAGGTATTCGGGGCCTGTGGTCGTGCTATGTGGTCGAGAAAACGGAATCCGAAGACGCCGGCGAACGAATAGGGATCGTCCGCCGGCGCGACGTGGAATTACTCGATACGCATGACGATTTTTCCCTCGTCCGCGGCACAATCTCCCAAGGCGAGCGCGTTGTCACCTCAGGAGTGCATCGCGTCGTTCCCGGACAGCGAGTTGTGATCGAATAGTTTCCCCGCCACCGTCTCCCTCCGGATCGACCGGCATGTCGACTTTATTTTACCGCGATACACGGTTGCTCACGCTGACCGTCATCATTATTGCCGTGGCCGGTCTGTCCTCGTGGCATGTGTTGCCGAGGCTGGAAGACCCCGAGCTGACGTCACGGGTCGCGCTGATCAAAACCATCTACCCCGGTGCCCCGCCGGAGCGCGTCGAAGCGCTGGTGACGGAAAAGATTGAGGACGAACTGACCGAGATCGAAGAGATTAAAGAAATCGAATCGACGAGCAGTTCCGAAGTCTCAATCTTAACCGTCGAATTAAGGGACGACGTCTACGAGACCGAACCGGTGTGGTCTCGCATCCGCGACGAACTCGACGACGCCCGTTTAACAATAGCCGAGGACGCGCTCGATCCGGAATTCGAGGAAATCGATGTCAAAGCCTACGCCTTTATTACGTCGGTCGTGTGGGAAGCCGACGGCCCGCCGAACTACGCGATTTTGCGGAGGCTGGCCGAAGAATTAAAGGATCACCTCGAAGCGATCGCAGGCACCGAAGAAATTGATCTTTATGGCGATCCGCAGGAGGAAATTCTCGTCGAAGTCGATCCATCGCGAGCCATTGCCTCGGGGCTTGACGCGGCGTCGATTTCCGCCGGAATCGACGATAGCGACTCTAAGAATGCCGCCGGCCAACTGCGGTCCGAAGAGGCGGACCTGCTGCTCGAGGTGTCGTCGGAACTCGATTCGCTGGAACGGGTGCGGCGAACTCCGATCCGCGTGGCCGAAGACGGCACGATCGTGCAACTCGGTGACGTCGCGACGATATCGAAAGCGGTTCGACGACCAATGACGGATGAGACGCTGATCGGTGGCAAACCGGCCGTCACGCTGGCGGTGTTCGTCGAATCGGATTTTCGCGTCGATCATTGGGCGGAGGCCGCTCATCGCGAAGTCGATGCCTTTCGGGAGGGGCTGCCGCAGGGCATCGGCCTGCCCGTGGTGTTCGATCAAAGCGTCTATACGGCGGACCGTCTCGGCGCATTAATTAATAACCTTATCCTCGGAGCGCTGGCCGTCGTCGGAGTGATCTTTGTCATTATGGGTTGGCGGTCGGCGGTGCTGGTGGGCACGGCGCTGCCGCTATCAGTGTTGTGCGTGTTTGCCGGGATGAACTTATTCGGTATCCCGATTCATCAAATGTCGGTGACCGGCCTGATCATCGCGCTGGGATTATTAATTGATAACGCGATCGTTGTGGTCGACGAAGTTCGGCGTCGGCTCAAGGACGAACCCCCCGCCGATGCCATTGCGCACTCGGTCGGGCATTTGGCTGTTCCATTATTCGGGTCGACTTTAACGACGATCCTCGCGTTTTCGCCGATCGCTTTAATGCCGGGGCCGGCCGGCGAGTTCGTCGGGTCGATCGCGACGGGCGTGATCCTCGCGCTCATTAGTTCGCTGGCCGTTTCGCTGACAATTGTGCCGGCCGTCACGGGATTGACGCAGCGGTTTGTCCGGAAGACCGATCGCCATCATTGGTGGCGTGATGGCATCTCGATCCCCTTCATCGCTCGCATTTATAAAAACGTGCTCGGTTTCCTGTTCCGCGTCCCCATCGCCGCGATCGGTTTATCGGCGGTTTTTCCATTCATGGGCTTTTACGTCGGGGGCATGTTACCGGAACAGTTTTTTCCGCCCTCGGACCGTAACCAGTTTCAAATTGAAATTGAGCTTCCGCCCTCGGCTTCAATCGGGCGGACGAGACAAACGGCTTTGGAGATCCGCGAGGTCGTCGTTGAGATGCCCGGTGTGGAAGACGTGCATTGGTTTCTCGGACGGAGTGCACCGAGCTTTTACTACAACCTGCTTCGCAATCGACAGAATGCGTCTCAATACGGGCAGGCCTTGGTGCAACTGGATAGCGGTCGTGATATCTTCGCACGGATTAATAAAATTCAGGCTGAGCTGGATGACCAATTCCCGGCTGTGCGAGTGCTGGCCCGGCAACTCGAACAGGGGCCGCCGTTTGATGCCCCGGTCGAAATGCGAGTCTACGGACCCGATCTTAATGTGCTGCGAGAAGTCGGCGAGCAACTGCGTGAGGAATTAGTGGCGGTCGAACACACGACGTACAGCCGGGCCAACCTGACGGAGACGCTTCCGAAAATGTCATTGGAGGTCGATGAGGAAAGCGCCCGCATCGCAGGCTTTAATAATGCCGGTATTGCTCGACAACTCGAAGCCACGTTGGAAGGTCAAATCGGCGGTTCGATCCTTGAGGCGACCGAAGAATTGCCGGTGCGGGTTCGGATCGGTTCGCAGGACCGCGGCCGACTCGATGCGATTCGCTCGCTCGAATTATTGCCGCCGCAGCAGCAAGGTGTGCGGGGCGCGGAATTCGTCCCGCTCTCCGCCATTGCGGAGACCCGACTGAAGCCGGTGTCCGCGGGGATTCCCCGGCGCGACGGGCGACGCGTTAATACAGTGCAGGGTTTCATTAACGCGGGCGTGTTGCCTTCGACGGTCTTGGAACCGTTTCGCCGGCGGGTGGCCGAGTCGATCGAAGCGGGTCGCATCGTTCTGCCTCCGGGATACTCGATCGACGTCGGCGGCGAGTCGGCCGCGCGGGATCGGGCGGTCGGCAATCTGCTCGCGTTCGTCGGCGTGCTGGGAACCATCATGGTGGCGACGCTGGTGCTGTCGTTTCATTCGTTTCGGATGGCCGGGATCATTGGGGCGGTCGGGTTCTTGTCGGTCGGATGCGGCCTGGGTGCACTGTACGTCGCCGGTTACCCCTTCGGATTCATGGCAATCGTCGGCACGATGGGCCTCGTCGGCGTGGCCATCAACGATGCGATCGTGGTGCTCGCCGCGTTGAGAGAGGATCCACTGGCACGGAGCGGCGACGTGGATGCGATTCACAGAATTGCGATGCGTGAGACCCGTCACGTCGTTGCCACAACAATTACGACGATCGCGGGATTCATCCCGTTGCTGGTCGATGGCGGCAAATTCTGGCCGCCGTTAGCGGTGTCGATCGCCGGGGGTGTGGCGGGAGCAACTCTGCTGGCGCTGACGTTCGTTCCCGCCTCGTTAGTGTTGCTCGCTCAGGTCGGGAGCATCTTCGGTCGCCACAAGTCTTCGAACAAATTAGTCGAAGCTGAGCCGGACGAATCCCCCTCGATTGAGAGCCATCAACGTCAGCCTGCCCCGCTAACCGTGTGACGCTCAAGCGCGTAAAAAAAGACAGCGGGGCGGTCTTCACCGTCCCGCTGCCTTGTCTGGTGCCTTATTCGGCCAGCGTTCAGACGCCGATCGGGTCGCCGTGGCAATCGCGCACGGGTCGCGAATCCCGTTTCCCTTTCAGATTCGGCGTCAACTCAGCCCTGCGAATCGAAGTCCCGTCGGGTGCTTCGATTCCGATCATGACGCGATTTCCGGACGATTTGAGGAGCCGAATGACGACATCGTCGCCAATCTGAATTTCCTCGCCGGACTTTCGTTGCAGTACGAGCATACGGTCTCTCCTTGACCTGGGACGCGTGCACCCGCGCCCGTCAGTTTCCATGTCGTCGAAATTCGAAGAAAAAGTCACCACCGAGCACAGCAAGACAAACCCGGTCGCGATGCACCCCCCTAGGTGCGCCCGTATTCTCTCTTCTCCGGCCGTCGAAGCAAGACCAATTTGTGATTCCGGATCGTTATAAAGCAAAACAGGGGCCAAACGATTCGCGATCCGATAAAAAACGGAAGCGATTCGCCCGACAACAGTTGAAATGAAAACCGCCCGCTGGAATAATGCTGAGTTCGCAGTTTTGGTCACGACGAGAGGCTTCGCTTCTGCGAATTGGTCGCGTGGAGTAAGTCCTCCTTCGAGCTCGGTCATTGACGGCCATTCCGTTTCGTACGGCTGTCACAATTCGATGCGAGCTTGTCTTCTTAGAGTTCTGCTTTCTGTCCCCATTCAGAGGACCAGCCGGTTATGGATATGGATACGGATTTGAGCCAGGATCCGAGTATTGCGGCTCGAGATATGGCGGCGCGAGCTGCCGTGGCCAACAATCAGATCGACGTCAAAGAGCTGCTGCTGGGGACGTCGAGCCTGACGCCGGAACTCGTCAAAGACCTTGAGCGGGCGATTTCGGGTTATCAGGTCGTCGAGGTTCGGCAGAATCTGGCCGAACTCGATCCGCGGGCCAGCAAAGGCGGATCAGACCGCGACCGTGCGGTTGCCGGTGTCGTGCATCACATGCTCGGGCGGCATGAGGACGCCGACCACTATCTGTCCGGTGTCGCCGGCGATCCGATCGCACTGTTTCATCATGCCGAGGCGTTGGTCGCACTGCGTCGCTACTCCGACGCTTCGAAACGCTACGAAGATGCCGCCACGGCCGGTTACGACGGCGTTCATTGCCAGTTGTCTCGCGCCGGCGCGGCCCGTCTGCAGGGTCAGTTGGACGAAGCCGACGAGATTCTGACGTCGACCGCGAAGCAGGGCGGCGCCACGCGAGCCGAATACTGCTACCAACGAGCGTGCATCCTTGCCGATCGCGGCGACACGTACGGGGCGATCGAATACTTCGAGCGCGCCGTCGACATGGACGCCAAGCACAGCGGGGCTCTGTTCCGCCTCGCCGGGCTGAATGATCTGATGGGTAACGACGACGAGGCGATCCACCTGTATGAGCGATCGCTGTCGAAGCCGCCGTTGTTCCTGGGGGCGCTGCTCAATCTCGGACTACTCTACGAAGACCGCGAGAACTACTCGGCCGCCGCGTACTGCTTCCGCCGCGTGCTCGAAGTCTATCCGAATCACGAGCGGGCTCGGTTGTTCCTGAAGGACATCGACGCCGTCGGGGACATGTACTACGACGAAGAAGCCGCGCGGCAGCAGCGCGAGCTTGAAAACGTCATGCGGATTCCCGTGACCGATTTCGAGCTCTCCGCGAGAGCACGCAATTGTTTGGAGCGGGCGGGCATCGATTCGCTCGGCGATCTGACGAAGGTCACCGAAGCCGAATTGCTGGCTGGCAAGAACTTCGGCGAAACGAGCCTGACCGAGATCAAGGAACTGCTTAATCAGCGCGGTCTGCGGATCGGTCAGGAAGTAAAACTCGACGTGCCGCAGAAGTCGTACTTCCAGGCGGACGACCTTTCGCCGCAGGAACGGGCGACGATGGAGCGACCCGTCACCGACCTCAATCTGTCCGTTCGGGCCCGCAAGTGCTTGAGCCGACTGGGACTCTCGACGCTGGGCGAGTTGTGCCAGCGCACCGGCGACGAACTGATGAGCGTCCGCAACTTCGGCGTCACGAGCCTGAACGAGATTCGCCAGAAACTCACCGAGTTCGGCATCTCACTAAGAAACGACTGACGGCTCATCGCCTTTGAATTTCAAAAAGCCTACGTGTTGCAACACGTGGGCTTTTTTCGTGGCGTTTTGCGAACGCGCTTCACGCCAATCGGCGGTGGACGATGCCGTGATGCCCGGCGGAAAGGGCGCTGCGTTGCCGAGTTCGGCCGAATCGCTGCGGCGGCTTGAAGGGGTTGCTGCGGTACGATGTCGATTGAAATCGCCATGGATCGCGCCGGCCGAGTCGGCTGTCCTGGAACATGTCATCCGCGGCCAGTCGACTCAGCCAATGCGTCATTCTCATCCACGCGCTCCTTATCAAGTGAGTGATGTCGGCTGTCTGCGGCAATGAGCCCGCCGGCCGTCGCAGGCTGCTTTCGTTGGCAACTGCGACGCTCTCTCTGCGACGCTTCCTCCGGCAGACACACCCCAACGTCGTTCGGTTCCGTAAAACGATACGCGTCGTTCCGGTCGCGGGTCAAAATGCTTTCGGGGTCGGTTTTGCAACTTTCGCAAAGGCATGTCGATCACACATTCGCCGTATTGACAGTCGGGCAATCTCTGACCTACGGTTTCGCTCCTCCTCTCCTCGCTGCCACATCCCGACCACCGTTCCGAAAGAACCATGATGCGACATTGCGTCGTCATCGCCTGCGCGCTGCTCCTTGCCGCGCCGACGGTTCGGGGGGACGATCGCGTCGAATTGCGGACGCCCTACGAAGTCTTTGAAATTGAATACCCCGCTCACACGCGGAGTTCTGCGGGCGAAGCGTGCGACTTCGCAGGCGTTGTGTGCTCATTTCCGGAGACCGACGGCACGAATCTACTTGCCTCTCCGCCCGCAGTTGCCGACGCGTCCTGGGTCGACGAGACGGAACCGATTGTGATTCGCGGGCAGAGCATCGCGCCGGTCGGGTTGGTCGGGATAGCCGGCGACCTGATCCAACTCGTCGGCGGAAGCACGATCGGAGCAGCCACCGGCACCGTCAACGGTGTCGCGGGAACATCCCTATCGACCCTGCGATCGATCATGGGCTCGAAGGGTCGGCTCCGATTCGACTATCTTTATGACGATGACATCAATCGTTACGGGGGGCACTTGCTCACGCAGACCGGCAACGGTGTCGGATTCGATGCCGAAGGCCATTATTGGGACCGACACGACAACGCGAACGACGATTTCTGGACGGGTGATCTCAATCTGATTTTGTCGCTGTCGTCGAACCCTCGCATGATCTTTCGAAGTGGTGCGGGGATGGCGTTCATTCATGTCGACGATACCGATTTCGGATACAACATTACCCACGGAGTCGACGTCTACCTGCTCGGCCCGTTTTTGTTCAATGCCGAGATCGATTGGGGCGAGATCAGTGGTGAAGGACTCCTTCACTATCGGGTCGCATTCGGCGCGCAATTCGTCGGACTCGAGTGGTTCGCCGGTTACGATTCTTACAAGCTCGGCTCGCTCAGAATCGACGGCCTGCTCGCCGGGGCTTCGATCTGGTACTGATCGGCCTATCGAGCCCGATAGAATTGGTGCGCGACGCGGATTGAGTCCGGTCCGCGGCGAATTCTCGCTGACATTCCGTGTCGATTCTTGAATTTTCGGGGCCGACGGCTTTCGCCCCGCTGTCCGCATTGCCCGGACATGGTTGAATGAGGGGATCGTAGCTGTGATCCCGCAAGATGAGCGTCGCCGGTGCCGACTGAACTGCTCACTGAATACCGCTTTGTCATCGACGCCTTCGTCGCAGGGATCGTGGCGAGCTTCGCGTGCGGCCTCGGTGTGATTCCGCTGATGTTCGGGCAGGAATCCTTCAAGCGGCGGATCGGCTTAGGCTACGGCTTTGCGGCGGGGCTGATGTTCTCGGCCAGCGTTTACAACCTACTTTTGCCCGCGTTGCAGTTAGCCGAAGGACGGGTAGACCGCATCAGTTCTTTACTGCAGGTCACCGCGGGTCTTGGACTCGGTGCGTTCTTCCTGTGGGTGGTGGGACGCCAACTGACGCCGGAGAACTTGCAGGCGAAGTGGTTCAAGTCGATGGGGGGTCGCACCGGCCTGCTTGTCTTCATTGCGATGTCGCTGCACTCGCTGCCCGAAGGCGTTGCCGTAGGCGTCGGCTATGCCGCCGAGACTCATCATCCCGAGATGGAAGGCTGGGGCTTCTTCTTGGCGATGGCGATCGCGATTCATAACATCCCGGAAGGTCTGGCTGTTGCTTTACCGATGCGGGCCGCCGGAATGAGTCTGCCGCGTTGCTTCTGGTTCGCGGTTGCCACCAGTTTGCCGCAACCGATCGGGGCGGTCCCCGCGGCACTGGCGGTCTGGTTGTTTGAACCGCTGCTGCAGTTACTCCTCGGCTTCGCGGCGGGGGCGATGATCTTCCTTGTAATGGACGAAATCATCCCCGACGCGCTGGAGACGCGAAAGCGCGGCGAGGTCGCATGGAGCTTTCTGATCGGCTTCGCACTGATGGCACTGGTCCAAGTCGCGCTGTGAAAGGCGAGCCGATAGCGTTAGCGCCCGGAGTTCGATTCAGCAGCTCCCCCGCCAATCAACAGACTCACGCCGACTGCTCGCGATTTGCGGAGAGACTCAGCTGGACGACCGGTTTGTCGTTGGTCGCTGCCGAGGTCGGGCATGAGCCGCAACCGGTCCCGCAGCCGCTCGACGTTCCACCAAAGAACCGACGCATGGCCCGCCAGATGAGCGACCCAGCCGCGATCGCGACGACCGTCAGCGCTATTGCGGTTTGGAGGGCGGGACTCATGCGGTGACCTTCACAACTTCTGAATGACAGTTTGATTCGCATCCGGCCAATCAAGGTTCGGCAATTCGTTCCCGGCGACCCAACGAAACGGCGGTCGCGGTTCTTGCTGCGACCCGACCCGACACAAGATGAATTCTAGCGCGATGCGGCCGTGATCGTAGTCCCACTCGACCGAATCGAGATGTGAGACGATCTCAATCTCCAACCCGGTTTCTTCCAAGCACTCGCGAATCGCGGCTGCTTCAAATGTTTCGTTCGCTTCGACCTTCCCGCCGGGAAACTCCGCCTTGCCGGCGAGCGTTTGCTGTTTGGTCCGAAGCCCGACGAGATAACGCCCGTCTCGTTCGACGACCGCAATGGCGATACGGGTGACGCTGCTCATTCGATGTCCGAAGCGAAGACTTCTTTCACATTGATCGCCAACTCGGGTATTAGGGCCGATCTCACAATTCCTGTCCCGAGGGCCTTCGCGTGCTCCAGGTATCTTCGTGTGTCGTGGTTAAGTCGAAATATCGTCAGTGATCGATCGCGCGGGTCCGCGATCCAATACTCAGGAATTTCTGCGGAAGCGTACTCACTTCGTTTGGTTATCAAATCACGAACGAAATCGTCTTCGCTGATCACCTCAACGACGAGATCGGCACCTTGCCAGATTCGATTGGAACGCCGTGGGTCCCGTCGATCCAACAGCGCAACGATGTCAGGTTCTCGAACGCTTTGTGGACCGGTCCGGACGCGAAGTCCTCGGGGCAAAACGATCCCATTTTTCGGGCCAATGTTTTGATGCAAGAGCCTCATCAGCGAGGCCAAGGCTGACTGGTGAGAATCGGTGAGCGGATGCGGAAACTCCAAGCGACCGTCGACCAGTTCAACCGCGCCGTCATCGTCATCGAGCATCAGGTATTGCTCGACCGACCAAAGTCCCTGTGGCGGGAGCAGTTCGGCGACCCGATAGACCGGTTCCCCTTCGCGCGGTGGCAGAGAAGGATCGATCAATCGCGAAGTCATCGAAAGCTCCTCGCTCAATTCCCCCACCAAACAAGCCCGCAGCGCAAGCAAGGGATTTCGCTCTGAACAATTCGTCTCAATGGAAAGGCAATTTGTCTTGTTGCTCGTAGGCCGATGCGCTGAATCCCTCGCTGGCGCGTCGGGCCTGTTTTACGAGAGTTCTGCGACGTCCATCGGCGGAGCGCCCATGACGTGGTAGCCCGCGTCGACGTGCAGGTTCTCGCCCGAAATCCCGCTGGCCGCATCGGAGAGCAGAAACGCCCCGGCCTTTCCGACCTCTTCAAAGGTGATGTTCCGCCGCAGCGGGCTGAAGGTTTCGTAGAGTTTCTGCATCTGTTGGAAGTCCCCGACCGCACTGGCGGCGAGGGTTCGCAATGGTCCGGCGCTGACCGCGTTGACGCGGATGTTTGACGGACCGAGTTCTGCGGCGAGGTAGGTCATCGTCGATTCCAACGCGGCTTTGCAAACCCCCATCAAGTTGTAGCCGGGGATCACGGTTTCACCGCCGAGATAGGTCATCGCCAGAATGCTGCCGCCGTCCTTCATCAGTGGTTTGGCACGGTTGGTCAGCGAAATCAGGCTGTAAGCGCTGATCTCCATCGACATCTTGAATCCGTCGCGGCTGACATCGTAAACCGGGCAGGTCAGGTCGTCGATCGGGGCGTAAGCAATCGAGTGGATCACGAAGTCGAGCTTGCCGAACGTCTTTTCCGCTTCGGCGAAGACGGCGTCGAGGTGTTCGTCGTTCGTCGCATCGCAGGGCATCACGAGGGCGGGGTCCCAGCCGTCGACGACTTTGTGCAGTCTTTTTGCGGCCTTGGGTCGCTCGGGATCGGTATCGGGCAGGTGGGTGAAGCCCATCTTTGCACCGGCCGCATGGCATTCGGACGCGATTGCCGCCGCGATACTGCGGTCGTTCGCGATCCCGAATACGAGTCCCGTCTTGCCTTCCATCGAAACCATCGCCGGCGTCTCCAGTCAGTGTGAAATCGTCAGCCGCAAAGTATAGCAGCGAGGGGCAAGCGCTCGCGAATCTCCGGCGATTTCCCGTGTTGCCCCCGATATCCCCACGCGCCGCGGGTGCCGGGAGCGTGTCGCTCCCGCATCAGGATCTTCGCACTCGTTTTGCAACGCTTGCCACCGCGTCAGCTTCGACGAACTCCAGCGATGCAATACGCGTGAGAACCGAACCATGCGGGGGCGACACGCACCCCGGCACCCACGCTGGCTTACTCGCCTTTGGGCGATTCACGATCAGAAAGCGGAACGTCTGAGAGCGAAATCCCTTGCTGGCGCTGCGGGCTTGTTAGGCGGAACTCTTCGTGCAAGTTCGAGGACGATCAATAATCGCGTCGCGAAATCACGAAGGATGTGAGCCCCAGCACGACGGCGATGAAGATCACGTTGCTCCGCAAAGGACCCCACAAATTGAGTTCCACTCGGTCCGCCTCCAAGCTATTCGCCCCGGCTTCCTCCTCGGTCAGCGTCAGCGATTTCTGTTCGGTCATCAGGTAGGTCGCAAGTTCGTCCATCTGGGCCGGTTTGGGCAGCACGGTGTAGAGCGGCCAAATGCCGTAGCGGTAGACCCGCAGAAAGATGTCGTCCGGTTGAGAAAATCGTTCCGGATCGCTTCGATCATCCGGCACGATCGAAGTCACCTGCCGATAGTCATCCGCCACATAGAGTCGACCGTCATCACCAAAGGCCGCTGCCCCGATGTTTCCGCGACGACGGACGACCTCGGGTTTGCCGCCGTCGTCAATCCGCAGCAGCGCGTAGCTGCGATCATGTGAGACCACGGCGATCAGTTGACCGTCGGGTGAGACCGCGACGCTGCGCGGGGCGGCATCGAAGGCTTCTACTTCACCACGCGGTGATAGGTCGTCCGGTTCGAAAAATCGCGCCCGCCCCTCTTCCGTGACGACTACGACCTGTTTGCCGAAGCCGACAAGCCCGGGTCCATCGACATCGAGTTCCGTTGGACGTGACGGTTCGAACGTGCCGTCGTCCTGCTTCTGCAAAACGATGAGCTCGCCCGCGGCGTAGAGGGCGAGATCGCCGGAGTCGAGGTGCATCGCGATCGAAAACGGTCGGCGGAATTGGGCCATGTCGTCGGGCGTGAGCTGACGAAAATTCTTGTCGCTACTTCCGAAGATGTTCCCGATCGCCCCTTCCACCCAACCTTTTTCGGGCTGCTCCTGAAACTCGCCGGTGAACTCGTACACGCCCGATCGCGTGACGCACAGCACTCGGCCGTCCGGGTCGATCAGTACGTCTTTGATGAGGTCGGGAGCGACGCCGATGCGTTCGCGATACCAGCCGTTTTCGGGCCGCCCCGCGAGAAGGTTGAGCGAGCCGTTCGCGCCGAATTGATGCGGCGTTTCTTCATTCGAAATCAGGAGGTCGCGGCTGGCGTCGTACTGCGGCAGAACCCGTTGCGAGGCGAGCATCTGACGCCGCAACATAGCCGGGCCGGGTGTTTGTTCGCCGGCGAAGACTTGGTTCCAGCTCTTCTGACTGGCATCCCACAACAACACCTCGCGGTTGCCGTTTACGGTGAATAGGTCATCGCCCGCCGGGATGATCTCGGTCAGTGAGATCGGCTTAATGACCAATTCGTCGAGTGTTCCTTTCGCGGTGCCCAGACCGAACAGGAGCAGCCAGAAACAAATCGTGGCCACGACCGAGAGGATGGCGCTGCGCGTGAGCGCACCGACGGCTGCCGAGACCGCGTAGTAGACCGAAAATACAAAGACATAGAGCGGAATGCACCAGACCAGGCCGAACGCCCAGATTTGATGCATCACGCCGAGAATGAGAAACAGGCCGGCCATCAGATAGGCGGCGCACACCAGGGCGAACGCGCATCCGCCGAGATACTTCGTCACGAACAACATCGTCCGCGAGATCGGCTTGCTGAGCAGCAGCGTGATCTCACCCGGTTCGAAGGTGCGGGGGACGATGTTTGCGGTGACCAGAATCGCCACCATGACGCCAACCCCGCCGACCAGCCATGAGTTCAGCGAGACGACAATCAGGCGAATCGATTGCTCGATCTGATCCGCCGTGACCGGAATCGGTTCGAACAAATCGAACCACAGGTAATAAACCTGGAACGCGGAATCCGTCTGCAAACGGATGAATCCCGGAAACGCCGCTGCGACCAATTTGCGATTGCGGGCCTTGAGCGCTTCGCCGGAAAGATCCGATTGCTCAGCTTCCGCGGCGAGATCCTCTTTCAGCTGGACATCGCCCCACGCGTCCCGATCGTAGAGATCGGGACTCTCAATGACCGACTGCAACACCCCGGAAGTCTCTGCGCGAATGAATCGCCGCGATCCTCCGGAGTCGTCCGACGGTTCGACGGTCTGTCGAATAAATTTTCGATCCGTATCGTCAAGCAACGACCAGATGCGGGAAGCCGGCGAGGCACCATCATCGGCGGCTTCACGTTCGAGATAGATCGCATTGAGCAGCGGTATCGGCGCGAGGATCTCGCGGGGCGCGATTCGCGTCGCTTTCACCTCCTGAATCGTCAGTGGTGCGAGCAGCACGAGCAGCAGCGTGATCGCGACAAGCACGACCCACAAAATGCGGTTCGCCAGTGCTTCGCGAAACGAGTCTTTGACGATGGCCAGATACGGTCTCATGCCGGTTTCTCGTCCTCAAAGAGATCGTCGTCGATCTCGACCGCTTCTTCGGCTGAATCGGACGTCTGGGCGTCACTATTCTTTTCGGCCGACCCGATGAGCGCGATGAACGCGTCCTCCAGAGTCGCTTTGGCTCGGCTGAGGCTCACGATGCTGATACCGGCGGCCCGCCAGGCATCGACCAACAGGTCGATGTCGGCCTGATCGCTGACCGCCGCTTTCGCGGACGTCCCAGCCGATGAGGGCTCGGCGACAACTGCAATGCGTTCGGCAAAGGGCTTGGCCGCTTCCTCGACGGCTTCCGTGCGAGCGCAGAGTTCGAACCGGACCTCGGTCTCGACGTTCGTCAGCTCATCAACGGTCGCGACTTTTTGCAGGCGTCCCCGATTGAGGATCGCCACGCGATCGGAGACCAATTCGGTTTCCTGAAGCAGGTGGCTGTTGAGGAAGACCGTCTTGCCTTCCTGCTTGAGGCGATGCAGCACCTGTCGAATCTCTCGTCGACCGACCGGGTCGACGCCGTCGGTCGGTTCGTCGAGCACGATCAAGTCGGGATCGTGCAGCATCGCCTGCGCGAGCCCGAGCCGTTGGAGCATTCCCTTCGAATAACCGCTGACGGAGCTCTTGGCCCGCTTCGAAAGCCCGACTTGCTCGAGCACCTTCGGCCGGGCCTGCCGAATCGCCTGTCCCGAGAGTCCGCTGAGCGCACCGTAATATTCGAGAGCCGTGTTGCCGGTCAGGTGTTGTGGGATGCGGTGATTCTCGGGCAGATAGCCGACGTGGGATCGCATCTTTAGCGAACCGGCCGTAAGCCCGAGGACTTTTGCATCGCCCCCGCTGCGGCGAACGATTCCGAGCAGAATCTTGATCAGTGTCGTTTTGCCGGCACCGTTCGGGCCGAGCAGGCCGAAGATCTCCCCCTTCTGCACGTCGAACGTCACGCCTTGCAGCGCCTCGACCTTCCGTTTGCGGAACGTGCCTTCGCGATAGGTCTTTCGCAGCGAGGAAACGCTGATCGCGGACGCATTCATTCCGGAGCGATCAATTTTGGGAAAGCGAATGAAATTCGGGGCCGACCGAAACTGGCCGGGGTGCCGGTGGGTTTACTTTCGCGGGATGACAGTCCCGGTCCAAGCAGAGTTTGCGAAATAGGCGACCATTCGTCGACTCAACCCGTAGCCCGCAAAAATCTTGAAGACGCGTCGCTCATGTAATGGTTACCAATTATTGGCGATTCTGGGGCGGCGAAAGCGCCGTCCCCGGCCACCAAACGATAGCCCGACGCGCCAGCGAGGCCGTGAAAATACTCTTCAACGGCGACACCGTCGTCGAGCAATTGCGAGTTAGAGAATTCACGTTACTGGGTCGGCAAGAGCGCCGTCCCCCGAACGATAGCCCGACGCGCGAGCGAGGCCGTCAGAATACTCTCCTTCGTTGACACCGTCGTCGAGCAATTTCTCGTTAGAGAGTTCACCTTCCGGAGGTGGCGAAAGCGTCGTCCCCGCCTCCCGAGAGACATCGCAATTCGATTATCGAACAGACCCACTTTCGGCGATTCCCAGTCCGTGTCGTTGTGCGGTAAGGTTCAGGTGATGCAAACTGTGATGTTATTTCATTTGAAACGTCGACTCATCTGGTGACTCGCCGTTCGATCCGAACGACATTCGACCTTCTCAAAATTTCAATCGACCATGAGCGACCCATCGCCTTCGCCTTCATCTGACTCTACACCAACGACAGGATCCCTCAGTGGACCGGCGGACCGAGCGTCTGACTTGATCGGCAAAGAGTTGGGAGACTTCCGTCTGCTGCGTCGGCTCGGCTCGGGTGGAATGGCTGAGGTCTATCTGGCAGAACAGCTCTCGCTGAAACGAAAAGTCGCGGTGAAGATTCTACGGGCCGAAACGGTCGACGAATCGGAAACGACGATGCGGCGGCGATTCGAGCAGGAAGCGACCGCGGCGGCAAACCTCAATCACGCCAACATCGTGCAGATCTACGCGATCGGCGAGCATGAAGGCCTGCACTTTATCGCGCAGGAGTACGTGCCGGGGACGACACTGCGAGACTACGTCTCGAAGAAAGGCCCGCTCGACGTGCTGACCGCCTTGCGAATCATGCGGCAGGTCGCACTGGCGCTGGACGCGGCTGCATCGAGCGGAATCGTGCATCGCGACATCAAGCCGGAAAACATTCTGCTGACGCGCAAAGGAGAGGCGAAGGTGGCCGACTTCGGCCTGGCCCTGCTGACTTCCGGCGAAGAGCGAATGGCACTGACGCAGGCCGGCGTGACAATGGGTACGCCACTGTATATGAGCCCCGAACAGGTCAACGGCGGAACGCTCGACAATCGTAGCGACATCTATTCGCTCGGGGTCACCGGCTACCACATGCTTTCCGGGTCGCCGCCGTTTCGCGGAGAAACCGCGCTGGCGGTGGCCGTCAAACATCTGAATGAAACGCCGCCTCCCCTTGCGGAGCGACGGCCCGACCTGCCGACGGCTGTCGTGCAAATCGTCGATCGGACGATGCAGAAGCGTCCCGATCGACGCTACCAGTCCTCGAAAGAACTGGCGGCCGACCTGAGAAAAGTGGCGATCCAACTCAAATCGGATCCCGAAGCGGCAGACAAGATTCGGCTTTCGAAAATCCAACCGGCGCCGCGGAGTCAAAGCGAGTCGAACGGCCTGCTCGGTCTTGATCAATTTTATCATTGGAGTCTCGGTCGACACGCCGCCATGCTCGCCCTGGCCGTTCTGATCGTCGGCGGACTCGGTGCCGGTCTCGGATTCGCGATGCGTCAGCCCGATCCGTTCCGGTCGCCGCCTCCGCAGGCGAGGTACGAGAAGATGCCCGACGCGAAACTGCAGTTCTTTGCTGCGGCGATGGACGCGAGAAACCCGGCTGCGTGGCAGGCCGTCATCGAGTACTTCCCGCGTGACGAATTTTACGGTCGACAGGCGAAATACCGGCTGGCCTTGCTCAGTCTGGCCAGCAACGACCTGAGTACGGCCGAGTCGATGTTTGACGACTTAAAAACTCAAAACGATGACAAAGGGCTCAAAGCCACCGGGCTCGCGGGACAGGCGGTCGTCGCTGCGAGACGGGACGACTGGTCGACCTTCTCGACCCTAGCGACGCTCGCGTTCAACATCCAATCGGAAAGCACGCCGATCCGAGACGAACTCGTCCCTTACTTGACGGCAGCGGCGCAGCGGAACCGGCAGCAGATCGAAAGCAGCACGCTGGAAAGCCTCCGGCGGCTCGAACAACAAGTCGCCGAACCGCCGGAGTAACTGACGGACAATGGATCAGTTTGAACAAGTCAAACACTTAAGCCGGTGGCTGTGGACGGCGCCACCCATCGATAGCCCGAAGCGCCAGCGAGGCAGAAAAAATACCGTCCGAAAACGATCGTAAGCCAGTTCGAACGATTCGGATGCCCAAGCGGGCGGAAGTACAAGGCGTCTTTACGCCGTCCACAGCGATCTCGTCCTCGGCAATACCGTCGTCGAGCATTCGCGAGTTTAAGAGTTCGCGTTCCGTGGGCTGCGAAAGCGCCCTCCCCGGCCACCCGCCGATAGCCCGACGCGCCAGCGAGGCAGTGAGACTACTCTTTTCTTCTTCGGCAATACCGTCGTCGAGCATTCGCGAGTCAAAAGAGTTCGCATTCCGGGGGCGGCGAAAGTGCCCTCCCCGGCCACCCGACGCAGGGCTTCAAATCCCGTTCATCCGTTCGCCGCGACCGTTATCAGCGAATTGCGGATCCTTCAGTTCGCGCGGTAGTGGGAACCGGCGGGGGTTGTCGATGAACCGCCTACGCGAATCTTCGGTCGCGTGCAGGTAGAGCCGGTCTTTATAGAACGAACCGTACTCAATCCGGCCGGGGATCGGCTGACGCTTTGTGGCGAGAATCGTGGGATCGAACCCGCTGTAGCGTGGGGCGAACTTCTCCGGTTGATCGCGGAACTGAGCCAGTTCCTCGGCGTCGGCCAGATAGTACACGACGCCTTGGTGCCGCCAGGCAAATTTCGGGTCGCCCTGTGACCAAACCTTTTCCTGGACGAGAGCCACCGGGCTGTAGCCGTCCAGTCCGAGTCCCTGCTCTTCGGCGAGGTCGCTTAACACCTCGGTCGCATCCCGCTTCACAATTTCGACGCGGCGGTCGCTGCGCTTTTCGATGCGGGCTGCCCCTGAGTCGAGCCGGGCGAGGTAGCCGTTCGTACTCGTTCCTCCGACGTAGCGGGAAACGACATCGCCGCTCGGGCTCAATATGACGTCGGTTGGCAGGGCGGCGACACCGAAGCGGCGTTTCAGATCGCCGTGATGATCGACATTGACCTTCACACCAACCGCTGATGTCCCCAGTTCCGAAGTAATCGTGGACGAATTGAGCACGCTCTCCATCGCTCGGCAGGGGCCGCACCAGTCGGCGTAAAAATGGACGACGAGCGGCACTCCCAACTTCCGTGCTTCCGATTGGGCGGCGTCGAAATCTCGATGCCACGACCCGGCTGATGCCGATGAGATCGTCAGTGATGCAACCAGTACCATCACCGTCAGTGCGCAGAACGAGAGTGACTTTTGCAGCAGCATAGGGAAACTCCGTTTGTGGGCAGTCGACCAGGCAGGTCGCCCGACGGGGCGAAGAGTCGACGGTCGGGTAGGTCTTGCGTGTTCGTCACGCAGGAGTCGTCGGCCATTCCTTCCAGCCGGACGACAGGGCGATTCCGATCGCGTCCTTACGATCCCATTCCTTGTTGGGGCGAGAGAATGCCGTAGGTAAAGTCCCCTGTCAAACCCCCGGTCGTCCCTGATTACCGATTTTCACGGAATCGACCCGACGGCATCACATCGCCCGGCGAGTTTTTCGGCCGTTTTTGAAGCTCTCGATCACCATGTTTCCGAGGTCAGACGCATTGCAGTAAGCAGAAACCCCGCCAGAGACTTGCGCCATCTTCTCCACAAAATTCACAAGGCCGAGATAGAAGTAATCTTCGACCAGCGCGAAGCTCGAAAGGTGAATTCCGTCGGTCGCACATTTCTTGACTTCCTGGAGCGTCATCCCGGCCGTCTTTTCGTCCGGCGGGTAGATCAGCACGACGTCTCGCCCCTCAATGTGAGCGGTCGGTTCGCCATCGGTGATCGTGATGATTTGCTTATTCGGCGCCGCCTGCCGCGAGAGAATCCGCCGCGCGAACTGCAGGCCGGCCTGAATATTGGTGAAATGCTGCGGGACGAAGGCGGGCGGGTTGTCGAGGCTGATCCGCAGCCGAACCCGCGGGTCATAAATACTGACGGGTTTGGGGGCCGAGTTCATCAGCTCCCGTTCGGTCATCGGTGAGGCGTACGTGTAGAAGCCGACAAACTGCAGGAAGTCCCCCTGATATTTGCCCCGCACGAGCGACTGCATCGCCAGCGCGACCTTTTTCGCCGCTCCGTATTTGCCGTACCGCATCATGCTGCCCGACATATCGACGAGCACCACCGTTGCGCAGCTCGTCTGATATTCGGTGTCATGGACGACGAAGTCGTCCTCGGCGATCCCGATCGGGCTGCCGCCCCCTTGCCGATACAGTGCGTTCTTCAGCGTTTCGTGCATGTCGAGGTTCGAAACCGGATCGCCGAACTCGTACGGCTTCGACTCCTCGTGAATCGTCTCCCCTGCCCCGCGGAACTCGGTCTCGTGCTTACCGAGTTTGTCCTTGCGGGTGACGTCGAACAGCTCTTCCAGTGCTTTGTTCTCGACGCGCCGCAGCCCCTTCGGAGTGATGACGAACTGCCCGTTCTCGTCCTGCTCGATATTCCCCTGCTTGAGCAACGCCTCGATTAATTCGGGATGCTCTTCGGCGAGATCCTCAAGCTGGTCGAGGACCGACTCGCCGTAATCGAGCATGTACTCGCTGATCTGGTCGAAGACCTGATCGGCACTCTGCGGCTGGAATTCCTCGGAGCCGTCGAAGCGGGAGTATTCAAAGTCGGGCATAAGCTAGTCGAGGGTCGAGAGTTCAGAGTCGAGGGCAAAACAAACAAGCCCGACGCGCGAGCGAGGGATATTCTTACTACGGCACCCGTAGGAGCGAATCCCTTGCTTGCGCTGCGGGCTTGTGTCGGCGCGCCCTTTTTCAATAACGCGACGCGTTCGATTGTAGGCGCCTAACCTTCTTCGTTCTCCCCCAGCACTGCCAACTCCTCGAAGATTCGCTTCTGAAGTCCTTCCAATCCCCAGCCGGTCGCAGCGGAGATCTGCAGCACCGGTTTGCCGAGTTCTTCAGAAAGCATTTCCGCGATCGGGGCGGCGTCAGGCAATTCGCATTTGCTGACGCAGATGATCTCGGGACGCTCGGCGAGCGACGCCTCGTACAGCCGGAGTTCCTCGCGAATTTGCTTGTAGTTGTCGATCGGATCGGTCTGATCGGTCGGCATCGGTTCGACCAGATGCACGAGCAGCCGCGTCCGTTCGACATGCCGGAGAAATTCGTGGCCGAGGCCGACGCCCTGCGAGGCTCCTTCGATCAGCCCCGGTATATCGGCGAGCACAAACTCCCGGTCCCAGCCCTCGCGGACCATGCCGAGGTTGGGGTATTTCGTGGTGAAGGGATAGTCGGCGATCTCCGGCGTCGCCGCCGACATGCGGGAGAGCAACGTCGATTTGCCCGCGTTCGGTTTGCCGATCAGCCCGACATCGGCGATCAACTTCAACTCGAGCATGACCTCACGATATTCCCCTTCGCCGCCCGGCTCGTATTCTCTGGGCGTCTGATGAGTCGCGGTGGCAAAGTGTCGGTTGCCGCGTCCCCCGCGTCCCCCGTGACACAGGACGATCTCCATCCCGTCGGCGTTGAGATCTTTGAGCACATGGCCTCGTTTGAGGTCGCGAACGATCGTGCCCGGCGGAACGACGATCAGAACGTCCTCGCCGTTCTTGCCGTGCATCAGGCTACCCATGCCGTGCTGTCCACGACCGGCGTTCCAATGCTTGTGTCCCACGATGTTCGACAGGCTTGATACGTTGACGTCGGCCCGAATGATCACATCGCCGCCGTCGCCGCCGTCCCCCCCGTTGGGTCCACCCCGTGGCACATGCGACTCTCGGCGGAAGCTCATGCAGCCATCGCCGCCGTCACCGGCCCGGCAGTAAATAGATGTGCGATCAACGAACATGGCGAAGGAGCAGTCAGAAGACAGGAGTTAGTAGTCAGAAGCACGAGCGATCCGGTCATTAGACCGTCCGAGCGCCCCCGGCGATACACTAACACTGGCCCGGTCGAAACGCAGAAAACTCTAGTCTTCTAACTTCCGACTTCTGACTCCTGTCTTCTCAATTCCGCCTCCTCGACTCGCAATGTCCGCACCGTCTGACGGGCATCGGCGACGTGGCTGATGAAGCCGGTCAGATGTTCTTGGCCATGCACCCGGCCGGAGGAGTAGGACTCAATCGCTCGCTCCTTCAGCCGGGTTAATTCGTCGAGCAGGTCATTCCGCATTCGCTCGGTAAATGTTCCGCCTCGAAGCGCGGCAAAGGCCCGAGCCTCCAGCGCGGAGACTTCATCAAAGTACTCTTCGAAACGGACTGCCTGTTTGCGGCGATACCATTGCCACAGCAGAAACGCGGCGACGAGTGCCGAAAAAACGAAGCTGCGGGCGCTCTCGGCGTTGTCGATGAATTCATTCGTGACGATCGGTTCGTGCCGGCGAAGAAACGCGATCGTCCCTTCGTGCAGCGGCAGTTCGCGAAACGGCTCGATCTCGGCGGACGACAATTCCCCGATTTCAGCCCGGCGACGAAAGTCCCCGTCGTACATCGCAGTCAACAGCCGTTCGACGGCCTCGGCGGGAACGTCCGCCCGGGCGACCAAATTCAGGCGTGGCGCGATGGTCGCGATCGGTTCGCGCGGCTCGGCGGGATAGGCCCGATAGGCCGCGTACGGAATTTCGACCGGTGTCAGCGACGTATCGCGCATTGACAATGCTCGGCCGAACGGGATCGCGATCAGCCGGTAATTTCGCTTACGGACAAAAAATTCCGCAATGTCCGAGGGCATCGACGAAACGAAGAACATGGCGTCGGGCAACTGCTCGGCGGGCATCTGCTGCAGTTCGCGGTAGCTGTGGCTTTCGTCGATATAGTCCCCCGGGCCGACTCCATAGAACTGAAGGACCTGCTCGCTGAGCTGCCGCGACCCACTCCCCTTCGTACTCAGATTGATCCGCTTTCCGAGGAGCGAGGCCAGCCCGGCCTCCGCTAATTTTGGGCGGGCAACGAGGTGTAATGGCTCCGGATGCAAAATTGTGAGCTGACGGAGATCGGCGGGCGGGGGGCGAAGCCCGCCCTGCACGAAGGCGACGTCGAGCTCCCCCTCGGCGAGTAGCCTGAGCGATTCGACCGAGCCGGCCGTCGGCACGATTTCGACTGTGATCTTGTGGTGACCGACTTCTTCGGCAAGTGCGACGGCCAGATCGTGCCGGTGGCCGCGCTCACTGCCGGCACTGACACGCAGACGATAATGCCGCTCGCGCGTGATGAGCGGCATCACGAAGAGCGTCACGAACACCATCGCGACGGCGCCGGCGGCGAGATACTTCACGTGCCGCAAACGCTTACCGAGGCCGTCCTGTGGTGCGCTCATGAGGCAAGCTGCGCTTGCGGTTTAGGGTTTAAAGGTGAGGGTTGAGGGATGCACGATTACGCGTAGCTCCCCGACTCATTGAATTTAATCAGCGAGCCTACGAATAATGCTTCGCGCAAGGTGCTCTTTAATTTCACGATGACGAGGCACTGGCTGGGCAACACCTGAGTTTGGATTCCGATACCAATCGTGCTTGGCACCGTTCCGAATCAGCACCGCACCGCCTTTCTCAATCACGCGAATCAGGTCGACACGCTTCACGATAAGTTCAACTCTTCAATCCGGCGAACGTTCGGAATTTTCCCGCCTGTCAAGTCGGCGTATAAGTCCCGGAGATGCTCCTTCAGATCATCAAGGGTGTCGCCCTGTGTCCAATAGTCAGGATACTGCTGCAGGTATCCGATCCACCCGCCGTCTTCTTCCCAAATCACGATTTTGACAGAACTGGTCATGTTAGAGCTCTCACCTTTCGCCCGGCACCACTCGCCTGCATAAAAATCATAACACGCCAACGCGAGCCGCTCACCCCTCACCTCTCAACCGTAAACCAAAAGCGTTAGCTCTGCCCACTGAGAATCGCGTTCATATTCTGCTTGTATGCTTCGACGCCAGGCTGGCCGTACGGGTTAATGCCAATTAAGCGTCCTTCCACGACGGTCGCGATCATCAACATCTGCAGCAGCTCGCCGATGTGATACGCGTCAAGCTGAGGCAGTTTAATATCGGCAGTCGGTCGCTTGTCGTCGGCATAGGCTTTATTCGTTCCGGCGATCGCCGCGTCGAGGACTTCCGGAATCGTTTTACCGGCGTATTTATTAAGCTGGTCGGCATCGTCTTCCACTTCGGGGATCACGACCGGTTCGTTGTTCGCTGACCCGACGATGACGTTCGTGATTAATTTATCGCGACGGCCTTCCTGATGCTGTTGGCCCCGGCTGTGCAAGTCGCGAGTATTGACGATCGTCAGGGGCAACGCCCCCCGCTCTTCCTTACCGAGGCTCTCTGCGAGAAGTTGATCGTACCACAGGCCCACGGCTTCGAGCTTCTTGCCCCAGGTCGAAAGGATGCGGGTCGTCATCCCGTGATCGCGCTCGCACAGGTGACAGATCGCGGTGTAATCAAGAGCCGGGCTTGACCCGACATCTGCGGTCTTAAATTTTTCCGTGAAGTCGGCGGCGCCCTGTAATAAATCTTTAATGTTAATGCCTAGCACGGCTGCCGGGACGAGTCCGACCGCGGTCAGTACACTGAACCGCCCGCCGATGCCGTCGGGCACGGGGAACATCTCCGGGTAGCCCTTCGCTTCCGAAAGTGCTCGGAGCTTACTGCCTTCGCCGCCGGTGACGGGAATGACGAAGTTCTTCGCCTCTTCGGAATCGGGGCCGTAATACTTTTCGAGGGCTTCGCGGAAGATTCGGAATGCCGCCGCCGTTTCGAGCGTACCGCCCGATTTGCTGATCACGACGATGCCCCAGCGATCTTCCAATTCGGCCGCATTGCCGGTCATCAGGTAGTCGCGGATCGCCCCCATCACGTCGCTGTCGACGTTGTTGCCCTCGTAATAGAGACGAGGCACGCCTCGCGCGGATCGCGGCAGTTCGTTATGAATCGGAGAGCACAACGCCTCCTGCAGCGCCCGCATGCCCATGTACGACCCGCCGATGCCGAGCAGCACGCAGGCGTCGACCGATTCCCGAAACGACTTCGCCGTCGCTTCGATCCGGCCCAGCAGGCTGCCGGTCGGGTCGATGCTCGCTTCTTGCAGCACATTGGCGGGAAAGTTCAGGAACCCCGCATCGAGCGGCTGTTTGTCCTCGGGGATCGATCCGGACGACATCAGCTCGACGTCTGCCACCACTTCATCGCGTGCGGCGATCAGCTTGGGCGCCAGATCGTCCAGCTTCGAGGTATCGATCAGTTTTTTGGTTGCAGAGGCGTCGTATGACAGAGCCATGGGATCGGTCCAAAGGAGGATACGGTCAACACCCCGCCCATGATGCCGACTTTGGCGAAGGATTGAAGGAGCTTCGGATCAGGAATTCCGGAATTTGCCGCATCGGGCGTCACTTTACTTCCACGATCTCAACACTCGCCTCACCGATGAAGTCCATCACGGGGAGCATTGCCGATAGCGGGGCGGGGCCGTCGTCGGCGAAGCTGGCGTCGGCGAGCTTGAGATGAGCCGGGCCGATGCCGCCGGACCCGAGCGTTGCGTCGAGCGGCACCCATTTCCCGCCGAGGTACGCTTCGGTCCACATGTGCCAACCCATCTGGCTGCGGCGTTGGATGTAGACCAGTCCGATCGCCACGCGGGACGGAATTTTGCGAGCGCGGAGCATCGCTGCCAGCAGCACGGCGTGCTCGGTGCAATCACCCTTCATCGAGCGAGCGATCTCGGACGCACTGGCCATGCCCGTTGAAAGATCAGTCGAGTCCATCTTGCGAGCCACGTATTTCTCCATCGCGACCGCCACGCGTCCCGGGTCGGTCTCTGAGCCGACCGCCTGGCGAACCAATTGGCCCACATACGGATCTCTCGACTGAATCATCGCGCTCGGTTTGATGTATTCCTCGCCCGGCGACCCCCGAACGGGGCGACGCGTGTCGGGAATCTCGACAGCCGTGACGGTCACAAGAGCCGACCCGGCTTCTTCATCCGGCTCGACCTGTTGAAAGTCAGTAATCGGCAATAGCTCCGTGGGATCACGATCTGCGATCGTCACCCGATAGACAATCTCCTCCCGACGATGCGCCCGGACGAGCGGCGTCACGTCGATCAGCGTCTTCAGGGCGAAGTCGAGTTCCTTGCCCGAAATCTCTTCCAAGGCGACACCGGCGGTCACGCGATCGGTTCGAATCGTCTGCCCGGCGGCCCGCTGCTCGGTCGCGCGGATCACGCCACGGTCATCGACGTAAGCCGTCATTGGACTTTGAGGCATCAAACTGCTGCTGATCGTCACCGGGGTCAGTTCGATGAGCGAACCGTCGAACATTTTCACACGCTTCGGCTCCATCGCCCGCATCGTGTAGTCGGCGGACTCCTCCATTTCCGGAAGATAAGCCCGGAACTTCATCGTCTCACCGGCAATGGGCTTGTCCCGCAAAAACAGTCGTTCGGGCCAATCGATCGACTTCAGGCCGTACTCCCATCCGAGCACCTTTTCTTTCGTCTTGCCGTCGATCGTCACTTCCAGTTCGACGTTGTCACCAACAATGCGTCCGGCACGGCGGACCGGCGCGGCCGGGGGATTTTCCAAGACGTGAGAGAAGGCCAGCAACCGCCCGGACTTTTCTTCCTCCTCGGTCTTCAATCGCGTGATGATCTGCAAGTCTTTGCCGAACCGCCGGATCGTCATCCGCGTTTCCTGATCGATAGACACGCGGCCTTCTTGCACACGCCGCTGCGTCCGCGCGTACCCGACACGCGCGTCTCCGATCCGAATGAGGTCCCACTTCTCCGCGAACGGGTCGCCGAAGACCGTATCGCCGGCTTCGGTCAGTCGACCGCCCGGATTCGTCGGCGGCTGAGAAGACGGCTCGGTCTTGCGATTAGGAACGATAACGATCTGTTCGGCGGGGCTGTCGGAGCACCCGATTGCGACGATCAGCGGCAGAATTGCCACCCGCCAGTTGGTCTTGAAGTAGGACAAGATCGGGCCTCCCTGTAATGACGACCGGTCGTGCGGATCGCATCGATTCCGGCGGATAGATCAATTAATGCCGGCGTCCGAGCCGACCGCGGCGATTGTAGACGCTCGCGCAGCCCGCCGAAACCGGCCTCGCAGGCCTTCCGTCCGTCACGACTCGCACAATCGTGCGCCTCGGCCATCCCTCGCTTAGTCGCCGCGGCTTCCCCGACATCCGCCGACCTAGATATTTCGCGCGCCACGCTCTTTGTTCCGGCGAGACGGGGCCGAATTGCGTGCTAGGTTTGGGTGAGCCGTCGCAAGACCTCCGGCGGCGGTACAGAACGCCGATCTCGCTGCCGGACGTAGCGACGGACGCATTCGGATTTAAAGGTCCTTCGATGAGCTTCTTGCAGCGCTTTCTAAAAACCAATCCGCGGGACGGACGCAGCGCGTCACGGCCGAGCAGCTTTCGTGATCTCACCGAAGATCAAATCGAAGCGCACCTCGCCGTCAGTCGCTACGGCCGGTTCACGCTGACGGACGCCGTGCGCCCTTCGTACGACCTCCAGGTCGTCCCGCGAGCCGGCTATCGTCACGACACCTTCACCGACCGTGAAAACGGCGTGAACATCCCCGTATTAATGGCGGCCGCCTCGCGAGAAGTGGTATTCGATCTATTCATGGACCTGCTCGGCCCACTTGGTGAAGAGGTCGACGTCGTGCTTGAAACGAGTCACGACAAATCGAACAACAGCCATCACGACCTATACCGCGACCATATCGATCTCCCCGTGCTGCGCAGCACGATGTACGACTTCGAAGAGTCGATCCTCGACGACGGCTGCCTCGGCATCGCCGCGCTGAATCCGCGCATCCCGCTCGAAGTCCAGCTCGACGAACACAAGCTGCTGATCGTCTACGGTCAGGACCTTGAAGAGTTCGAGGAGACTTTCCGTGAGTATGGTTTGAAGCGTGATGACGAGCTGAAATTCATCACCGAAGCCGAACACGTCCACTCGTCAACCGACGACCTGCAGGACGAGTTCACCCAGCTCAAATACCGCTTAGGCGTCGAAGACTAAGCGCGCTCTCAACAAGCCCGCAGCGCCAGCAAGGGACTAAGTTCTCAAAGTCCCCGCCCGTCCTCAAACCCGGCTGCGCCGGGGGTTGAGAGTTTAGGGGAAAGCCTCGATGCGGGACTCTCACCGCTTGCCTCTCAACTCTAGACTGCGAGCGCAGCGAGCCTTCGCATCGTGCTCTCCGGCGAAGGCGAATCTCCTCTTCCGACTCGGGACAACCGCCTCCGCAATCGCGGTTGCGCTGCTGCCTCCTCGGTGACTTTCTGCTGAAAGTGCTCTTAGCGGTGTATCTCTTGTAGCAAGCGCACAAAGCCCAGTCACCCAACTCCAAGCCTCGGTTTCGCACCACTCCGAATTTGCTTGACGCTTCCGCAGGATCGTGCTTAGGGCATTTCTGGACGGGAACGAATGCACGGCCACGTGCCCAAATCGATCTGTCAAGACCGAAGCAGGCGACCGACACAAATAACCCAGAGCTGATGTTATTCCGCCGCCTCGTTCAAAGTCGCTCGTCGCGCCGTAGACGGTCAGGCAACCATCCTATAGGTTACTGCTTTGGATGAAGGAGTGCCCCAAGCGATGCCACCGTGCGCCAATGATACCGCTGCGCAAAAGTTGAGGGGAGCCTTCTACACACCTGATGATGTCGCTGCCGCGCTAGTGCGATGGGTCGTTCGACGAAACTCAGATCGGCTCCTCGATCCGTCCTGCGGTAACGGGCAGTTTTTGCAATTTCATAGCAATGCGTTTGGTGTCGAGTGCGACTCTGAGGCTCTGACAGAGACAGCAATTCGGCTGCCTCATGTGCGAGTGCAGTCCGGCGACTTCTTTGAATGGGCTGGCAAGACGAACGCAAGATTCGAATGTGCTGCCGGCAATCCACCGTTTATTCGATACCAGCACTTTAAGGGCGAGCAGAGGAAACGGGCGCTGAGGCTATGTCGCCAGTGGGGCGCTGAGTTCACAGCGCTTTCGTCGTGCTGGCCGTTGTTTCTGGTTGGCGCCGCCAGGCTCCTGCGACCTGGCGGACGAATGGCTTTCGTTGTGCCAGCGGAAATCGGACACGCTCCATATACGCTTCCACTCTTAGACTATCTCCGGTTTCGCTTCAGCACGGTTTCTGTCATCGCCGTGAAGAAAAAGATTTTTCCTACTCTCTCTCAAGACGTATGGCTTCTTTATGCTTCGGGAGCCGGTGGCACAACCCGTTTTATCGATTTCCATGCGTGGGATGAATTTGCTTATCGCTCCACTCCGCCTACCAGTGGTACGCGATTGTCGCTGGATGAACTTCAAAAGTTTGGCGGAAGGCTGCGACCTTTTCTTCTACCAGAAGAGATGAGAGAGCTTTATTTGCAGCTAAAGTCTTCGGCAGATGTCAGGCGTCTTGGTGACTTCGCCAAAGTCGGTATCGGATACGTCACCGGCGATAACGACTTCTTCCATTTGAGCCGTAAGAAGGCCGAATCGTGGGGGATCGAAGACCGTTACCTGATGCCTACTGTTCGCAATGGCCGCATGTTACCGAATAACCGTCTTACGCGCAGACAGGTTAGCAGTTGGATTGAGGACGATATTGAATGTTTTCTGCTGCGAATCCGGCCTGAAGAGTCGCTTTCAAAGGCAGTCCGGTCCTATCTTGGCAGCGAACAGGGGCAGAAAGCGCAAGGCACGTATAAGTGCCGCAATCGAACGCCTTGGTATTCCGTGCCTGACGTAAAAGTGCCCCACGCCTTCCTCAGTTATATGAGTACGGACTGTCCAAAGTTCACGGCCAACGCCGCCGCTTGTGCATGCACCAATTCAATTCATTCGGTTCGATTTGCGGGTGGTCGTCCTCCCATCAATCTTTCGACTGTCGCGGACAATATCGTGATGGCTTTCAGTGCTGAAGTGGAAGGCCACAGCTTGGGTGGCGGAATGTTGAAACTCGAGCCGAGGGAAGCAGGCAACTTGTTATTCCCGAGTAAAAAATTGCGAGTCACTCCGTCGGAAAGCGCGTTAGTGCGGGAAGGCATCTTACGTCTGAGAAGGTGGCGGCATCGTGGCTGACACGCTCATCGGGCTCAGGGAAGCTTTGCAAGCATTTGTTGAAGCCGAACAGGTACAAAGCCAGCGGCATATTAAGCCGCTGCATCGTCACCTCGTTCAACGGCTTGTTATTGAAGGCGGATTTCATCCGCAACATATTACACCACGTCCGCCACTTCGAATTGAGGTTACCGGATCGGGTAGACACCGAAAAAAGATTCTGCATTTCGATGCTGACCAAGCGCGCGACGGAGAGCAAACGGTACTCGGCGGTCTTAAGACGAAAGACGTCGATGTTGTCGTCTCGCTTCCCGAAATTGGGCCGGTGCTCGCGATCTCAGTAAAGGGAACGTTTAACGCGTTTCGAAATTTAACGAATAGGATGGAAGAGGCGGCGGGCGACTGCACCAACTTGCATATTGCTTACCCCGCTCTTGTTTACGGCTTCCTGCACGTCATGCGCGCAAATCGTGTAGGCGATGTTTCGAAGCCAAACGACGTTGCGATTAATGCGGATGGCACAATCGTAGATTCCATCCAGCGTTATCACGATGCAATGGCGCGAATCACCAATCGCCGTGATTTGCGAAATGATGTCAGCCGCTACGAGGCAGTCGCTCTTGCTCTTGTGAATACATCTGGCGCACAAGTCGCCGAGGTTGTGGATATTTACCCACTTGCCGCGAGTCCATTAGGTTTCGATCGATTCTTTGAAGCGCTTTATTCGATGTACGACCTACGGTTTGTCTATTCCGCGCCAGCTCTTGCGCGGAAAACAAGGCGTCAAATTTGGGACAACGATTCTCCGGTCCGTGAGATTGCCGACGGAGTAGATCTCATTTTGCGAACCGGTGACGACGAAAGCTGACAGCTTGGGCAAAATCAGTCCCAAACTCAACCCTTTCGCGGGTGGCCCGGAGGTCACACCCTTACCCACAATTTTTCAACGAACGTGTGTTCCTTGGCGATCGAAGGATTGGCGGAGGTCGTGGAGTGTGAGGGAAATGGGGTTTCGGGGGCGGTGTGGTGCGCCGGTTGCAGGTTTCCGCAAGGGTCTGCGGCGGGTGGCACTGGCTCTGCCAGTGATTGTGGGTGGTTCATGAGTGGAGGCTCGAGAGTCCCGCGATGGTTGGCAGCCCTTCGTGCTGCTGTCTCGGAGATCCGTTCAAATAATATCGCGCAGACGATCATCTGAAGTCGACCGCCCGCAGGCATAGTCCTCGACGAACGGGATTATTGTTAATGTCGTCGATTGCCGACGGAATGGCCTTGTCGCCGAAGATGCTTCGGTCATAGCCGGGACCTTCCTGCCAGAAACCAAGGGTGGCTGGGGACGACCTTTTAGTCGCCCCCAGCGAGCGCGGGTCAACGGTGATATAGAGGGCGTACCTCTTCAACGACTGGGGGCGGGCGACTTAACGCAAGGCAATGTTTAACGACAAGCGAGGACTGGCTACAAAACCCCGTCCGTCCCCAGCCACCCAGCGATTCAACTCACCCTTTCCGCCGCTCGATCTGCTTAATCGCGGCGTCAGTTTGTTTCCGCGCTTCACACGCTTCCAAGATCGTCTGGCGGACGGCTTCGGCGTAGGGGACGGCGATAAGTTTTAAGGTCGCTCGGTCGTCGTTGGAGCGGAGGATGAGGTCGCCGGCGCGGAAGAAGCGGTAGCAGTGCCGAAGCCGCAGGTCGATTTGATCGACGCTTTCGAGCGGCATGGCTCCGTTCGGTGAGCCGGTCAGGGCCGACTCGCGGCGGACGGCTCGATCGGTCACGGCGTAGCGTTCACCGAAGGCCTTGAGCAGCACGTAGAGCAGCGCCCCAATCGGGGCCAGCGGCAGCCCGAAGATCAGGTTCGACACGCGGGCCGAGCCGATCGGAATCGGGATGCATTCCATCAGCGTCCCGATCAGGCGACCCACGGGATTGCTGGCGATCGACGGGTAATAGATGCGAATGACCCGTTCGGCAGCCGCGTCGGGATCAAGTGTTGCCGATTTCATATCCAATCCGGCCGAAACCATTGTTCGTCCTATCGCAGCACAGCCAAGACGGGTTGGCGGGCTGAAAGGTTCGTGTCGTGGCGAGTTAAGGTCGTCATTGGGAGTTCGCCCGCGGTGAGATTAACCGGTTCGGCTGTCGTTGTCTTCGGAAAGGGCCTCTTGGGTGGCGGCTCCGTCGATGGGCTGGTCTGTGGATGCCGACTCGCCGTCCTGCTCGGCTTCTTCGACGCTCGGCTCGGTGACCATAACGCTGGATGCCAGGTCGGCGGTCACGCGTTCGTGGGGGTGTGACTCGGGCAGTTTGTTACGGATACGTTCGATCCGTTTCATTTTTTCGATCTCGCCCAAATGCACGACCGGTTCTCCCGGGCTGGTCGCCGGCAGCGTCGTCATGCCGATGACCACGCCGTCGAACGGCGCGACGAGGCTGTGACTGTCTTCGCCGAGCAGGTCGCTGATGGTCGCGATCGGCTTGCCGCGGAGGACGATGTCACCCGGCCCGACGTGAAATTCGAGGAACCCGCCCCGCTCCGCCCGAATCCATTTCGTCCGTTCAATCAGCAGTTGATACGGCGGTTCGACGGGCGGCTCGTCGATCATTTTCAACTCGAACAGGACGTTCTTCACGCCGCGCACGGCGGCGGCCACGATCGAGGGTTCGACCTTCCATATTTCGCCGGCTTCGAATAGCAGCACCGGACACCCCGCCCCGGTCGCCTCGCGGCGGAGGGATCGATCGGGGCCGCGACCGACCATCATCAGCTCGCAGCCGAAGCTCTCGGCGAGACGCTTGGCCCCGGCGTTTCGGAAATCGGCCCGCACGTTCGGGAAGTTCGTCCGCCGCGCCGCCGCGGTGTGCAGATCGATTCCGAAGTCAGACCGGCCGATGATTTCCTCGAAAATGACCCGCGCGGTTCGCGATGCGAGGCTGCCCCGCTCGGAGCCGGGGAAGCAGCGGTTTAAATCGCGGCGATCGGGCAGATACCGCATGTGTCGATCGAAGCCGAAGACATTGACGACCGGCACGAGAATCAACACGCCGGCCGTCAGATTCAGCGTTCCGTCGCGGATCAGTTCGCGGACGACCCCGGTGCCGTTGATTTCGTCGCCGTGCAGCGCGGCGGTGACGAAGATGGTCGGCCCATCCCTCAGTCCGCGGCGTACGTAGACCGGAATCGGAATATTGACGCCGCTGTAGCTTTCCGACACGTTCAATTGAACGCGTCGAGACTCACCGGGCAGAACCTCTTCGCCGTCCCAGATTGACGAAGGTTTTCGCTTCCTTTTTTTCATCGTGGTGCCGTCCCGGTTCGGTCGCCGCAGACTTGAAGCTGCGATCATCGAGACAGCATACCCGATCGGACGGCCCTTCGAACGCCTGCGGCAGTCGCGATGCCGACCCGGGCGAGGCTATTTCATCGCGGCCTGTTCGGACATGCGGCGAATCATGCGGGCGGGTCCGCTGAGGATCGGTCGCAACGCGGGCGTTTTCGCGGTTCGCCGGGCCAGTTCCCAAGCCGATTTCCCGGCCCGCCGGAGCGGACTGCAACTGACGATTCCATCGCAGACGGGAATCGTTCCGGACGCAAATTTCAGTTTGTACGTCTCATCGCCCCGCCCCAAATCAATCCGTTGAATTCCGTTTTCGGCCGCTGCTTCGGCGAGTAGTTGCAGTGAGATCAGCCCGGGCGAGTACTTGGAGAGCTCGCAATCGTAAGCCGGAAACCATGAGTGTAGCACGCCGCCGGACGCCATGCCGTAATGCATGGCCACGAGGCGATCGCCGGCATACATCGACGACAGAACGCCTTGGAACTCGGCGTCGCTGCGGTCGAGAATGTGGAGCAGCAGATCGAGCGTCCAGTCGAAATCGAAGATGTTGGTCAGATCGGTTCGAGCGTACTGATCGGCTTTCCAGCGGACGAGCTGGTCGAAAACGCGATCATCAGCATCGTGATAGGTGAAGCGGATCTCGCCGACTTCTCGCTCCAGCTTTCGCTCTTTGCGGCCGAGCGATTTGATTTCGCTGCTCTGCTTTCGTCGGTCCTCGATGTAGGCTTCGTACCCTTTCGACAGATCGATATAGGGTGACGTGTCTCGGGTTTCGATGTCGCCGCTGAACGGTTTCTGATTACCGTGCAAGTGGTCGAATCGCCACTCGGAGAGCCCGCATTTTTTTACGAACTCGCGGGTCGAAATCCGCAAATTTTGATGCCCGATGATCCCTTGGAAGTCGGAAAGCCGCCCGCCAACCGGCCGGCCGGCGTTGCCGGCTCCGAGTTGAAACGGAAACACGGCGACGATCTCGCTGCCCTCTTCGACGATCGCGACTCGCACGTCATCGCGGACCGTGGCCACGGCGTCGGTGAATTCCGGTCGGAAGTAGGGGCTGTCCAAAGAGGCGTCTGCCGCGAGCAGGTCGCGCCACACCTTGGTAATTGCGGGCGGAATGTCCCACGACGACAGGACAGATACCTTCTGCATGGGTTTCAATCATCGAAGAGAATAGAGGGCAGACGTCTCAAACTTACGCCTCAGTTATCCGTTCGAACGACTTTAATGGCAGGAATGCCGAGATACCGTGTCGACCAAACACAACGTCGGCGAGTCGACCGTTCAATCGGCCCAATCCGCGTGACCGATTCGTCGGGCCGAATGACCGGCATAATCGACATAGTTTGTCATTCCTACACGGCCGAAGCATCGCGCACGTAGAAGTTGCAACGATGTCAGGGCGTTGTGCAATGTTGGGCAGTGATCCGTAAACATTTTAATTTGAATGGGTTACGTCAAATGCATTTTTCCAGCGGTCTCGAAAACCCGGTTTGGCACGCCAGTCGCAATGTGGTGATGGCGGAGAGAACGACTTCGACAACGAACTCCCGCGGAGGGGAGTTCGACCCCGCCGAAGTCGCCAGAGGAACTGACCCACCGGCCTGCTGGAGAACAGGCTACCCGCCCACCTCATCGATCACGCCTCAATTTTCCCCCAAATGAGCCGGTTGGACCCCGCATCCGACCGGCTCATTTTCCTTTTGCGCCTTCAAAATTTCACTGATCAACTTCCGCTTGCGCTTCTGGCAGTGACGCAAGGCCGGCGGCGGCGTCGAATCTCCACCGCCAACCCGTGAGAGTCGCCGCCCCAATCTGGCGTTGCGCGACACGCCACGGTGCAGCACGGCGAAAAGCATCACAGTCTCTCAACATCCGCTGTGCCCCTGTGTGAAATTCTCCTGCTTGGTCGCCGCGCGAAATTCACCCCATCTCCCGAACACGTTGCGCCGTCGCGCGTTCGGTCGATCCACGGAGGGGTCATGTGTGAATATCGTGCAAATGTTTATTAATGCGCTTGCACCACTGAGCACCGTCGATATTGTCTTTTTTGAACAGGTAAAGCCTTCTGGCCTCAATGAGCGATCGGTCACATCGCAGCGCGCCAAAGTCCTCGGTCCTCTCTGACACCCTCCCCGCAGCAAAGACCTTCCCTGATGGCTGACAACCCTCGACCGCGACGCCCGCGCACCGGTCCCTCGTCGACGACCTCTTCGAATACTCGTCGGCCCGAACGATTGAAGCGACAGGTGCCCCGTGCAACGGAGGAGCCCGCGAAAGATGAAAAAGCAAAGCGGCCTTCAAGAGCTCAGCTTGCGAAATTAAGAGCCGCCCGAAAAACGGCGCAGGAGAAGGCGAAGCAGCAGACCAATCGCCGTATGCTGATTGCTGCCAGCGCGGTCTTAACTCTGCTATTCATCGTTGGACTTTCCTATTGGCCCAGCAGTTCCTCCAACACCCCCGCCTACCCCGGCGTTCCGACGCCGACAGCAGGCCCCGTCCAGCCGGCCAATTCACAGCCGAGCATCGTTGACTTGAGTTCGTCCGGACAGGCGGGCAATCACATTTTAAGTCCCGGTACCGATATATCGCAGGCGGGCGGATTTAACAGCTTTCTGAATCAGCCCGGAACAACAACGCTTGTTTCCACTGTCGGGAGTGCGAACGCGGCACCGGAAGTCGCCCCGGTACCGGATGACCCTTTGCTGACCGTGAGTGATTCGACCGGGGTCCGTCTCTCGCTGAACGTCGAAGGAGCCGCCCGCTTTTATGACATTAAGGCGGTCGGCCCGCGGCACTTTCGGGTCACCTTCCCGCCTGAAGGCCCGAACGAGTATTTCTCGTGGTTCATTGCCCGCGTCGAAAACGCCGCCGGTCAGCAGGTGCAGATCGACATTAAAGGCGTGCGTCGCCACTGGCGTTCGCAGACGCCGGTCGTCTGCTCCGATGATGATCCGTCGGCGCTTAAGAACTTCGAATCCCGGCCGGTCTCCAATCCACGCAAGCCGGTCGAGGCCGCGCACGGGCCGCTCCTGCCCGACACCTCGGGCGAACAATGGCACTTCGTGGACGAAGTCACCAACGACGGCAAGACCCACAAGCGCGGTCGCATCACGCTGCACGTAAAGCACACCTATAAGAGCGATTCGTCCTTAATTGCGATCCGGCCTCCTTACACGCCGAGCTATCACGAGAATTACCTCGCCTCGATCGAGTCTGATCCTTACGTCACCGTCCATCGCGTCGGCAAGTCGGAACTGGGCCGGCCCCTCTCGGTCATTCAGGTCGGCGGCTTAACCGAGACGGCCCGCAAAGAGAACCCCTGCCTCTTCCTCTACGCCCGCGAACACGCCGACGAACAGGACGGCAGCTGGACCGTGCAGGGAGCCATCGACTGGTTAAGAAAAGGCGAAACCGCCGAAGCCCGCCGCCTCCGCGACGAAATCACCCTCCTCGCCATCCCGCTGCTCGACCCTGACGGTGCAGCGCTCGGCATGCACGACCGGATCATGACCACGTTCTCTTACATAACCACGGTGCCGGAAGTGACGCAGGAACGGACCGAGGCGGTCCACTATACGCAGTTCTTAACGAACTGGGTGAACGCCGAGAATCGATTAGATATCGTCCACACCTATCACAACCCCGGCGCCGCAGGCTGGCACTTTCAATGTGCGATGATAGAGCCTGACAAAGAGCGCGCGGCCATGCTCAACAGTCTCAACAACGCGGTCACCCGCGATGTCGAGTCGAGCGGTTACCGCGTCGATACCCGACCGGTCAAGAAATTCTATGCCCACATGCGTTTGTGCAAATGGTGCCGCCATTACGGCTCGATGAATTACGGTTATGAAGTCAACGCGCGTTCGACGAAACGGCATTTGAATCTCGGGGAATTAAGACAACTCGGCACAGTCATTCTTTCAGAGAGTGCCCGGCAACTTCACGGACCACGGGGGAATTCGCTCATCACCGACATCGATGCCCTGCGTCTTCAGCGGGCGAGGCGATGGTTAATGCACTACGGCGACTTCGACGCACCCGACGACTACACGCGCCTAAAAGCCGAAGACGTACTCTCCGTCAAATCGCTGCCGGAATGGACGGAAGACCGCGAACTGCTCGGCCGACTCAATGACGCCTTAAACCGCTATCCCCAGTATCGTTAATATTCCCCTGGAATGAGAGGAAACAAATGATTGATTGGTTGAAGATTGGAACTGTGCTCGCAATCACGGGCATCGCTTGGCCTGTGGCAACGTACGCCGCTGACCCGGTCGTCGCGCCGAAGCCGTCACTGGGTTGCGGGTGCAATTTGCCGTCCGACCCGACTGCTGATGCGAAGCTCCGCCCGATATCAATGGAAGGCTTTGGTATGCCGGGTGATTGTAATGACGATAAGGGAAAGGACCTTCTTCATGACCCCTGCAAAAACGGTATCCCAGTCCCGAATGATACTCTCAATTTAAAAATAACCGATGGCAATGCGTGCTATGTCTGCGCCGACCCGGACGGACCGGGTCTGTGTTCTTACCCTTGTGCAGACGGCAAGTGCTATGAGTGTGATGCGGATGATTCGAAGCAGGGAAAAGACGCTTGCAAAACGTGTAGTTACAATAACGCGTTAAATTGCCCGACCTGCGACGAGGATGATGATGGTGTTCGCGATTGCCCTTCGTGCGATCACGATTCCACGGTCCCTGGAAACGAGTCGTGCAAAAAATGTCGAAATTGCGATAACGCCCCGGTGTGTTGTCGCTATGATAATGACGATGACGGAAAGTTGGAATCGTATTTTCAGCCTGTCGATGTGTCAGTAACGCCTATCGACTCATTCGGTGAAGGCGACGACAAAAAAGATACGATTTTAGACCCCGTGACGTGCGTCGCACTTCACAGTCCGCAAGTACCACTCGATCAGCGAAGGCAGTGGTTTAAATTTTCTGTTGATAACATCCCATGCAATGCGATAATTATTCAACGGGTTGAAGTCGATTGTCGGCGAATGACGGTGTGTGCCAATCCGTCCGGAACGCTAAAGACTTACGCATATTACGAGCACTGGAATCCCACTCCTGCTGCTCAATCGGCAGACAGATTTGACGAAGCATCATTCTTGCCACCACGCAATTTTGGCGCCACGAAAAAGTATGCGACTATTATGGGTCTATACAAACAAACCTGCGAAATTCGACTTATACCAGTCACCGCAGACGATTTCGTAAATGGCGATTGGACTCAGCTCAAAGACTTCAAAAAACCCGCGGCGAATGCGTTGAACGAAATCGGACCATTCGGCTGCACGACCGTTACCGGCGAATTACCGTTCCATCGGGAGAAAAGAGACAAGCCACCAGAAATCTGGAATCGCCCAGCATTAGGTACAGCATCCCGATCATTTACGGTAAAATGGAATTGCTGTGACCCAATGTTCGGCGTGACTTTTCCACAAGGCGTGTCGGTGGAAGCTCAACCATAGGGCGAACTATTGTGCAAGAAACTGAGATAATGTGAGTGCTTTTAAGAATGTAGTCAATAGCGGAAATCCTTGGCAGGAGAGTTATTTAATGAAGTTCCGAAATTGTGTCAAAGCGTTGTTGATAACAATCTCTATCTTGCCGTCTCTGGCACGAACTGCGGCTGGGGATAACCCGTCATACCATGACGGCGAGTGCAAGTTGAGTTCCGAAGCCGATATTTTAAAGTTGATAAACCAGATCGAAATGCCCTATCGAACTTGGCAGGAGGAGGAATGTTTTCGGGCGCTTGGCCGTAAAATTGAACGGCCGTGCCGTTATTCAATGCTCGATGCCGAGCAACTCAAAAGGGGAATAAAAAGTGATGTTCTTACGCATCAGGTGAATTGCCAGTGGCAACTGGCATTTCGACAGGTAATTGAGAAGTTAGTATCGAAATTATCTGATATTGAGGTGACAGAGCTGAAAGACGGAAAAGACATACGCGACGATTTGGCAGCCGAAAATGCCGAGCAAGTCCTCTCTGAATTTTCGCGAAAATTCGGCAAGTTTCTAGACATCGAACTGCCGAAATGGTTCAGTGAGTCGTTGAAGCGTGGAAATGTAGGATTCTCGGCATTGGAACGATGTGACGGACAGCCGTTTCGAGTTAAAAATGTGAAGAGCCCATTGTATTGGGCAATCGGGTTCCCGCCTTTACAACCGAGCGATAGTCGCGAGAATCAGATGCAAGGCAACGGCGAAGCAAACTTAATAGGTGGTGTTGCTCTAAGTCGTGGAGTAGAAGGGGTTCTAGTTAAGATTGAAACGGAGGACGGCTTTATCGCGTCGTTTGAGACTGCCTTAAATGTCGGCCGCCAAGCGATCGTGACGCGTGTTGACGATCTCTTGCTAATTGCTTTTATTGATGAGGTTGGCGCACCAAGCGCGACCGTCGCGTATGACATGAAGAAACTCACAAAGGTGTGGGAGGCCAGTCAGTGGGCGGCGGGGACAGTGGGCGTGGGAACCACCGGGATTCTTCCACATCCCAAAGCTGAGTGGCGGGTCGCGGACGGGAAAGCATTTTTATTCGGGAGAGCAATGTACGCGTTATTTGTGGAAGGTTACGATATCAAAACAGGTAATGTTATCTTTCGGTTTACTCCGTCAATTGATCTTCCTTTGGTACCGCAGTAAGACCGGAACACACCGACTCTACAATGTTTTTCACTATCGGCTTTTATCGGGTGCCGGGCAACGCCGGGAGCGATTCTTACGGTGCGAGCCAAGTAGGGTCCGCTGAGCGGACCGAGGAGCGACGTCGCATTCCGCTATAAAATTCGGTTTGAGTCGCAGGGCCGTCCCATCTCTTGCGTCGGCCCTGCTTTCATTGGTGGATGCTGAGTTGGGTTTCCCGCGTAGTTCCGACGGGAATATTGTAACGATAAAGCGCCGGGTTCCCGATCTGAGAACAGGACTGGGTGGCGGCGGGGGGGGAGCTTGCTCTACTTCATCCGGAAGACTGGCATACTTTCCCGTCTCGGCCACCGAGCCGGACAAAGCCCCTAAAGTTTGGGACAATCCAGTACTTGGCGTGAACGACCGTGAATTCAAACTTGAATTCGACTGCTGCGGCAACAATGCGACTGGAATTGACGTCGACTGAGTGTCGCTGGATTCTTGGCTTATTTACTTTTGAAAGGTATCCGATGCTACGTAAATCGTGTGTGAGTCAGACTCCAATACATTTTATATGTATAGGCTTCGCTGCGTTACTGGTGACCGACCAGATAACGGTCGCGGAAGAACCGCGAAATTGGTGTAAGAAAATTGACGCAACAGAGATCACTGCTGTTGTGCGATCGAAAACGCAGGTATTGCCCAGTGTTTTGTGTGCGCTTCAACTAGGCATCGAATTGGATGAAATTTCTTGTCGCTACTCCATGATGAGCGATGAACAAATTGCGAAGGGCCGAGAGTCTAAGCTACTGCAGCACGCGATATGCTGTGACTGGCAGTTCGCGTTCCGCTCACTTGTGAAACGCCGTTCAAAAGTCGACCAGGATGGCAATCCGGACGAAGCCACAGTGGCCGAGTTGAAAACGTTCACGGATAAGCTGCAAGTTCACCTAAAGACGCAACTCCCGTCATGGTTAGAAACTGCCTTAGCAAATACTTACTTGGCGGAGATCGGACCATGCTGCGGCACATACGATGTGGCTGATATCCCAAATAATGCACTACGCGAATGGGGTCCTGTCAGTCCAGTTGGTGATTCTAGGAAAGTAAAAGACTCTTTGAATGATGGCGATCCAAAATGGTACAAGATAACGGCCAATGTTGAGCGACAGAGGTCGGCGATCCTTTTAAAGTTCAAGACACGTAACGGCGATGAAGTCCGCCACTCAACAAAGTTGCCCTTTTCGAGTGAACTACTCTGCTTTGAGACAAAGACTGATTATGTTCTGTTCTGCATAAATTCGTTTGGTTCCCCTGGTGTAGTCTTTGCAGTCTCAAAAGACACCCTGAAGACGAACTGGGAAAATGGGAGTTGGGGATTGTCGACATGCGGCGGAGGAACCACAGGGAGTCTGCCCGAGACGCAAACGGCGTTTCGACAAGCGGGCGACAAGCTGTTAATTTGTCGTGCTGTGTATGATTCATTTTTCATTGAACGTTACTCGTTGAAAGATGGAAGTGTCGACCTTCGATTTTCTCCTCAGGTGGATTTTCCGTTATCGCCGGAGATTATCAATTAACGCTTTTGAAGCCGGGTTCCCGATCTGAGAACAGGACTGGGTGGCGGGTCTGAACCGGAGGGCCAGACCCGGATCACCCGCCGGGTGCCCGGAGGCGCCGCGCCCCTGTAGAGTGGGGTTCGCTCGCGGCTTTCCCGCCGGCTGCCCTGTTTTTTGATCAAACCAGGCAATTGAATTGTCCCGTTTTTGCGGAGAAAGCCCGGGCGAGCGGCAGGGTGTCCGGGCTCGCAGAGCAGGCCCGTCGGGGCGCCGGGCATGGCTGCGCTATCAACCAATTCATCGCCAGATGCGATCGACTGGGGGCAGGCGAAAGCGCCTGTCCCCAGCCACCCGTCGGAGTAGAAGTCATGTTATCTATCGTTAAAGGCCAGTTGAAAAACACGGCCGTCTTTTTCATCGTTTTTAGTTCGTTGGCGATATTGATGCCGGCCAGCAGTGGCGGTGATGCCTCTGATGTTTCGAAGACTGTTCTGGGTTACGTAAAGCCTTCGAATGTACGACCGCCGGAAAAATCTCTCTTTTGGAACGACGAATTCAAATACGATGTTTCGGCTAGCTACTTAACCGTTAAGCCCGTTCGCGATGCGAAAACAGGCGATATCGTCATCCCGTCGCTGATTATTGTTGTTCCCGAAGAGGCCTTTGAGGCAAATGCAAGCGAGCGTGCCGGTGATGTGAAACGGGTGCTCTCCAATTCACTCTATTACAACGAGCTTAAAGAGGGTGATGTGTTTGCGGTGCCGGGCGCGGGGACCGGTGTTTATAAAATTGCGAGTGTTGATATTGAGAAGCCGACAGTCACGCTCGAAATGCTGGCTGAGGATGTCATTGATTCGCTGGGCGTCGATGCTCCGCGGGGGCCGGTGGTGCTGTTCGGCCCTTCAGTCAGCTCTCTTAATCCGTTCGCCCTCACACTTGAGGCCAATGATCGCGGTAAAAAAACCGCCGCCTTCGATCTCGATGTTGTCGAGATTCGGGTCAGCGGCTCCAAAGTTCGCCGGGGCAATCAAAAGATTCGACTCGCTGAGGGTCGTTTCAGGGCCTATAAAGGCGCTGTCTTGCCGATAGGTGGGCTCGGCTTCAAAATCGTTAATGTCGTGCTGCCGGATGAAAAGCGTCAAATCGCCGGGTGGATTGAGCTCTCGAAAGAGCCGCCGATCAAGCTCCGTCCGTGATACGAGTTCACCAACGCCGGGGGCAATATGCCCCCGTGGGAAGGGGTTTGCTTACGGCTTGCACGCCGGCTGTCCGGTTTTTTGATGAAGATGAAATCGGGCAACGGAATCGTCCCCATTTTGGGGAGATAGCCCTGGCGAGCGGCGGGATGTCCAAGGGCCGGGCTCACAGAGCAGGCCTCTGCGAGCGCTTGGCATGGCTGCGCTATCAACCAATTCATCGCGAGATGCGACCCACTGGGGGCAGGCGAAAGCGCCTGCCCCCAGCCACCCGTCGGCTCATTTTCCCTTTGCAACTTCAAAATTTCACTAATCAACTTCCGCTTGCGCTTCTGGCTTTGATGCGAGAGGGGGACTATTCTCGATGTCCTCCACAAATCGCTGTTCTTTGCCGGAATGCTGATGCGCCCGATCTACCGCCTGCCGATTGCACTTATCGCTGCTTCGATTCTGATCTACTCGGGCCGACCGCTTGCGGCTGGTGACGGCAACGACGTTTTGCGGCCCGATAATCTGGTCGCGTGGTGCATCGTGCCTTTCGATGCGAAGGATCGCGGGCCGGCGGAACGGGCGGCGATGCTGAAGGAATTGGACGTCTCCCATTGTGCTTATGACTGGCGGCGGGAGCATGTGCCGACGTTCGAGGACGAGATTCTTCAGTACCGCGAGCACGGCATCGAATTCTTTGCCTTCTGGAGCGAACACCCGCGGGCGTTCGAGCTCTTCGAAAAGTACGACCTGCATCCGCAGATCTGGAAGACCGCACCCAGTCCTGCGGGCGACTCCGACGAGGCCCGCGTCGAAGCGGCGGTCAAGTCGCTGACGCCGTTAGTCACAAGGGCGGGCGAACTCGGTTCGAAGTTTGGCCTCTACAACCACGGCGGCTGGGGCGGAGAGCCGGCGAACCTCGTGGCGGTGTGCCGACGCTTCCGCGAACTCGGGCATGAGCACGTCGGGATCGTCTACAACTTCCATCACGCCCACGGGCATATCGAAGATTGGCCCGAAGTCTTCGCGGCGATGAAGCCTTATTTGCTGTGCCTGAATCTCAACGGGATGAACGAGGGTGCGAAGCCGAAAATCGTCCCGATCGGCCAAGGTCGGCACGAAGCCGAGATGATCCGCGTCGTTGTCGAAAGCGATTACGACGGGCCGATCGGCGTCCTCGATCACCGGAGTGAAATCGACGCCCGCGAGGCGCTCAAGCAGAATTTGGAGGGGCTTGCGGAGCTTCGAAAGAAGTTCGCCAAGGACGACAAACCGCAAGAGGATCGAGATGTCAGTGCAACCGAGCCGAAGAGCGCCGAAGGAGAATTCCCCTACGATCCGCAACTCATTTCCGCACTCATCAATGAGGCCAGCAAGGAGGGCGATGCGAAACGCGGGGCGGCCGTCTTCGCATCTGCGAAAACCGCTTGCCTCTCATGTCATCGTGTCGGAGCGCACGGCGGCAAGGTCGGGCCGGAGCTATCAAAAATTGCCGCGGAGAAGAAGCTGCCGCACATTGTGGAATCGATCTTCTGGCCCAAGCGCGAGGTCAAACCGGAGTACGTGGTGCATCAGGTGCTCACGATCGACGGCCGCATTCGATCGGGTTTTCGTCATGCCGAAGATGACGACCACTTCACCCTTCGTGACGCGAACACCGGCAAGCTCACGGCGATCCCGCAGGATGAGATCGACGATGTCTTTACCGGCAGCACGCCGATGCCCGCCGCTTTGGCGAAAGCGATGTCGCGTCGCCAACAGGTCGATCTGATCCGGTTTCTGTCGGAACTCGGTCGCGGCGAGGACGGCACCGTCACAGACGGAGTTCCTCCGGAAATTGATTCCCTGTTAGCCCGCCTCGGCTCGCACGCACCGGCTGACTTCCCTCTCTCAAAGGCACCGCTGGAACCGGCGCATTGGCCGAACGCATCGCATCGGGTCAATCGTGATCGCATCTACGATTTCTACACAAAGCAGGCGGAGCATTTCCGGCGAAGCGGTCCACCGCCGATGTTGCTGAAGGCCTATCCCGGACTCGACGGAGCCGATACCGGGCACTGGGGCAATCAGACAGAATCGACGTGGCGCGACGACCGCTGGAACAAGATGCGGCTTGGCTCGGTGCAGGCGGGCGTGCTGAATCTTGATGGTCGCCGGATCGCGCGGGCGATCTGCCTGCGGCTCGGCGACCATGCGGTCTGCTTCAATCCCGACACGCACACCTATGAGGCATTCTGGAAAGGCGGCTTCGTCAGTTATTCATCGACCCGGCGGGGCTTTCTCGGGGGGATGAAAGTCGACGGCAAACTCCTGTCGCTGCCCGCGTTCAAGCCTCGTCCACAGCCGGTCGAGTATCTGGGTTTCCACCGAGCGGGAAACGAAGTCGCGTTTCACTTTCGAGCCGAGGGCAGCGAGTATCTCGAAATCCCGCGGGTGGTTGCGGGGAAGCTCACCCGTACGATCGTCCCTTTTGAAGATCATCCGTTTCAATCGCTCTTGACCGGAAGCGATCCGACTTCGCCCAAGGTGTATGAGACGGAAATCGCCCTTGGCGACGGGTCGCCCTACGCGATCGACACGATCACGGTTCCGGAGCAGACCGAAGACAACTCGTTGTTCTTTTTCGGAGGGCACGACTTCCTGCCCGACGGCTCGGCAATGCTCTGCACGATGCAGGGGGACGTCTGGCACGTCAGCGGACTCGACTCCGGCACCGCACGATGGCGGCGATTCGCATCGGGGCTGCATCATCCGCAGGGTCTCGTCGTCGACGAAGATGGGGCGGTGTTCGTGCAGTGCCGGGACGCGTTGATGCGACTGACCGACGAGGACGGCGATGGCTCCGCCGACTATTACGAATGCTTCGACAAGTCGTTTAAGACATCGCCCGCCGGTCACGATTTTATTTGCGGGTTGGAGCGCGATGCCGACGGGAATTTCTACACCTCCTCGGGTAATCAGGGCCTGTTGAGAATCGGCGCCGATGGCGAATCGTCCGAAGTCATTGCGACCGGCTTTCGCAATCCCGACGGTCTCGGCCTGTTGCCCGATGGCACGATTTCGGTCCCCGCCTCGGAAGGCAGTTGGACGCCGGCCTCGATGATCTGTGCGGTCACACCGAAAGAAATCCAAAGCGGTGGTCGTCCGCACTTCGGCTATCGCGGTCCGCGGGGCGGCAAGCCGCCGTCGTTGCCGTTGGCTTATCTACCGCGAGCCCTCGACAACTCCAGCGGCGGACAGGTCTTCGTCGACGGCGATCGCTGGGGTCCGCTCAGCGATCAGCTCTTGCATCTTTCATTCGGAATGGGCTCGTGGTTTACGGTCCTGCGTGACGAAGTTGACGGCGTTCCGCAGGGGGCCGTGGTGCCGATGACCGGGGACTTTCTCTCCGGTGTGCATCGGGGTCGCTTCCGTCCGCAGGATGGCCAGCTCTATGTCACCGGTATGCAGGGCTGGGGTTCTTATACGATCGCCGATGGATGCTTTCAGCGGGTGCGATATACAGGGGCGAAGTTTCAGACTCCGATTGGCTTTCACGTGCACGAGAACGGGGTACGCGTTGAGTTCGCCGAGCCGGTTGCCGCAGAAGTCGCCACCGAACCGAAAAGCCACTTCGCCCAAAGCTGGAACTACCGCTACAGCGGCGGCTACGGCTCCCCCGAGTACTCGCCATCGCACCCCGGCGTTGCCGGTCATGACCCGCTCGAGATCGCATCTGCTCATGTCCTGGACAACGGGACGTCGCTCTTCGTGGAGATTCCCGAGATCCAGCCGGTCAGCCAATTGCATCTGCGATTGAACGTCAATCGCGCGGGCGAAGTCCCGACGGCAAACCCCGCGGGAACCGGGCACGACCTGTTCGTCACGGTTCACCGTCTCGACGCCCCCTTCACCGGCTTCCCCGGCTACGTCGAGCGGGACAAGCTGATCGCCGTTCATCCGCTGCTATCGGACATGCGGCTCAATGCGGCGCGGAAGCCGAACCCGTGGCGGAACGAGGTCAAAGGCGCTCAGCCGATCCGCGTCCTGACGGGTGAGAATCTCAGCTATCAGACTCGCGAGTTGACGGTCACCGCCGGGGAGCCGATCGCCTTCACGCTCGCCAATCCCGATGTCGTGCCGCACAACTGGGTGCTCGCCAAACGCGGCACGCTGCGAAGTGTTGGCGAACTCGCCAACAAGCTGATCGCCGATCCCGACGCCTTCGCCCGGCACTACGTCCCGAAGACGGCCGACGTGCTCGTGCATACCGATGTCGTGGGTCCGGGCGACGAGCAAACGATCTACTTCAAGGCCCCTGAAGAACCGGGGCGCTACCCGTTCCTATGCACCTTTCCGGGTCACTGGATGGTCATGAACGGGACGATGGTCGTAGGAGTTGTGGATGAGTGATCGCTGAACAGGCATGCCGATTGCGTCGGTAATTTGCGGCGCGCATTGCGAACCGCACATTGCTGGCGTGTGTCGAGCGGCTTAGACTGATAAGGGGCCCGGCTCGGGCCGAACGGTACCGACTTTCAAAATTCGAGGGCACGCTTGGGCGATCCGAAACGCGACCAGTTACAAGTCAAACAAAAGCGGGCGGTGCTCGCGGCGGTGATCACTCCCGACGATCCGCTCTCCAAAGAACACGCATTGGATGAACTGAAGGGGCTGGTTGAAACCGCGGGCGTGATGGTCGTCGGCGAGTTGATCCAGAACCGGCAGAATCCGCATCCCGCGCACTGCCTCGGCACCGGCAAGCTCGAAGAGCTGGCCGAACTGGCCAAGGCGACCGACGCCGAGCTGATCATCTTCGACAACAATCTCTCGCCCGCTCAGGGGCGAAATCTTGAAGAGCAGACCGGCACGGTCATCGTCGATCGCAGCGAGGTCATTCTCGACATCTTCGCTTCGAACGCCCGGACGTACGAAGCGAAGTTGCAGGTGGAACTGGCGCAATTGCTCTACTTCCGCCCGCGGCTAAAACGGCTGTGGACGCACTTGGAACGAATCGAAGGTGGTGTGGGAGCCGGGCGCGGTCCCGGTGAAAAGCAGCTCGAGACCGACCGCCGCTTGCTCGATCGACGGGTCGCGGAATTAAAGCGAAAGCTCGGCGAAGTCGAGGGGCGTCGCCGCCGTGCGGTCGATGCCCGCGATGAGAATCCGACGGTTTCGCTCGTCGGCTACACCAACGCCGGCAAGAGCACCTTGATGAACGCCCTCACGGGGGCCGATGTCTATGTGGCGAACAAGCTCTTCGCGACACTCGATACCCGGACGCGGAAGTGGTCGGTCCCGAACTGGGGCGAGTTGCTGCTGTCCGACACGGTCGGGTTCGTTCGCAATCTGCCGCACCACTTGGTGGCGTCGTTCCGCTCAACGCTCGAAGAGGCCCGGCAGGCCGATCTGCTGCTGCACGTCGTCGATGCGAGTAATCCGGAAGCCGAGGAACAGATTCGGACGGTCTACGAGGTGCTCGAAGAGATCGGCGTTGAGACCGACAGCGTGCAGCTCGTCTTCAACAAGATCGACAAGGCGGAAGCCGAAGGGCCGTCCACGCTCGATATCTTAAGGCGTGAGTTTCCCGATGCGGTCTCCGTCAGCGCCGCTACCGGTCGCGGGATCGAACGCCTGACGGAACTCGTCACCATACGGTTGGGTGACGGCTATGTCGACGCGGTGATCGATACCTCCGCGGGCAACGGCAAGCTGCTCGCCTTCCTCGCGGCACACGGCGTGATTCAGAATCGGGACTACGTCGATTCACGTGTCCGCGTTGAAGTTCGCCTGCCGCGGACGACGGCCGACCGCATCTTCGCGGATGAGTCGTTAGTGGATGAGGACACGAAGTTCGAACTCCTTTCGGCAAAGTCGGGAGAATCGCTGGGCGACCCGCTCCAACCCGCAACGCACGCGGCTTCAGGGTGAATTGAATCGCAACGCTCAACAAACAAGCCCGTCGCCAAGCAAGAGACTTACTCACGAAATCACGAAAGAGTTTAAAGCTTATGATCAGATGCGAAGCATTTTTAAGATGATCAACTGCGCTAATTCTCGCGATGATAAAGTCGCGATCTCAAGTCGCGTGGGCTTTTCCTATTTTCGGGCAACCCTTTCCATACAATGGGAATTTGCGAGCTAATCCCTTGCTGGCGTTGCGGGCTTGTTTGCGTTCAGAATTATTTTCGAACTCTTAGGGCACTTCTTAAAGACGTTTGCCATGTCGACATCCCGCAGCATTGACGACGTGATCCATCACCCGCGACCGGGTGAGCCGGCGTACTTCATCGCGGAGTTCTGGCCCGATCAAGGCCGGTGGAGCGAAGAGGCTTATTTTCGGCTCCCCAAGCAGCAGGGCGTGGAACTTGTTGACGGTCGATTGGAGATGCTTGCTGTGCCGACAACTACTCATCAGCGGCTCATGAAATGGGTGTTTCGACTCTTGATGATCAGCGTCGATGATCGCGGCTTGGGCGAAACGTTTCCGGCTGGGTTGCGGGTTCGAATCCGAGCTGGAAATGTCCGCGAGCCCGATGTCGTTGTTGTTCTAAATCGCCGACCGGGAGCCGACGAAAATCGAGCTCTCAATCACGCCGACCTCGCTGTTGAAGTCGTCAGTCCCAGTGATCCCGATCGCGATTGGGTTGAAAAGCACCGCGATTATGCGGAGGCCGGCATCAGCGAATATTGGATCGTCGACCCACGCGACCGCACGTTGACGATCTTCTCACTCGACGAGGCCGGCGTTTATCAACAGGCGGGTCGCTGCGCAAGCGGGCAGACCGCGCGATCAACCTTGCTGCCTGACGTGACCGTAGTCATCGATGAGCTTTTTGCCTGCGTGGGCGAGTGACAAGCTGAGCAGTTGGCTTTGACGGCCGGATGACGTGGATCACGGTTCGTCTTGGATCGAGTGAAAGTCCCCATCGAAGTCGATTTGATGCCGTGATGTCACCACCGAGGCGAATTTGCGGATGCAGGGGCTTACATGGGCCTCCTTCCCCGTTTAGGCTTTCTGATCGACCTCAACGCTTTCTTTCAGTGACGTTTCATCCGATCGAGGAATTGAAATGAATTCGAAGCCGGTTACCGGAGAATACGCACGCGAACGGCAGGTGCCTCGCCGCGAAGCTTTAGGCACTTTAGCGGCCGTTGCCGCAGGGGCGATGACGGTTTCGCCCCGCTCGCTCTTTGCAGCCGAGACCGACAAGCCGGTTCGACTCATCACTCGTGCCGACGATCTTGGCGGGATGCGGAGCCTTAATCACGCGGTGATTGAGTGCGTCGATCCCGGGATTGTGCGAAACGCTTCGGTCATGGCAACGACGCCTTACACTGCCGAGGCCGCTAAGACGTTTGCCGCTCGTGAAGACATCTGCTTCGGGCTGCATTCGGTGCTGACATCGGAATGGGACGACGTGCGGTGGGGACCGGTCGCCCCGAAAAAGCATGTGCCTTCGCTGCTTCAGGAAGACGGCACGCTGCATCAGTTTCATGCCGGACTGAAGGGCGTCAATGCCGATGAAGCCCTGATCGAGCTTGATGCTCAGCTCGCGAGAATTAAGAAGTTGGGCTTTAAGCCGAAGTATGTCGACTCGCATATGGGGGCGGTCACACACGTTCCGGAATTGCCGGAGAAGTTTGCCGCGTGGTGTGCTGCCAACGATCTGTTTGACTATCGCGATGCGAGCATTACCAAACCCCCCGGCGTACATGGATACGGCAGTGTTAAAAATCGTCGCAAGCCGGATGACTTCCCCGATGTCGTGCTCAGCGCAATTAAGAAATGCACTCCGGGGGAAATTTACCTTCTTAATGGACATCCCGCCTACAACGATGCCGAAACCCAAAAGCTGGGCCACGACGGCTACGCTGACGGAGCCGTGGCAAACAATTTGAACCTCGAGCGATTGGTCTTCACGGATCCTCGCATTATCGAATTGTGCGAGAGCGATGCCGTGGAACTGGTGCGCTACGACGAACTGTAATACTTTGGATTATGCATCAATAAAAAAGCCCCGGCGTTGAAACGTCGGGGCTTTTCGTTTGGTGCCGAAAGGTCGATCAACCGAATTCCGGTCGACGACGGCGGAGTTGGTCTTTGAGGCGTGCGACGATGCTCGAGTGCATCTGGCTAACGCGGCTTTCAGAGAGGCCGAGCGTCTGGCCGATGTCCTTCATCGTCAGCTCTTCGTAGTAATAAAGGATGATGATCAGCCGCTCGTTGCGATTGAGGCCCTTTGTGACGAGCTTCATCACGTCCCGCTTCTGCAGGCCGAGCGTCGGATCTTCGCCCTTCGAGTCTTCGAGGATGTCGACTTCGCGGACGTCTTTATAACTGTCGGTCTCGTACCATTTCTTATTGAGACTGACGAGATTGACGGCCGAGGCTTCGGTCTTCAGTTTTTCGAACTCTTCGATCGGCAATTGCATCTTGCCGGCGATTTCCTGATCGGTCGGTGGCCGACCGTGTTCGGCTTCGGCCGATTTGCGGGCCGCTTCGAGCTTTGAGGCTTTGCTGCGAACGAGCCGAGGGACCCAGTCCATCGTACGGAGTTCGTCGAGCATGGCCCCGCGAATTCGCGGCACGCAATACGTTTCGAACTTAACGCCGCGTTCCAGATCGAACGCATCGATCGCGTCCATCAGGCCGAAGACGCCCGCACTGATGAGGTCGTTCATGTCGACCCCCTCGGGCAGTCGCTGCCAGACACGTTCGGCGTTGTAGCGTACAAGAGGCAGGTATCGCTCGATCAGGCGATTGCGAAGTGCCTGATCCGATTGGTCGACCTTAAAGGCCTTCCAGACATCGGTGACATCCTCGGCCTTGGTTCGTGCGCCGGCATATTTCGTGTGTGTCGTCATCCAGCCCTCCGTGGTCTCGTCATCGTCCGTCGCAAATCCTTGCGAGGACGTTTAATCGGTCGGTTCCCGTGCCGCTGTCTTCCCGCTGCCTTTACCGTGTCATCTGCTGCGAAATGCCGATCACTGATTGTCGTGATCGCTCGAATCATCTGCCGTTTCTTGCGTCGCACGCACGGCATTATCGAATCGAATAGCGGCGACTTCTTCCGCGAGTCGCCGGCCGATCTCTCCGAACACAAACCCCAGCAGGTAGAAGATCGCCCCTGCGGCGAAGGATGCCAGCAGCCCGGGGATGACGGCGGCTCCGGACAGCGCCGACTGCGCTGCGACTGCTGCGAGTGCGATCAGTCCGAGCCGTTGTGCGTAATGGACCGCCATTAATTTGAGTGTCCCGTCGGCACGGTCGGAAATAGGAGACGGCGCGCGGCGGCCGCCATGGCTTATTATCGGTCATCGTCGGTTCGTTCTTGAGAAAAACTGTCGGAGGCCTCGAAGTCAGGCCAGCCGTTAAACTTTGCAATCGATCGTTCCGCCCGGACGTCCGGGTTTTAATTAAGCGTTCGGCGTCAGGGGGAGAATGGCGTTGGCTGCGGCGTCGCTGGTCGCGGTTTCGAAATCATCGGGAACGTTTTGTCCCGTCGTGAAGTAGCTGAGCGGCAGACCGGAGTGTCGGCAGAGCGTGACAATTCCGCCCGCGCCGTCGGCTTCGTCCAATTTGCTGGCGACCAGGTGAGTCACGCCAACGCGGCGAAATTGGTCCACGGCGTTTAAAAGCGCCCGGCGGCTTGCGGCGACACTGACGACCAGATGCACTTCGTCGACATCGGCGGCATTAAGCAGGTCGCGCAGTTCATCAATCTGTCGGGCATCTCGTGGACTGCGACCGGCTGTGTCGATGAATATTAAGTCGACGTCGGCGAGGTCTTCCAGCGCGTCACGCATCTCGCTGCGATCGGCGACGACTCGCATTGGCAGGTCAATAATTTCGGCGTAGGTCTTCAGTTGTTCGACTGCGGCCACCCGATACGTGTCGACGGTGACCAGACCCATTGAGACATCGCCCCGCATTTTCAGGTCGGCGGCGAGCTTCGCGATGGTCGTCGTTTTGCCAACCCCGGTCGGGCCGACGAGCGCGACAACTTTGCGTTGACCCCGCACGGGCTCGATCGAACCGCCGCAGCGGATCTCCGCACCAAGACGATGATGGATGGCCTCTCGGAGCGAAATGTTCGGATTGGACCGGGCGGTCGTGACGAGTCGGCGAGCGTCCGTATGATCGACGCCGCTTTGAATTAAGTCCTCGTAGACTTCCGTCTGCGTCTCGTCGAGTTGATCGTCCTCACCAAAACGGCGTTCTCGCTCAATTCGCTCCAACGCTCGCTGGATGATGTCGAGCCGGTTCGCCAATGCGTCGGTCTGATCGACGGCGGGCGCGGCTGATCGTTGGGGGCGAACGGGACTCGTCGTCTCTGGCGAAGCCTTTTCTTCGGTCTCGCTCCATCGGCCGTCCGTCAGGGGTGAGTCATAGTTCTGCGTGGCGATTTCGCGGACGATATCGACGGCTTTGCGCTCCTGAATTGTCATTGCGGGCGCGGGCCGACGGCGGGGCGGTGTGCGCCGGGCTGCCGCTTTCGTGGTGATGCCGAGTCCCGCCGTAATTTCGACTTCCGCCTTCGGTTGAGAAAACGACAGCAGCCGCTTGCGGGCCGGGACCTCACGCGTGTTGAGAATGACCGCATCGGAGCCCATCTCGCGTTTCACGCGGTCGAGTGCGTCCTGCATTGATGCGGCTCGAAAGCTGCGAATATCGGGCATGATTTGAGGCAGGCAGGAGGAGGGCGGGCTGTGCCCGCCGGTTTAATGTTGAGAGTTGAGAGGTGAGTGACTCTTGTTGTCAGCTCTAATTGCGTCTTAGCCGCGGACGTCGGGGACGCTGCCGTGGACTTCGACATTGGTGTCGCGTGTGATTTCGTTAAGGCTCAGAACGGCGAGTTTGGAGAGAGAGCTACGCGTGATTTGTTTCAGCCCGGCCCGAACCTGCGGCCCGCACACGACGACGGCGGGATGGCCCGCGGAGGTCAGTGCGGACAGGGAATCGGCCAGTTGTTTGACGGTCTGATCGACGACGTTCGGCGGAAGTTTGATCGCCAGTCCCGCTTCGCCAAATTCGAAGCCTTTGGAAAGTGTGTCTTCCAAACCGGGATCGAGTGTGACGCAATGCAGGACGTTGTCGCGGTCGCGGTACTGCTGGCAGATCGTGCGGGCCAAGGCGTTGCGGACGTATTCGGTCAGAATGCCAAGGTCTTTGGTCCGGTCGGCAAAGTCACCGAGGGTTTCGAGGATCGTTTCGAGGTCCCGGATCGGCACCCGCTCCTTGAGCAGGTTCGCGAGGATCTGATGCACCTGCGAGACTTTGAGTTGATCGGGAATGAGCTCTTCGACGACGTTCGGCGAATGTTCTTTCAGATTGTCGAGAAGCTGGTGGACGTGCTGGCGGGTGAGGATTTCTGCGGCGTGGTCGCGGACGATCTCGGTCAGGTGCGTGATCAATACCGCACTCGGCTCGACGACCTGATAGCCGTACAACTCGGCCCGTTCGACGGCGGATAGTTCGATCCAGTGGGCCGGTCGACCGAACGCCGGTTCGGTCGTCTCGACGCCGGGGAGTGATCCGGAAGCTGCGCCGGTATCGATTGCCAACCGGGCATCGGCGTAGGCTTCGCCTTTGGCGATTGGCACATCGCGGAGTTTGATGCGATAGGTGCGTTGATCGAGGCGAATGTTGTCGCGAATTCGGACCTTCGGCAGGATCATGCCGAGTTCCTGCGCGATTTTATTGCGAATGCGGACGACCCGATCGAGCAGATCGCCACCGCTCGAGGGATCGGCGAGCTTGAGCAGTCCGACGCCGAGTTCGAGTTCGAGCGGATCGACGAGCAGGTTCTCTTCCGGCTTTGGTTCGGGCCGCTGGGCCTGTTCCTGCTGCCGCTCCTGCTTGGCTTGCTCGACAACTTTCTGCGAATTCGATCGCCGGAGACTGACCCCGACGACGGCGCAACCGGCTCCCAAAGTGAGCATCGGCATCGTCGGCAATCCGGTCAGCGACAGGGCGACGAGAAAGCTCGCGGCCAGGAACATCGCTTCGGGATGCCGAAACATCTGGCCGACGACGTCCTGCGGCAGGTTGCTGGCTGAGGACGTTCGCGTGACGACAAGTGCCGCGGCGAGAGAGATTAGAAAGCCCGGAACTTGAGTGACGAGACCGTCGCCGATGGTCAACGTCGTGAAGACGCGGGCGGCGTCGGAGGCATTCATCCCGTTTTCGACCATGCCGACATAAAAGCCGCCGGCGATGTTGATCAATGTGATCACGATCGAGGCGATCGCATCGCCGCGGACGAATTTACTGGCACCATCCATCGACCCGTAGAAATCGGCTTGGCTGGTAATTTCTTCGCGGCGGGATTTGGCTTGTTCGGACGTGATTAATCCGGCGTTCAGATCGGCGTCGATCGCCATCTGCTTACCGGGCATGCCGTCGAGCGCAAATCGCGCGGCGACTTCACTGATCCGCGTCGCACCCTTGGTAATCACAAGGAACTGAATCGCGATCAGAATGACGAACAGGATCACTCCGACTGCGAGGTTCCCGCTGGTAACGAAGCTGCCGAAGGCTTCAATTACGCCCCCGGCCGCATTGGTTCCGTCGGTCGCCCCGCGGCTGAGGATGAGTCGCGTACTGGCGACGTTGAGCACCAGTCGCACGAGCGTCGTGCCCAGCAGAATCGCCGGGAAAACGCTGAATTCGAGCGGCTTGGCGACATAGATGGTCGTCAGCAGGATCAGTACCCCGATCGTGACGTTGCACGCCAGAAGCATGTCCATCAACACCGGCGGCAGCGGCGCGACGATTACAAGAATCGCCGTGACGATGAGCACGGGGAAGATCAGACCGCGGGTACCCGCGAGGATGTCACGCAACGATCCCATGGAGGTCGCTTTGGCCTCTGAGCCGGAAAGGGAATGGTGGTAGCAGTGGGGAAGTCAGCTTGGAGATGAGGGCCGATTGATAGCGAATCTGGACCCAATTGATCCAGTTTTCTTCGACGCCGCGGAACATTTTGTAAATGTTTCCCCGGTTGGCATCGGTTTCGCCGGGATCAGGCGACCACATTCTGGACACCGAACGGAGCGAAACGCACGGCGCGCTAGACGGTCGACGATCGGCACGCGGTCATACGCCCGAAAGCGCATCGTTGAGCAGCGTCGGTATGACCGAGCGGCAACGATCGACATCGGCGAGCTCAATTTCGGCATCGATGACTTCTGCATCCGTCCCGGCCCGGGCGAGAACTTCGCCCCACGGTGAAACGATCATCGAATGGCCGAAGGTTCTCTTGCCGCCGGGGTGCTGTCCGCATTGGTTCGGAGCTAAGACAAACGAGCCGGTCTCGATGGCACGCGCACGCACCAAGACTTCCCAGTGGGCCTCACCCGTCGCCTGCGTGAAAGCGGCCGGGATCGATAAGACGTTCGCACCCGCCTGTGCGAGCCGTCGATACAGCAGCGGGAATCGAACGTCGTAACAAATCGACAGACCGATCGTTCCGAAATCGGTCGGCACGGTCGTGAGTGAACTGCCGGCTTGGTAATAGTCGGATTCGCGATGCGCTTCGCCGCCCGGCAGCGAGACGTCGAACAGATGAATCTTGTCGTACGTCGCGGGTGGTGAGCCGTCCGGCGAAAACAGATAGCTGCGGTTGGCGACCTTCGTGGGACTGAGCGGAACATGCAGTGAGCCGACGAGAATCAAGCAATTCAACTCCCGCGCCAGCGCGGCGAATCGCTCCACGCCCTCTGTTGCTTCTCGCTGAGCGATCGCGACGAGCGATGACGTGTCGGCGATCATCGCAAGCACATTTTCGGGCAGCACGATCAGCTTCGCTCCCCGCCCGGCCGCATCACGGCACAGTTCAATCGCGCGGCCCAGATTGCGCGAGAAATCGTCACTGGAATTGCACTGCACACAGGCGGCGGTGAATTGAATCATGACGGCAATACCTGCGGAGCGAGCATCCGATGAATGCCGCTTCAGCCGGAACAGACGCAGTGGCGAACTCGCTTCAACCAGCGTGGAACACGCGAGTCAAAAAGTATACATCACGCCGCGCATAGAGAGTTCGACAAAACGGCCGCCGATCAATTTCATCCGCACGAGCGCATTGGAAGTATCGCGGTTAACGATCGCGGCTCGCCAGGCGATCGTTGGGCGGCAGCACGTGCAGCATCACTGGTTGGCTGACCGGGTCGCCTCCGACTTCGGACTTCAGGTGAAACAGTCGCGAACCGGGTTGGGCCGTTTCGTCGGCCGTGATGAAGAAGTCGCGTTCGCTTGTCCCGCCCACAATCATGAGGCCGTTGAGCCCGATGTTGTCGACGATCACCCCTTTGGCCAAGTTGCGGCCCGCGTCGCCTTTGCCGAGCGGAATCCGACCTTTGAACCCGTTGCGCTCAGCCCGCACGTTCAAATGGATGGTTTCGCCGGGGCGAATTTCGAAAGCGAGCAGCCCATCGGATGCGGATGAGACGGGGGGCGTGCCGCCGGGGAGTGGTTCGATCGTGATCTTCAACCCGGGTTTGGAATCGATCTTAATGCTCGGAGCGATGCCGAAATTGCGGGTGACTTCTTCGCCGCGGATCATCGCGGTGGCGGTCCCAACGACCACGTCGCGCGATTTGTCACCGGGCTTCGGCGCGATCACCGGGATCGTCGCGGCCGCTCCTGATGCGGCAATCAATCCGAACGCTTCGGTACGGCCCGCTTCGATCACGACGGGGCTCGTTGCCGTCAGTCCGTCGGGCAGCGTGTCGACGTCGACACGAATCGGTCCGTCATAGCCGTCAATCCGTTTCGCCCGCACAACGAACTCGCGACCGCTCCCGCTACGAATCGCGAGGCTTTCTTTCTTGTCGACCCAAACTTCAAACCGGGGATTGCGCGGGCGGATGTGAAGTTTGTAATGGGCTTTTGGATCATCGATCCCGCGGACATCGCGAACGGCGGCGATGTATTCGCCGTCGGCGGGGGCGGTGAAGAACAGCCTTGAATCCTTACCGATGTCCCGCCGGGCCGCATCGTCGTTCTCGTAGTGGATCGTGAAGACCGGCAGGCCGTTGGGAATGATCTCGGCCTCCGGCGCATGCGGTTCGACCACGTAAGCCGGTTCGCCGAGGGCGTGGGCCAGCGGCGTCGTATCGAAATAGCCCCAACGCTTGCCGAATTCCGGTTCCATCTCGAAGCCGGAGTCAGGCCCGCGGGGGTGCGACCGCAGCATCGCGACTTCGCCGCTGGCGAACAGCAACTGCCCGAGCTTCATTTCCTGCCAGTTGAACAACCGGAAGTCCCCGGCCTGGTCGGCATCTTTCCCGCGGAAGGTGAAGTAGGACTCCCGGACCGCCTGCAGTTTGACCCGGGGCAGCCGTTCGCCGTCGGAGGTCAGCACTTCGATGAATGAATCGAGCGTCGATTTATTCCGCGCGGCCTCGATCTCCAGCACCCATTGCTGACCGGCTTTCGCGGTGAATCGATACAGATCGGTGTCGACTGCCGATTCCGAGTCGTTATGGATTAGGCCCGAAATGACCGCGGGCACAGTCACGGCTTGAGCCGTCGCCGCCGTCGCATTCGGCTCCTGCTCGGCCACATCGGTCGCCTCGCCGGTAATGCGGACGTAATCGGTCTCGGCCGTCGATCGGCGCGATTTCGGCGGAGCGACTTCGGGGATTTCGTACCGATCAATTTGACCATCCATGCGTCCGACGATGAACGATCGGCCGTTCGGCGTCACGGCGAGGCTCGACACGACGTCGCGGTCGGCATCGCGCCACACGTGCAGCTCCCGCACTGAGGCGGCGTCCCATAATTTGATGGTCTTGTCTTCCGATGCGGAAATCAGTCGTTGTCCGTCCGGGGTCATTTCAAGGTGTGTGATCGGCCCCTCATGGCCGAAGCGGGCGATCGTCTGCGGGTTGATCCGCGGCTTGTCGGTCGAGATAAACTTCCAGATGCGAATCTTCTTGTCGGCCCCCGCGGCGAAGACCGTCTCGCCGTCGGCACCGAATCCGCAGCCATATTCTTCATTGAGCGGCTGGCCGAGCGTGTCGAGGCGGACGCCGTCTTCGACCCGCCAGACCTTGCACGTATCGTCGGCACTCGCGCTGACGAGGAAGCGACCGTTGGGGTCGAAGGCCACATCGTAGATCGCGCCATTGTGCCCGCCGAGTGTGCGGAGTTGCTCGCCGCTGTTCACATCCCACAGAATGATCTTGCGGTCGTAGCTGCAGGTCGCGAGGACACTGCCGCTGGGCGAGAGCGTGGCGTCGTACAGAATGTCGCGGTGGCCCTTGAACTCGCGAACCAGTTCGCCCGTTTCGACATCCCACAATGCCGCGACGCCCCCGAGTCCGACGACGCCCGATGCGGTGAGCAGATGGCGGCCGTCTTTGATGAACTCGATCGATGTAACTTTGCCGGGAAACTCATCGAGTTCGACGACGGGATCACTCTCCATCGCGGAGCCGAACTCGCTCGCGTTATAGATCGCGACGGTGCCGAAGCGCGCGACGGCCAGCAGGCCGCCGTCGGGGGCGATGTCGACCGCGGTGATCGGGCGGATGTCAGCTTTGCCTTCGATCTTCGGTACGATCAGCGAGAGCCGGTCCGGCTCGACGCCCGCGGGACCCTTCGCCCCGCCGTCGATCCAGCGGGTGAGAATGGCGATTTCATTTTCGCCGGGCTTCGGCTCATCATCTGGCGGCATCGCGGGCTCGGCTTCGCCGGTGATCAGCCGCACGATCAGGCTCGACTCGGCATCCCCGGCCAGCACCGCGGGGCCGTCGGGCGTGCCTTTGAGCAGCGCGTCATAACTGTGCAGGGCGAAGTCGCCATCCGGGGCGAAATCACCGTGACAGCCGGCACAATACTTGGTGAGGATCGGCGCGACTTCGGTGTTGAAGTCGGGGGCGGCACCGTCCTCGGCGAGAGCGATCGCTCCGCATAAGATTGGGGAGACCACGAAGAGCGTTCGAAGAGGCATCAACATGCGATTCATCATATTCAAAGTTTGGATCGCGAAAGGCATTATGGAGTGGCCCGGACAACGTCCGGGCCACTCTTTTAGTCTTGTTTTTCTTCGTCACCCTTGCACGTGCTGCGGGCTTGTCACGGACTCAGTGATTGAAGATGAATTCGCGGCTTGTGAGCACGGCCCACAGAATGTCTTCCAGCACAATGCGCTCGTCGTCCGCGCCCGCGGCCGGAAGTATATCCTGAAGCTGCGTTCGTTCGCGTTCGGTCGGAAAGCGGGCCAGCGCGTTGAGATAGATTTCGTCGAGCAGGGCCCCGTCCGACATCCCGTCACTTCGCAGCTTGACGAAATCGCCGACGCAGCTTTGTTTGTTCGCGAGTTTGTCGTTGATCGTGTTGCCGTTGGACAGGTGCAGCACCTGCACCATGCTGGGCTCATCAGAGCGCTCGCACTCGCAGACGATGCGGCGTTCGTTGCGACCGAACGTGTTGAGGAAATAATTCTCGACGGCCGAATCGTGTAGCTGAATCGCGCGGGTGCCGTTCTTATAGATGTCGACGTCCTGGCGGTTGTTGCCGGGGAAGACGATCTTGTCGAACTTCGTGGGCACTTCGGTGACCCGCACGATCGCGTCGTGCAGGACCTCGGCGGTCATTCGTTTGGGGTAGTAGCGCGAGTAGAAGCGTTTGTCGTTCTTGTTGCCGGCAAGCGGTTCGCTGGACCGCTGATAGGCATTCGAGCTCAGGATCGCCCGCATTAACGACTTCAAGTCAAAGTCCTGCTCGACGAGATAACCGGCGGCGGCGTTGAGCAATTCGTCGTTCGAAGCGGGGTTGGAGACCCGCATATCGTCGACCTTTTCGACGATCCCGACACCAAAGAATTTCGCCCAGACACGGTTGGCGATCGAGCGCGAGAAATACGGATTCTCCGGCGAGACGAGCCATGCGGCGAGATGCGAGCGACGGTCGGACGTGTCGTCGATCGCCAGTGGCTCGGCGTCAAGCGGCGCCGGCGGTTGCGGGTTTCCCGTCCTCGGCTGAACGAGGTCGCCCGACTCCGACACGTAGAGCGTCCGCAGTCCGTCACCGTTGCGAGGCTCGCCGCCCCAGCCCTTGGCCTTCACCCGGGCGAACAGGTTCGCCATCGCGTAATATTGATCGTTGGTCCATTTCTCGAGCGGGTGGTTGTGGCACTTCGCGCATCCGATCGACAAACCCATGAAGGCCTGCGAGGCGTTCTCGGTCATGTCTTCGGGGGATTGATGCAGCGCGTAGAAATTCGTCGCCCCGTTTTCGTAACTGCTCCCCGTCGCGGTCAGCACCTCCCGGACGAGATCATCCCAAGCGGTGTTCTGTGCGACATGCCCGCGGAGCCAGCCGTAATAGGCCTCCAAGGCTTTCGGCCGCAGCAGCGTGCCGTTCATGAGAAAGATGTCGGACCACTGATAGGTCCAATAGTCGACGAATTCCGGGCGTTCAAGCAATTCATCGATCAGTTGCTCGCGCTTGTCTACGGAGTCATCGGCAAGAAACGTGCGGACTTCTTCCGAAGTCGGCAACAGGCCGATCGTGTCGACGTAGGCGCGCCGGATGAAGCTGGCGTCACTGCAAGGGCCGGACGCCACGAGGTTCAATCGCTCCAGTTGCCGATTCACATGCTCGTCAATGAAATTCACCGGTTCGCGGGTGTCGACAACATCGCCCGCCGATGCGACGGCTTCAAAGGGGACCGTGACGCGGGCGATGGCCAACTTGCTGGAGTACCAGGCCACAATTGCCCCCTCCCCCGGCCCGATCACCGTCACGGTGCCGTGTTCGTCGACGGAGCAAACGGCTTCATCGGAGGAAGACCAGATCACCCACTCGCTCACATCGACGGCTCGGCCGTCGGAGAAATGGGCGATGACCACAAGGTCCTGTTTCGAGCCGACTGTGTGGATCGAGCGCCCCGGCAGCACCTCGATTCGCTCGACCTCAGTATCGGCTTTCGTCGGGGGCGACGCCCCGGCCGCGATCCACTCTGAGAGAATCTGATACTCACGCGAGTCGGTTTCAAATCGCAAGCCGCCCTTATGCGGCAATGCTCCGGACGGTTTGGCGATCAACAGGCTTCGCCCCGGGTCGGCCAATTCGATCCGCCGACCGCGGTCTTGCTTGGCGATGTTGAAGTAGTCGCTCATCGGGTCGTAACCGCGGAGTGAGAGGCGGAAGCCCCCCTTCCCCGCGAGTGCCCCGTGACAGGCGCCCGAATTGCAACCGGCCTTCGAGAGCACTGGCAGCACGGCGTGACGAAACCCCCACGCCTCCGAGGAGTTCATCCCGACGACCGTCACCTCCGCAGTGACCGATCCGTTCGGAGTCTTCGCGACGATGTCGGTATTGCCGTTGGCGACCGGGTGCACGACGCCTTCGTTGGTGACCGTCGCGACCGCCGGGTTACTCGTTGACCAAGTGATGCCCTCGCGAACCTGCGCACCGATTTCCTCTCCCGATTGCCGCTGCAAAAGCAGTCGCTGCGAGGCTGCTTCGCCGTGCAGCGTTGCTTGCGGCGGAAGGATCGTCAGCGCGTCCTCCGCCAGGGCGGCCGAAGCGCAGAGCGTGAGAGCGAAGGCGATCGAGAAACTCTTCATGTCTCGTCTTCTTACATTTCTGAAACACAAGCCCGACGCGCGAGCGAGAGATTTCATGATTGATGCTTGGTCAGGGTGCCGGGGGCGTGTCGCCCCCGCATCTCGGTGTTCGTTTACTTCTTGCAATGTTCGCTGTTTTGTCCACATGCCGGCTTCGATTGGCCGATGCGCCGCATTACGCAGTCATGCTTGTTCCTGCGGGGGCGATAGGCCCCCGCCACCCATTTCATTCATTGGTAAGCCCGTCAATCCCTCGCTTGCGCGTCGGGCTAGTAATGAATGCGTCTGTCGAATCTAGAACAGCTCGTGGATCGCTTCGGCTCCGAAGTCGACGATCGGGAACGGTCGACCGGCCGGGCCGGGGAGCGTTGTGTCGAGGTCGAGGCCGAGGCTGTGAAAGATCGTGGCTACGATGTCTGCCGGCTCAACGGGCCGATCAGCCGGAACACCGCCGACAGGGTCACTCGCCCCGACGACCTGCCCGCCCTGCACGCCGCCGCCGGCGAAGTAGACGGTGAAGCACTGCGGCCAGTGGTCACGACCGCCGGCGGGATTGACCCGCGGCGTGCGGCCGAACTCCGCGAGATTGCAGACCATCGTGTCGTCGAGCATCCCGCGTTCGCTGAGGTCAGAGATCAACGCGCTATAAGCCTGATCGTACATCGGACAGACGACGTTCTTCATGCCCTCGATCGAGGTGAACGGTTTCGAGCCGTGAATGTCCCACGTAACTTCATCGAACACCGTCAGGAAGGCATTGACGGTCACGAACCGCACGCCGTTTTCAACAAGTCGGCGGGCCAGCAGGCAGCATTGACCGAAGCGGTTGCGTCCGTAGCGATCGCGGACCGAATCCGGCTCTTCCGACAGATCGAACGCTTTGCGGGCCTGCGGGCTCGACATCAGCCGGAAAGCGGCTTCGAAGTTCTCGTTCATCAAGTTCGCATTTTCGGTCGCCTCGAAGGTGGAGACCGTCTCGTCGACGATATCGCGCAGGCGCCGCCGGCGGTTGAGTCGGACCTCGCCGATCTCCTGCGGCGGGAGCAGGTCGGGCACTTTGAAGTTCGGTTTGGAAGGATCGGCGTTGAGGGCGAACGGATCGTAGCGTTTGCCGAGGAAGCCACCCGCTTGACCGTTGGGCAGGTTTCCGCCGCCGCGACCCATCTTCTCGGGCAGCACGACGAACGGCGGCAGATCCGATTTGCGACCTTTCAAATAACTCACGACCGCCCCGGCGTGAGGTGACTCGACTCCGCCGGTGAACTGTCGGCCGGTTTGAAGCATCTGCCAACCGGAGTCGTGGACCGCGGCCCCGGTGTGATGTGCCGAACGAACGAGCGAGAACTTGTCGGCGATCTTGGCGTGCTCGGGGAGAATCTCCGAGATCTCGACGCCGTCGGCGACGGTTTTGATCGGCTTGAACGGACCGCGGATTTCAGCGGGGGCCTCCGGCTTCATGTCGAACAGATCGACCTGACTGGGTGCCCCGAGGTTGAAGATCATGATGCACGAGTTGTTGTCGTGCCCGTCTTTCACCTTCCCTTGGGCCTGTGCGGCCATCAAATGCGGCAGCGACAGGCCGATGGCCCCGAGCGTGCCGACTTGCAGAAAATCGCGGCGTGTGGTGCCGTTACAATTGTGAGTGGAGCCGCGTCCGGTGAAACTGAGCATGGCAAAGGCCGTTTCGGCTGACTGATGGCATGGAGCAGGCGCGAGCGATCCTCACGCGATGGCGAACTGCGATCGCGGGAACGCATCAGCGTATGCCAATAATCTAGTCGCCGACGGCCTGTTTCGCCTAGTAGCAATTCGTCATTTTCTTGTAAAAATCGCGCATGCAAATTGCCGTCGATCCGGTCGAGCAGATATCGGCCGAGCTCTCCGTCGCGTTGCAACTGGCCGAATTGTTCGATCAACTGCACGACACCGTCTTCTTCGCCAAAGACCGCGAGGGCCGCTTCATCCACGTGAACCTCGCATTCCTCACAATGCGTGGGCTTTCCGATCACTCGGAGGTCGTGGGGAAGACCGATCTCGACCTGCATCCGCGGTACCTCGCCGAGCAGTATATTGAAGAGGATCGGCAGATCATGGCGTCGGGTAAGCCCCTGCCCAATCAGACATGGCTCGTCCCCGACAGTCGCGGCGACCTGAAGTGGTATCTTTCCTGCAAGACGCCATTGCTGAATTCCGCCGGCGAAGTCATCGGGATCGCCGGCAAAATGCGAGACGTGCAGAAGTTCTACACGCAATCGCAGCCCTACGGGGCGATGGATGGCGTCCTGCAATACGTGCTGACGCACTACCCCGAGCGAATCGAGGTTCCCCAACTTGCCAAGCAGGTTCACCTGTCGGTCAGCCAATTCGGGCGGCGTTTCCAAGAGCTATACAGCATTACGCCCCAGCAATACATCCTCCGCGTGAGGATCAACGCAGCCACGCAGGCGCTCACGGCGACCGATCTGACGATCGGCGAAATCGCCCAAAACTGCGGCTTCTTCGACCAAAGCCACTTCACAAAGCAGTTCAAACGCGAAACCGGAACCACTCCGCTGACCTTCCGGCGTAAATATCGGGAAGATGGGTGACGTCGGTGATCGAGTTGGTGCCCGCAAGTCCGTTGAACTGAGTCAAATAGACTAACGTAGACAAGCCGCGCACGAAGTAAGCGGATATCGCGCGGGTTGATCCGCTACTTCGTGCGCGGCTTGTCGAGCGTCGAAATAGCACGCGCTTCGCAACACGGACGACGTGCGTGCCACTCTTCAACGCAGAGTGACGGTCACCAATGGCCCTACAAGGTCGGGCCTTCGATCGCCAGAATGCGAGCCGACTTGTTGACCTGGTTGGTCGCGGTGACGTAGACGCGGATGTTGAAGCCCATGGCCAGCCCGGTCCACGTATACGTGTAAACGTTCGCGGCCGAATGCAGCCGACGTTGCACCAGCGGATAGCTCTTCATGTCCTCGACCTTCAACATCGGGTTGCCGGTTTGAAGGTCTTTGAGGGCTGACACGTTGGCTCGGCCACGTTCGCCGAGTTTTTCTTTCCAAGCGATCGCCGTCGCTTTGGCTTCTAGCCAAGCGGAGCGCTCGGTGTAAACGAGGCCGCACACGATTGCGAGAATCGGCCAGATCGCCAGTCGCAGGCCCCATCGCTTCCAGAACGGCTTGCGGTCGAACAGCGATTCGTCGAAATCGTCGCTGTCGTCTTCGGCCATGCCGCGCATCCGGTCGCGGAGCGACGACATCATGTCGTCTTCCATCGTGGAAGACGATGGCTGGTCTGTTGATTGAGAGTCGTTCATGACGGGATCATGCGCAAATTCCCGCTCGCATCCAAGATCCTTCATCAGAAGTTCATCGAATAGTTGAGCCGGGCGGATCGCCGAGCGCTGCCGTGCCATCAAATTCGCGATCGTTGCGACTCGAACCGTCTGACCTTATTATGCGGCGACCTGCCGGAGGCACCGCCTTCGGCTCTTTTTCTAGCGACTCCTCGGCAGGTATTGGCCGAATTTCTCGCTCCCTGCTCCTCGCTCCTGACTCTTCGACTATGCTTCGGACCCATACCTGCGGCGACCTGCGCAAAGATCACGTCGGCGAATCGACCACGCTGTGCGGGTGGGTCCAGAATTATCGCGACCACGGCGGACTTGTCTTCATCGATCTGCGAGACCGCTACGGGCTGACGCAAGTCGTCTTCAATCCTGACTTTGACCCCGAAATGCATGCCGTCGCTCGTGATCTGCGGGCCGAAGACGTCATTCAGGTCACGGGGGAAGTGATCGCCCGCGGCGTCGACGGTAAAGGCAAATCGCTGGAGAACCCGAAGCTCCCGACCGGCCAGATCGAAGTCCGTGCGCGGGAACTGAGCGTCCTCAACAAATCGAAGACGCCCCCCTTCGAGCCGAACTCGCAGAACCTGCCGAACGAGGAACTCCGGCTCAAATATCGCTTCATCGACCTGCGTCGCAAGCCGCTGCAAGACGCCATGGTGATGAAGCATCGCCTGATGCAGATCACGCGAAACTACTTCGACATCAAGGGCTTTCTGGAGATCGAGACCCCGATCCTCGGCAAGAGCACGCCGGAGGGAGCCCGCGACTATCTCGTCCCCAGCCGGATTCACGAAGGCGCCTTCTATGCCCTGCCCCAAAGCCCACAGATCTACAAGCAAATTTTGATGGTCGCCGGCTACGACCGGTACTATCAGATCGCCCGCTGCTTTCGAGACGAAGACCTCCGCGCTGATCGCCAGCCGGAGTTCACGCAGGTCGACATCGAGATGGCGTTCGTCGAACGCGAAGACGTTCTGACCACGATCGACGGTTTGATCGCCGCGTACTACGAAGCGTTTAAGGGCAAAGAACTGCCGACTCCCCTGCCCCGTTTCAGTCACGCCGAGGTCATGGAACGCTTCGGCACCGACAAGCCCGACATGCGATTCGGCATGGAACTGGTCGATGTCAAAGAGATCGCGGCCGAATGCGGCTTCGGGGTCTTTAAAGGCACGATCGACAACGGCGGCCGCGTCCGCGGAATCAATGCCAAGGGCGCCGCCGGCAAGTACAGCCGCAAAGACATCGACGGCCTGACCGAGTTCGTTAAAGGCTACGGGGCCAAGGGTCTCGCCTTCTTCCGGGTGAAGGAAGAGGAGGGCAAATTACAGCTCGACTCCCCCATTGCCAAGTTCTTCGAGCCGGAACATCAGGCGGCGATCATCGAGAAGCTGGGCGGCGAAGCGGGCGACCTGCTGTTCTTCGTGGCCGACAAAGCCCCGGTCACGAGTGCCGCGCTGGCCGCACTGAGGAACCGTCTGGGCAAGGAATTGGAGCTTTACGGTCCCGATGACTTCGATTGCCATTGGGTCCTCGACTTCCCGCTCGTCGTGTGGGATGAAGAGGAGAATCGCTGGGAGGCCGAGCACCACCCGTTCTGCATGGTTCACCCGGACGACGCCGACCTAATGGCGACCGATCCGGGCAAGGTCCGAGCGGCCTCCTATGACCTCGTCTGCAACGGCTACGAAGCGGCCTCGGGCAGCGTGCGTATTCACGACCCGAAGGTCCAGCAGCAGGTGTTCGACCTGATCGGCATGTCGGCCGAAGAAGCGGAGAAGCGATTCGACTTCCTGTTGGAAGCACTCCGCTACGGCGCTCCGCCCCACGCCGGCATCGCGCTGGGCCTGGACCGCTGGGTCATGATGTTCGGCGACATCCCCAACATCCGCGACGTGATCGCCTTCCCGAAAACGCAAAAGGCCTCCGACCTGATGAGCGGCGCCCCCGGCGAGGTCGACACCAAACAGCTTAAAGAACTGCACATCAAGGTCGACGCGTCGAAGTGATCAAATTAACTCCCCTCTCCTCTCGGGAGAGGGGCCGGGGGTGAGGGGACTGGGCGACGGTAAAATTAATAGCCGCGCTCAAGATAGCGATAGCAAGATGCGACTCTCGCTTTCTTTCTTGCCACACTGGAAGTTGAAGAGTGGCCCGGACAACGTCCGGGTCGCGTCGCGACCAGAGCATTCAGGCAGAGCTTGGCCCGACGAATCGGCATCGAATGCTAAATGTGATCGATAGCTGAATGCTCTGGCGGCTGCGCCGCACGGACGTCGCCCGTGCCACTCGCTATGGAATCGCTTCTTGGGCAAGGGTGAAGAGCAAACAACGATGGCGTTTAGCAACCGCCCCACCCTCCCCTCATCCGGCCTTCGGCCACCTTCTCCCGAGAGGAGAAGGCCCGCGATTGCTGCCGCAGGCACGAAGTGCCCCCTCTCCTCTCGGGAGAGGGCTGGGGTGAGGGGCCCACGGCGGCGCTGGATTTCATAGCCGCGCTCTTAATACCGGAAGCGATTTTAAGTCTCGGCTTTATCGATTACTCTTGCCCGCACCATGTATTCAAGAGTGGCCCGGACACCGTCCGGGTCGCGTCGCGACCAGAGCATTCAGGCAGAGGTTCCCCTACCAATCCGGCACCGAATGTTACATGCGATCAGTAGCTATATGCTCTGGCGGCTGCGCCGCACGGACGTTGTCCGTGCCACGCGAAGTCGAATTAAGCTGAGAATATTGATCGGGCTTCGCTCAGCTTTCGTTTTCACTGCCACAGGTTTTCTCGCGGGTCCGTCTCCAACCCTTTTAATTCTTCATACAACTTTCGATGGTCGTCTGTCGGGTCTTCCGGCACGACGATTTTCACCACGACGAATTGGTCGCCGCGGTTTTTGGTTTTTGGGTCGATCACGCCTTTGCCGCGGAGTCTTAATTTCTTGCCGCTCGAAGTTCCGGGCGGGATGGTGAGCATGAGCGTGCCCTCCGAGAGCGTCGGGACTTCGACTTTGGCTCCGAGGACCGCTTCGGACGGCGTGACGGGGACGTCGACCAGCAGGTTCGAGCCTTCGCGGCGGAAGTGCGGATGGGCGGCGATGTGAATTGTAATAAGCAGGTCACCGGCTGGTCCGCCGCTGTAGCCCGGTTGGCCCTGTCCGGCGAGGCGGATCGTGCCGCCCTCTTTGATGCCTGCCGGGACTTTGATCGAGATCGATTCCGGTTTTCCGTCGCGATCGATCCGCAGGTCGTGCTTTCCCCCCTCGGCGGCCACGGTGAATGGCACGGTGATCTCCGCCCGCGCATCCGCACCGCGTGCCTGGCGAGGTCGGGCAGCGCGGGGACCGCGGGCGCTGGAGGCCCCGCCGCCGAAGGCTCCGCCGAACAGGTCGCCCAGATCGAAGCCCTCCCCAAAGATGTCGTTCAGATCAGGCTGCCCGCCGCCCCCGGGATGGCGATACTGTCCGCCGCCTCCACCCGGCGCTCCCTGAAAGGCGTGGCCGTAGCGATCGTACTGGGTGCGCTTTTCGGCGCTGCCCAGCACGCTGTAGGCCTCCTGAATCTCTTTGAAGCGTTTCGCGGCGGCCTTATCGTCCGGCTTGACGTCGGGGTGATTTTCGCGGGCCAGCTTGCGATAGGCCTTGCGGATTTCATCCGCCGAGGCTTCGCGGGAGACGCCGAGCGTCTTGTAATAGTCTTCAGCCATATTTGATCTGTCGAGGAGGCAGCAAAAAGCACGAGCGACAATTGTAGTTGCGGAAGCGCCGGCGTGAAGGAAGGAGAGTGTTTCGGCGTGAGATGTGAGGGTTGAGGGTGAGAGGTGTGTGACTTTCGGGCCGGAATTCGATTCTGGTGGTCGCGAACCTGCTTGTGACTACCCGTGGCGGCTTGGGGCATCAGGGGAATCGGTAGCGATCAGGTCGTCACTGACTGCCGTGACGGGCGTGCCGGGATGTTTCGAGAAGAAAACATCGGTTCCCGGCGATTTGCCTCAATATTCGTTGTGTTTGCCGTCCATCGATCGCAGCATGGGACCAACTGCGGCCAAATCGAAACGACGCGGTCGCAGCTTGAACGGCATCCTGAGAACACATTCATTTACGAGTATCGCCCGGCCCATGTTGACGATCTCGAACGACCAACTCCCGCAAACGTGCCTGAGCTATCTGGCCTTCCGCATTGCGTTCAAAGACACGCTCGAACGCTTGTCGCTGGCGGATCAGATGTGGAGCGATCCGCACGAATGCTTCGGCTTTCTGACCGAGGTGCCGTTTCTGCAGGCCGTCCCGTCGCACGTCCAGATCGATCTGCTGGCGCGGACGTGGGCCAAGCACCTAGCGACCGACCCGATGGAAGCCGATCTGGTCGATGAAGCCGTCATTTACGCGGCGTGCGAATCGGCGGCAGCCATTGTGGAACGCGACCCCGCGTCGGTCCATCGCTTTCTGGACGGGGGGCCGCTCGATGTGACGGTGCCGCTCGATCAATTCCTGGCGACTGAACTGCGAGCCCTGCACCTCAATTTGGCGAGCGAAGGGGACTTCCTGCTGATCAGCCAATTCGAGGACATGCACCCCGACGAGGGGGCGAAGCTCAAAGCGAAGTTCGGTCTTGAACAGGAACGGCTCGAACCGCTGTTCGACGTGCTCGGACTGTGGTCGATTTCGCCGGAATTCCTCGGAAACCTCGCGGGATTGCTGACCGGTCGCGAAATTCTGTCGACCGTCAAGATTCTCGGCGTGAAGTGAGTTCAGATTCGAGGGCTGAGAGTCGAGAGTCGTCGGGTGGCCGGGGACGGCGCTTTCGCCGCCCCCGGAAGGCGCACTCTTGGACTCTCGAACTCGCGACTACTTTAAGAGGTTGTTGCCGAAGAAGAGATCACTGTGGGCGTCGTAAAGACGTCGTCCACAGCCACCCTTCGAAGTTTCTGGCTCGTGCGAACTGAACCACTAACTGTTCGGGCTGCTCTTATTTGAATCTCAGGTTTTCGATCTGCGGCATGTCGTCGAGGTCGGCCAGACCGAATACCTCCAGAAACCGGTCGGTCGTGGCGTAGGTGGCGGGCTGCTTCGACTCCTTACTTCGCTCAACGTGGAGCAAGCCCCGGCGGACGAGGTTATTCAAAATCGGCCCTGCATTGCCATCACGCATGCCTTCGATGTCTTCCCGGGTGACCGGCTGGCGATAGGCGACCAGCGACAGCACCTCAAGCGTTTCGGGGGTCAGCCTGACGTCCCGCGGGCCCAGACCGAACACCCGCGCTCGGACCGCTTCGAATTCGGAGCGCAGCGTAAATCGGTATCCGCCCTCACCGAACGTGATCTCGTAGGGTCGTCCTTCATTTCGGTATCGTTCGTCGATTTCGGCGACCATTCGCTCGATCGACTCAGCCGAGTATTCGTCGCCCAGCAATTCGCGAAGGCGCTTCAGCGTGAGGTCGATGCCGCCCACGAAGAGCGCCGCCTCGATGACCTGGCGTGCCTGCACCCGAGGAGCGCTTTGGGGGACCTGCGGCGCTGTCTCGTCCGCTTCGGGTTCGGCAGCGTCGGGCGACGTTCCGAGATCGGCTTCATCGATCACATTGAGGGCACGGCGATACGCCGATTCGATGTCGTCCTCGAATCCGAGTTCGATCGATTCCTCATCAGGGTCGATGTCCAAATCTGCGTCAGCCATGGCCGGGCTATCGTATGTCGCGTCGAGGTTCATACTCAAGACGAGCTTTCGCGGGCGACTTTGCGGCTGAGGCGATCGGCGAGATAGAGCGGCTCCGGGAGCCGATGTCCTCGAAAAAACTTACGGACGACGGCGGTCGCATCCGCAAGATCGCAGCAATGTCCGGGTGAGACATACAGCGGCTTCGAGGCGGGCGTCGGTTTGACGATTCGACCGATTTCGCCCTCCGCATCGGTGATGGTGCCTTCACTGCCGACCTTCCCGCAGAGCAATTTCTTACCGACCCCGACGGTCGGGTGATCGAGCACGACGCCGAGTTGAGACGCGACGCCGCAGCGTCGCGGATGGAGAATGCCGTTTCCGTCAACCAATAGCAGCGGAGCAAGATCGCCGCGCTGCCGAGCTTTCTTGATCGCGGCCAGATGGGCCGGGATCTCGCGAAACGCGAGGTAGCCGGTGATGTAGGGGAGCGGCGCGGGAACTTTCGCCGTGACCACGCACAAAGGTTCGGAAGAATCGGCAGCCATCTCGACGTAAGCAGCGACCGCGGTGCCGTCCGATTGATACGAGACGTCGATCCCCGCAACGACATCGGGCATCTCGGGCATTGATTCGATGCTTACCTTCGGGCGGACCAGTTCCTGTTGCCTCGCCAACTGCCGCAGCGGCTGCGCCGAGGCGAAATCGCGAAACCGGCATTCGTCGAGTCGGACCCGATTGTCCCGCATCGGCACGCCGGCGGAACGCAATTGCTCAATTCGCTGCGCGGGATCGGTTCCTCCGGCCGGGCTGATTTCTCCGGTTTGCCGCACGACTCTTCGCGACTCGGGCAGTTCGGTAGGCGATGGTTCGGGCAGTGCGCTCGCGATCCATTTCGCCGCTTTGATATCGCCAAGAGCCCGCGCGAGGTCACCGAAGGTCGTGACTTGGCCGGGCGGAATCTGGCGAAGCAGCTTAGCCAATTCCGCTTTTAAATCGGGCGGTTCGTGGAATTGAGGCGAGGAGGTCGTCACAGATTTTGGTCGAGGCGAGAGCAAGCGAGGAAACCCATTTCCGCCCCTGTTTGAGGTATCAGGCCGAGGAGCGGATCCGGTCGATAATCATGTGCGGGGCACCAATATCGATTACATGGACTTCGCCGGTCAATTCGCGAGCCGCTTCGTTTCGGAATCCGAGCTTCTCGGCCACGAACGTCGCCGTGACGTCCGCACGAACCGTCGTTCCCAGCGGCTGCCCCGAGTCGCAATCGAGTCCTGACGGGATGTCGACGGCAAACACGTTAGCCCGGCTCGCATTGATCGCGGCGTGAATCGCCGGGAACGGTTCGCGGAGTTCGCCGCTGGTTCCGGTTCCCAGCAACGCATCAACGATCCAGTCGGCCCCACCCAAGGCCTCGGCGATCTCGGCAGTCGGTTGGTTGGAGTCGAAGATGCAGATGTCGGCGTCCATGCGGCGGGCAATTTCGTAATTCACCTTTGCATCACCGGCGAGACCGGAGGGGTCGGCGAATACGAGCAGCCGAATGTCGTACCCCTGATTGAGCAAATGCCGGGCAATCACGAAGCCGTCACCACCGTTGTTCCCCTTGCCGCAGCAAATGGTCACGGTGCCGCCGGAGAGTTTCGATCGAAGTAGCTCGGCGCAATTTCGGCCCGCGTTCTCCATGAGCACGAGTCCGGGCATGCCGAAATCTTCGATCGCGATGCGATCGACCTCGCGGACCTGTTCACGAGTGAGTGGTTGGCTCTTACGCATTGGTGACCGCCTTTGCGAAGGAGTGCGATTTGGTCAAGTCATCCGATTCCGAGGTCCGCCCCTGTTCTATCGGTGCCCTCGCGGTGATACCATGGGAACCGCCGAGACTGAACTGCGTTGCCGAATCGGGGTGCGGCTTGATTGAAGAATACGCAGACCGCTGGGCCGTCGTGACCGGTGCGTCATCAGGAATTGGGGCCGAGTACGCGCGCGTGCTCGCCTCACGCGGGATGCACGTGATCCTGGTCGCTCGGCGGAAAGAGCGGCTCAAAGAACTTGCCGCCGAGTTGTTCGATAAACACGGCACCCGAACCGAAGTTATTTCAGCCGACCTCTCCCAAAGTGAGGAAGTCGGGCGACTGTTTCGAGAGATCGAGCAGCTTGACGTTCCGGTCGAAATTCTGGTCAACAACGCGGGGTTCGGTGTTGTAGCCGACATCCCAAATACGTCTCGCGAAGACGTGCTCGACCTGATCCGAGTCAATATTTCGGCGCTCACGGATCTCACCTATCGGTTTCTGCCCTCCATGATTGAACGGCGACACGGGGCGATTCTCAATATCGCCAGCGTCGCCGGCTTTCAGCCGGTCGCCTATATGGGAGCGTACGCGGCCAGTAAGTCGTACGTTCTGCATTTCAGTGAAGCCCTGTGGGCGGAGACGCGCGACCACAACGTGACGGTCATCGCGGTTTGCCCCGGTCCGACCCGAACGGAATTCTTTGACGTCGCCGGGGTCTCCGGCTGGCTCAAGAAACAGTCGGCTCAAACGCCGGAGCAGGTGGTGAAGTCTTCGCTGAAGGCCGCCGAGCGCAACCGCCAGTTTGTGATTACCGGTTGGCGAAATCGGCTGCTCTCGCTGCTTGTCCGGATGGCGCCCCGCAAGATCGCCGTGCTGGAGAGCCGGAAATATTTCCGGCCGAAACCGCGAAACGCATCCTCATCGCACGCGGTATCAACGGACGAGATCGCCAAGGACTCAGAATCTTCGGCGAAATCGGCCTGAGAGCGGGCTCGCTTTCGAGTACCCCTCTCGGCTTTCGCCGAACTGTCGCGATCGGGTCGGGGTCTTCCCCTCTTGAGTTTCGTGGTCCTCGAAGGATTGCCCCGTGCGTTCGAATGCCCACAATCTGCGAAGGATCGCGTTTCGGATTGCGCGAACCATCGGATTCGGATATCTCGCGATTGTGGTGATGTTTGCGTATTTCCAGCGGGCGTTGATGTATCCCGCACTACAGGTCGAACGGCTCGCCGCCCAAGCGGTCGACCACGAATTCGATTCGCTCAGCGACGTCACGCAGGAAACGTCGGATGGCTTAACGCTGCACGGTTGGCACGCCAAGCCGAGTCGGCCCGAGGGGGCTTCCGAAAGTGACCCGCAGCGACGTGCGATTTTGTTCTTTCACGGCAACGGCGGCCATCGGGGCCATCGCCTGTGGGAGTATCACCTGTTCGCCAAGTTCGGCTGGGAAACGATCGTTTTCGATTACCGGGGTTACGGCGAAAACGCAGGCAGCCCGAGCGAAGACGGACTCGTTGCCGATGCCAAGGCGGCTTGGAAATACGCCACCGAGGTGGCCGGGCTGAAACCATCCAATATCGTTCTGTTCGGTGAGTCACTCGGAGGGGGAGTGGCGATTCGGCTGGCGGCAGATTTATTCGAAGCGAAAACTCCGCCCGCCGCTCTGGTCGTGCGATCGACCTTCCGCACCATGACCGATGCGGCGGTCCATCGCTTTCCTTGGCTGCCCGTCCGGCTGCTCCTGCTCGACCGCTATGAATCGATCGGACTCGCTCAACAAATTGAGTGCCCGGTCCTCGTCTTTCACGGCGATCGTGACACGGTCATCCCGATCGATCACGCCCGCGACCTGTTCGACTCGTTTCCGGAGGAATCGGATTCCGGCGTGCCGCGACAGTTCGTGTTGCTCGACGGGGCTGATCACAACAATTACGCCGATGTCGCCGGGGTCGAGTTTCAACGAGAATTGAAGGCATTCCTCGATAAGGTCATCAGTACCGAGGAACGCGATCCTTAACGCATTGGTTGACGACTCAGGAGAAGAGTTCATTCACCGGAGCGCCACCCTCGACGATTTTCATCGGCCGGCCGAGCGGGCTCATCGTTTCGGAGTGCATATCGACTTCGAGAGCCTTGCACACTGAGTGGAACAGATCAGGAACCGTGACGGGGCGATCGGTGACGTTGTCGCCCCCCGCGGAGGTCGCGCCGATGACCTGCCCGCCTTGAACACCGCATCCGGCCAAGGCCGCATTGAAGGCTCGGGGAAAGTGATCCCGTCCGGCTCGCGCGTTAATTCGCGGCGTCCGGCCGAACTCGCCCGCCCAGACAATCAGCGTGTCATCAAGCAGGCCCCGGTCCTTCAGATCGGCGATTAACGTGGCGAAAGCCGGGTCACACTGTCCCGAAAGCGTGGCGCACTCTTCGGAATTGTCGCTGTGCGTGTCCCAGTTGCCGAGATTGACCTCCACGTACGTCACGCCCGACTCAACAAGTCGGCGGGCCAGTAGGCAGCCCCGACCAAAATCGGTGTCACCGTAGCGGTCCTTCAGTGACTGCGGCTCATTGGCAAGATCGAACGCTTTCAACTCGGGGCTGAGGACGAGATCGGCCGCCTTGGCGTAGATATCACCGTGATCTTTGACGGTCTGGGCCGCACCTCGCTTGGCGAACTCACCATCAAGTTGCGACAGCAGCGACCTGCGTCGAATGAATCGATCGGGCGACGTCGGGAGGGCGACGTTTTGCGGGAGCTCGCCGGCTTGCGCGACGCGAAACGGCTCATATTCGACGCCGAGGAAACCCGGTCCGGTTCCGGTCGTCCCGCCGCCGAGCCGTCCGCCGCCGATCGAAACGATGGAAGGCAAATCAAAATCGTCCGGGGCAATGCGATGGGCGATATTCGCGCCGAGGCTTGGGTGCTTCACGCTGCCCGAAGGCACGTATCCCGTATGCATTTGGTAGGTCGCCCGCTGATGGTTGCCTTCCTTATTGGTCATCGAGCGAATCAGCGCGATGTCGTTCATCGCTTTGGCTGTTTCGGTCCATGTCGAGGCGATCTCAATACCCGGAACGCTAGTGCGGATGGCTTCAGTGCCTCCGCCGTTTTCATGATCGGGCTTGGGGGAAAAGGTCTCAAACTGGCTCGGCGCGCCCTGCATCCACAGCAGGATCATCGACTTGTGCTTCCGCTTTAATTCGGATGCGTGTGTCGTCGCGAGGTTATGAAACCCGAGGGCACCCGAAGCAAGGGCGGTCGCCGAGGCCGTCCGCAGGAAAGAGCGACGGGAAAAGTCTCGACCGAGCGGGCTGAACGAGTGATGCAGGAATGATTTGGTCATGATTAGATCCCGATAAAATATTTCTATGAAAAATTCTGTCTTGATGACCAAGGACAGAAAAATAAAACTTCTCGCTTCTCGCTTCTCGCTTCTCGCTTCTCGCTTCTCGCTTCTCGCTTCTCGCTTCTCGCTTCTCGCTTCTCGCTTCTCGCTTCTCGCTTCTCGCTTCTCGCTTCTCGCTTCTCGCTTCTCGCTTCTCGCCTCAACGTCGCGAGACGAACTCGGCGCTGTTAATTAAAGACCAAACAAGGTCTTCATAGGCGTCTCGGCGGCTATCAGCCTTGTCGATGTAGGCGAGGCAGATCTTTGTTTCTGCCGCGGTCGGCTCGCGTGAAAGCACGTTTAAGTAAACCTCGGCGATCGCGTCTTTATCATCCGAATAGCGCCGCAGGAGTCGGCCCAGTTGAGACAGCGGATTGGCGGCGATCGAGCGGTTGACCTGATCGCTATTCATTAAGAACAGGGCTTGAGGGATATCGCCGGTCAGGTCTTCTTTGGGCGTCGAAGGGTCGAAGCCGAAGGTGTTATTAAAGGCGAACCGCAGCCGATCGAGGCCGCCGAGGCGGCCGCCCATGCTTTGGCTGACCCGTGAGCGGAGCGTCGGCTGCCCCAGCACCTCCGAGAGGGCGTTATAAATCTGGTCGGCCCGCAGGCGAGTCGCCCCCGTGGCGGCAAACGCGTTGCCATCAACGGGATCGGTGTAAGAGCCATCGAGTGCCCGTTGGTAGGCCTCGGTGTTCATGATCGCGCGGAACAGCCATTTCGGGTCATAATCGCTGGCGGCAAACCCGAACACGAGTGCGTCCAAGGCGTCCGCATAGCTCGCTTCTCGCTGCGGGCCCATGTCGTCGAGCGGGTGATAGAAGCCTTCGCCGACGAGCTCCGCCCACATGCGATTGACGTAAGCCCGAGCGAACCACGGATTGCGTGTGCTCGTAATACCGGCCGCAGCAGCTTTGCGGCGAATGCTGTCGGAAGTGCCGGGCGAGACGCGGACGTTTCGAGACGCGAACAGGGCCGGTGAAATTAATTCGCCTTTCGCATCGGGGTCCGAAAGGTCCGGCATGAAGTGCTCAATCGAGCGATTGCGGTCGTTCGGCGGCTCCGGCAGATTCTTTAATTCTTCCAGGTTCAGCGCGCCGTCGCCGTCTTTGTCACCGTAACGCACGATGAAAGGAAACGGTCGTTCGAGCTGAGTTCCCTCAGTTTCACTCTCGGTGATTCTGCCGTCACGATTCTTATCAATAAAACGGAAGACGAAGTCGGGATTCCTCGCGAATCGGGCGCGGGCGTTGGTGCGATCGCGATCCTGACTGACGACTTCGAACGAGCGTGGGGCATTCTCCTTTAGCACCGGACGAACACGCACACGTGGGAAGAATGCGGCGAGCTTGTGAAAGTCTTCACGCTTCCAAGCGTCATACGGATGATCGTGGCATTGGGCGCATTGAATCTGCACGCCCATAAAGATGCGGCTCACTTCGCCCGCGATCTCATTGGCCTCGCCATCATGGGCGAAGAGCAGGCCGACCGCGCCGTTCTCGCGGACGTCGCCGGTGGCTGTGATCAGCTCGGTGGCGATTTCATCCCACTTGCGGCCCTCGCGAAATTGCTCGGCCATCCACCTTTCGAATCTCGGTTCGGACAACCGGGCCCGCTGATTGGTGGCGTGGGAGAAGATCACGTCTTTCCAATAGCGGGCCCAGTTGAGCGAATAGCCTTCGGTTTCGAGCAGGCGTTCGACCAGCTCTGCTCGCTTTGCGCCGTCCGGCGTCACGGCAAACAGCACGGCCTCGTCAGCCGAGGGCGGTCCGCCCGTCAGGTCGAATGCCGCCCGCCGCAGGAAGTCGACGTCACTGCATTTTTCCGAAGGGGACACGCCCTGTTCGGCGAATGCCGCGGCCAGGATCCGATCCACTTCCGCGGCAACCTCGAGCGGCTCCACCGGACGCGCGTACGCCGTAAGCGAACTGAACATCAGGGCCAGACTGAGGGCGACAGGAGTAAAACGCATAGCGGCGACCTCGTCGTGAGACGCGAGTGAGAGTTGGGACGTGGGGTTAAACCACCCCGGGGGCAGAAAAGTTTCGGTGCTTTTTCCGAGAACCACGAATGGGAAAGGCGAAGTATCATTGAAGGCGGTCGGCAACGCCGGTCTCTGTTTCTCCCGCCTCTCACGTTTCCCACGTCTCCGGAATGCCCGTCTTGCCCGATTTCGGCAAATGACCGATAGTTCGGGCAATGGGCCGCGAGATCAGTGCGCGCGGCTGTTCGGAAAAGTCCCACGGATGGAAGACGCGTCGCCATGTCTCCGGCGGATGTAATGGAAGAATCGCGAGATACGTCGAATTTGACTCCCGCAGCCGGGGGGGCGAATGCGAACCCAGCTGCGTCGCAGGGTCGGCTCGATCCGGCCGTGCGAACCATCATCGCATCGGCCCGCAAGCCGGAGCGGCCGCCGTCGCTGGGGGCCTGGGTCTGCGGCCTCGTCTGCGGAGTGCTCTTCTGGGCGAGTTTTTATCCGCTGGCCATCGGTCCGCTCGCCTGGTTCGCGTTCACGCCGCTGGTCATGCTGATTCGGATTCCAGTGCCGACGCGGTGGATGTATTCAGCCCTGTATCTGACCACGCTGGCCGCAACGCTCGTGCAATTGCAGTGGATGCGGCTCGGCGACGTCACGATGTACCCGGCGTGGATTGCGCTTTCGCTCTACGTCGCGGTCTATGTTCCGCTGACGGTGTTCCTGTGCCGGGTGGCGCGGACGCGACTCAAGGTTCCGGCCGTGATTGCACTCCCGGTCGTCTGGGTCGGGACCGAGTGGCTTCAGGCTCACGCCTTCACCGGATTTTCGTGGTACTACCTCGGTCATTCGCAGTGGCAGTGGACGACCTTGATTCAAATCAGCGACTTGGTTGGCGGCTACGGCGTCAGCTATGTGGTCGCGACCGGCGCAGCCGTTCTCGGTCTGTTTCTGCCGCGCCGGCTCTACCAATCGCTCCGACTGGAGCCGCCGAAAAGATCGGACTGGCCGAACAATTCTGAGGGGTCGAGTACCTCGCTGCCACCGGTTTCTTTGTCGCACCGAGGCATGGCGACGGCGTGGCTGATTTGTCTTGTCGCTGCCGCCTGTTTGTATGGAACGCTCCGGCGTGACCCTGCGGTCTTCTCGCCCGGGCCGCGGGTCGCGCTGATCCAAGGAAACTTTCCGACCAGTCTCGGTCCCCCTACGGTTGCTGCGGGGGACCGCTTTCGGACCTACCACCAGCTCACCGGACTCTCGGTGCCTTACCAGCCCGATCTGATCGTCTGGCCCGAATCGGTCATGCCGTGGCCGCTGCTGGAAGCCGAAGAGAACCTCTCTCTGGCCGCGATTACCGGAATCGTTCCGAACATTAAAGCCGAGGCGTTCCGCAGCGGCGAAATGAAAGAGATGTTCGAGAACCTCGCGACGCAGGCGGGAGCCGCCATGATGATCGGTGTGCTCACCGGCGACGTTACTGCCCGGCACGGCTATCGCACATTCAACAGCGCCGCGTTCAGCCGACCGGAACTCGGACTAGTGGGACGTTACGACAAGGTCCACCGGGTGCCGTTCGGTGAATTCGTTCCGATGCGGCAATGGATTCCCGGCTTGGAGCAACTGACGCCCTATCGCGGTCAATTCGGCCTCGCCAAAGGTGAAGGACCAGCGAAGTTCGAATACGAGGGGCACAACTTCACGCCGCTCATCTGTTTCGAAGACACCGTGCCGCATCTGGCAAACGAGTATGTCCGCCGCGAGAATCCCGATGTCCTGGTCAACCTGACGAACGACGGCTGGTTCAATGAATCTTCAGAGCAGGAGCAGCACCTGATCTCGGCGCTGTTTCGCACGGTCGAAACGCGGACTCCGCTGGTTCGCGCCGTCAACACCGGCATCTCCGCCGTGATCGATGGCGACGGGGTCATCTTGGAACCGAAGGTTTTCATTGATGGCGAGACCTTGAAACGGACCGAGTATCGCACGGCCTACGGCGGATTCGAGAAGGATCGACATGCCGTGCTCGTGTCCGATGTCCCGCTCGACAGCCGGACGAGTCTGTATGTGCGCGGCGGAGACTGGTTCGCGATGAGCTGCGCGGTCTTCGCTTCGTTCTGCCTGTTTGTCCGATTCGTCCCGACCCGATCGGTCGCTATTTGAACGCGGCTGTCGCACGGGTTGCGACCACTTCTCGACGAAGATCGGCGCGATCTCTCGGAATCGCTGCCGGCAAATGGCAGGGTCGATTCCCGGATTGATTCGCAAACTCGGCGGGTGAGATAGACGCTCATCGGCCGCTGTGGTCAGATAGGCGTTTGGTGATATCTCCTGCGCCGGGAGATTTCCGATCTGCGATGCGGTTTTCGGTGTTGGATGCGACAATGCGACGGTCGTGTTCGGGATCGTTCCCGCCTTGCAGCATCCGATAATGATGAAATCAGCAGGCAGGAGCGCGTGTCACCACGGTTTGGCTTCTCGGGTCAATAATATTTCGGCCTCAGCCAGACCGCCCGCCTCGATAGATCACAGACAGCTGGTGTAGTGATGCGACCGGATACCGTCAGCGAACGAGCCAAGACGAAGTCTCGGGTGGGGGTGGGGCATCGGACGGTCGTTCGTTCGGTCACTCGCACCGGATCGTTTCTTCGCACCCAACTGTGGGTCTGGCCGATCATTGCGGCTCTGACGTTGGGTCTACTCGGTCTGTTTTTGCGAAACGCGATCGAAGACACGCTCAGCAAAGAAATCGGCGATGAGCTCGTCACCCTCGTCCAGACCGACGTCGCCGCAATGAAGCTCTGGCTCAACGAGCAGGAGCGAGCTGCGCGGTCGGTCCTCGAGGATGACACCGTGTTGCGGAATGCTCGCGAACTGGTGCGGTTGAGCGAAGCGAAAAACACGTCGACGGCGGACCTGCTGCAGGCGCCGCAGCTTGCGGAACTACGGACCGAAATGGATCCGTGGCTGCACGCGCACAACTATGACGGTTTCGTGGTCGTCACCGACGGTGGCCGCGTTGCTGCATCACGAAGGGATGCGCCGGTCGGCCTCACCATCGAGCAGGAGCTCGTCGACGTCATGCGAACACGGATGGAAGCTCGGGGGGCCACAGTGCTGCCGCCGTTTAAGAGTCGAATTCCGCTTGAAGATGAAGACGGCACGTTAAAGTCGGGGTTGCCGACAATGTTCGCAGCCGCTCCGCTGAACCGGGAAGACGGCTCTCTTGCCGCGATTTTCGCGTTAAGAATTCGCCCGGAGGACCAGTTCTCTGAGATTTTAAGAGTCGCAAGACCGGGAGAGTCCGGCGAGACTTATGCTTTCGATGCCGACGGATTAATGCTCTCGAACAGTCGCTTCGATCCCGACCTGAGAAAAATCGCGCTTCTTTCCTTCGACCAGGACTCGATTCTGAACATTCTGGTTCGCGATCCCGGTGGTGACATGACGCGGGGCTTTAAACCGCAGGCTCAGCCCTCGGAACGCGAACCGACGAAGATGGTGGCCTCGGCGGTCGCCGAAGGTGATGGTTACGATGCCGTCGGATATCGCGACTATCGGGGCGTTCGGGTGATTGGCGCCTGGGTTTGGCTTCCCGAATATGACTTCGGCATTGCCACCGAGTTGGACGCTTCCGAAGCCTTTATGGCCCTCAATATTCTGCGACGGTTTTTTTGGGGGATGTTTGCCCTGCTCGGTATCGCGGCTGCAACGATTTTCGTCTTTACGATCTTTATCGAAAGGGCGAATCGGGAAGCACGCAGCGCTGCAATTCAGGCCAAGCAACTCGGTCAATACGCATTGGACGAAAAATTAGGCGAAGGGGGAATGGGTGTCGTCTATAAAGCGCATCATGCGATGCTGCAGCGACCCACCGCGGTGAAGTTGTTGCATGCCGAACGAACGACCGAGGAGGCGATCGCACGGTTTGAACGAGAAGTTCAAATCACCGGGCGATTGACCCACCCGAATACAATCGCGATTTACGACTACGGGCGGACTCCGGAGGGCGTGTTTTACTATGCGATGGAATTGCTTGACGGTCGTGATTGCGAAGAGCTCGTCAACCAAGCGGGCCGCCTGCCGGAAAGCCGCGTGATCTACCTGCTGCGGCAGGTTTGCGGGTCACTGTCCGAAGCCCATGCCGTCGGATTAATACACCGTGACATTAAGCCCGCCAATGTCTTTGTGACGGTACGCGGCGGAATGTACGACTTCGTCAAGGTACTCGATTTCGGCCTCGTTAAAGCCGCCGATGCCGGCAAGATGTCGACGTTGACTAACGCCGGGGCGATCACGGGGACGCCGCTTTATATGCCGCCCGAGATGATATCGAACCCTGAGTCCACCGATGCTCGCAGTGACCTCTATATGGTCGGAGCGGTGGCTTATTTCCTGTTGACAGGTCGACCGGTGGTCGACGGCGGCAGTGTGATCGACATCCTACGTCAACAAGCCGAAGTGGTCCCGAAAAAGCCATCTCAACTCGCAAATCGCGAGATCGATTCCGACCTCGAAGCGATCGTGATGCGTTGCCTGGAGAAGTCGCCGGCAGACCGATTTCAAAGCGCCGATGAACTGGAGGCGGCCCTTGCGGCCTGTCGATCGGCGAACCAGTGGACCAGGCAGGACGCGGCCCAATGGTGGATGGAGAACTCCGATGAATTCATTTCGCCGGGGAACTTGGAGCCCCCGGACGCCGACGAAGCGATGGCCAAAACCATGATCGCCGTCCCGACAGAATCGACTCGGCAAGTTCGTTAAATTAGTAGCCTTAAGACTCTGAAGCGCGAGCACTTCTGGCCGCTCAACTGGTCAGTCAGGAGACGCCGACCGCGTTGTCCTTGGGGGAACGCTTCTTCCGAGATTGACGCTTACCCCAGCGATCCGATTCTCCGAATTCGATGAACCGGTGCAGCATGTCGCGATCCAATTCCGGGCAAGGCAGATCGGGCAATGCCGCGATTGTATTTGAGACGTCGAAGACCGGGTCGGAGGTGACGTACGCGTCATAAATTGCCGTGTTCTCGGCCACGGCCTGCTCGTAAGTATTCCAATCAGAGATGTCGGCATCGTGACCGACAAACTCGACGCCGTCGATCGAGAAATACTCTAGGCACGTGCCGATGGAGTGATTCGTTGTCGTCGGCTCCGACGGAGCAAGGTGATAGGTCTCGCCGTGAAGCGAAGGCTGATTAAAAATTCGGACCATCGCGTTCGCGACCCAATCGACCGGAACGACATTTCGCCGTTCTTCGCCGGTGATGCGGACGCGGATCGGGATGAATCGCCGCCCGTCTGGCCCCGGCTCGACGCTGCGGGCAATGACCGAGATAAATTTATAATAGCTCAGCAGGCCGTGATAACTGCTCGTGTAGCCGGTCTGGGCATCGCCCGCGATGATGGCGGGGCGGTAAACGGTGAGTGAATCGAAGCATGAGGCATCGCGGATGATTCGTTCGGCTTCGAATTTGGAACGCTCGTAGTCGTTCCGGAACGTCTGGCCGGCATCAAGGTCGCATTCCATGATCGGCCCCGGTCGCTCTCCGCAGACGTAAGCCGTCGACACGTGATGGAATTTGCGAATTTGAGTCGAGCGGCACAGCTCGATCACGTTCCGCAACCCCTCGACGTTGCTGCGGTACGGCTCCCCGCCCTCCTCAGTCGCGATGAATTGCAGGCTCGCGGCGTTGTGCAACATCGCATCGCAATGAGTCTCGACCCATTGGCGACTCGACTCGTTCAGCCCGAGCCCCGGTCGGTTCAGATCGCCATCGAAGACGGTCGGAGGCGATAATGATCGGCCGACTTCCTCCTCGAGTGATTCGACGAGTTCCAACAGGCGATCTTGGGCGGACGCGTGTTCGCTCGGTCGCGAGATCACGGCTACGTCGACATTCGCGCGAAGCAACTCACGCAGGACGTACCGACCCAGCAACCCGGTCGCCCCGGTCATCAAAACGCTTCGCTGCATCAGTCTCGCTTCCGTTCGGTTTGAGCGTTCGCAAGCACTGCGGCAGCGGGTCGGAGTGCGTCAAATCTCCGCTGCAATTCGGCTTACACCAATAGAAGGTCTCGATGGCTGAGCGGGCACGGACAAGACCTCCACGAGAGGTTACCGCTCGACTGTAGCAGCCTCGCCGATGCGCTCAACCGCAACGCCATTTACTTCGGGGAAATCCCTATCAATCGGACCTGCCGGCACGGATGCCTTACCGTGAAACGCGGAAGACTTGGGAATCATCCTCATCCGGTTCCCATTCCGGCTCGCGGTAACCGGGTTGCGCTTCTTCCGGTAGTTCCTGCTGATGTTCGAGCACGATCCGATAGGTACGGTCTTTGAGATGCTGCACGAAGTGCTGAAACCAGAGCATCTGCTGAATCCGTGGCTGTGGGTCGTAGAGATAGATTTGCACGCCCCGCTCACGCCAATCGAAGAGCATTCCGAAGAAGCCGCTCGGAATGTACTTCACGTGGGTCATATCGACCGAGATCGCCCGCTTTTTCTCCCGAGTGATCAACCGGATCAGAGTATCACGCAGTAGCGAAAGGTCCGCGCCATCCCAAATATCCATGTCACCGAGATTCAGCATCGCGACGCCGTTCGCTTCACTGACAATTTTTCGTCGCTTGCGTCGTGTCGCCATTCGAGTCGGCCCCGTGGGTCTGGTCAATCTATGGGGGTGACGGCGGCGCTTCGCGTTGTAAGGAATTCGAAGCGCCGCCGGAGAGAAAAGGGAGAACGCAAAGGGCGCACCGGAGCAACATCAGACATGGAAATTATCTCGTAAACAATTTTACCCATTGCACTTAAGCCATTTAGGTGGGCGATGTTGCTCGCGGGAAACCTGTGTCGTTTCTGCAACGTGGTGTCGTCCACGTTGAATTTTCGAAACGTCGACCGCGGTTCGGGCAGCGGACTCCGACGCGGCCGGAGAATAGAGAAAGCAAGGCATCATGTTCGGGGGGGTGGCCGGGGACGGCGCTTTCGCCGCCCCCGGAACGCGCGCTCGCGAAGTCGCGTTGGATCGATGAAGGTGCGACCAAAGGCCGGATCACACGGGGCGTCGCAATGGCACGGTCCTCAGCCACCCTTTGAGCTTCCGGCTCGGTCAAGCGGACCGTCTTTCGGACTCCGACGCTCGTTGGAAAAGGAGCGGGCGGACCCTATCATGATGGGTCGCGGTACATCGGCTGTTGTCGACGCGTACCCGAATCGCTTTCGACCGCCGGAGTTTGCCCCGTGAAGCACGATATCGCCGTCGCAGAACTGCCCCCCGCCCCGTCATCGCCTGAAGAAGCCAAAGCCGCGCTCGACAAACACACCGTCGAGATGGTGCAGTGGCACTTCAGCGAGGAAACCGGCTCCCCCTTCTGGCTGGAGAAGAAGTCGACCTACGATTTCGACCCGCTGACCGATGTGACGTGCTTCGAAGACCTCCGGCAGTTTCCGGAGTTCGAAGACGAGTGGCTCCGCGGGGGTCCCGTCCGCCGTTGGTTACCCAAGGGCCTCGAAGGCAAACCGCTGTACGTCTTCGAGACGGGCGGCACCACCGGCATCCCCAAGAGCCGGCTCGTGGCCGAGGACCACTGGATCGACTACGAGATGTTCTCGCACACGCTCCCCGATGAGTTCTTCCCGGAAGGAGCCGACTGGCTGATGCTTGGGCCTTCCGGACCACGCCGGCTGCGACTGGCCGTCGAGCACCTTGCCCAATACCGCGGCGGCATTTCGTTCTGCGTTGACCTCGATCCGCGGTGGGTCGTGAAATTGCTTAAGGCGGGAAAAGTTGAGGAAGCGAAAGCGTATCAGACGCACGTCATCGATCAGGCCTACACCGTCCTGACGGCGGGCCACGACATCCAATGCATGTTCGCGACGCCGAAGTTGCTCGAAGCACTCGCGATGAAATTGTTCGACGAAGGCACGAGCATTGAAGAAATCGGCATTAAGGGCATCTTCGCCGGCGGCACCGAGTTCACGCCGCAGTGGTATAAGTTTTGTAAGGAAGAATTGCTCGGGCCGAACGTCTATATCACGCCGACCTACGGCAACACGCTGATGGGCCTCGCCTGCGGCAAGCCGTTCGATCCGGCCGAAAATTATAAGATCACGTACTATGCTCCACAGCCGCGAGCCGCCGTCGAGGTCGTCGACTTTGACGACTACAACAAACCGGTCGGCTACGGCGAAACCGGCCGCGTGAAGCTCTACACTCTGACGAAAGAACTCTTCATCCCCGGCTTCATGGAACGGGACGAAGGCGAACGCGAAGAACCCTGCGACAAATACCCCTGGGACGGCGTCAGCGGCGTCAGGCCGTTTCACGTCTTTGCGAAGACGACGACCGTCGGGGTTTATTAAGAACGAGCGATTTCACCCGCCCCGTTTAGCCGCGACCGCCAGGGAGCGTGCTCACTTTGCACTTAGCCCTCGGTGCTCTCTTAACCTCGGTTTTGAACGTCCCTCTGCTGATTCTCAAAAACATGAGTGATCTGAAACCGGTATTCGCCGCAGCCGGACCGATGCTGAAGGAGTTAGGCTTCCGAAAGTTTGGTCCCACGTACACGCGTGAGTACGCTGAGTCGATCCAAGTAGTCAACTTTCAGAAGAGTCACGGGGGCGAGAAGTTCTTCATCAACATTGGTGCGAGGCCAAAGTTCTTGAAGCTGCACGGTGGCGTGTTCCCCGACCCGAAAAAGCTGAAGGAATACGAGTGTTGCTTCCGCAGCCGTGTTGACGTTCGCGACGAACCAGGTGGGGCGGGATTTTCGTATACCGAAGACCCGGAATGGCTCGCTGATCTCGCCGATTCGCTCGCGAATGCGATCGAAGATGAACTGAATCTAGTATCAGAGTATCCGGGCCTCGTGACTCGGATTACGCTGAAAGAGTTTAAAGCACAGGACGAAACACCGATCTTGGGGGGCACGCGGGCGATCAATCTGCGATTGTTTGCCGATATAGCCTTCGAGTTAGGAATGTTGCGGAGAGCAAAGTCATTTGCTCGCGAGAGTTTGAAACGATGTCCTCCGAGAGCAAATTCACTGAAGTATGACCTTGAAAGCCTTCTCCAGTCGATCGACTCAAGACAGGCGGAGCGGGCGTGAAACGCGGGTGGCCCGGAGGTCACACGTCCGGGTCGCACAGCGACAAGAGGTCTCAGGGGACGCTCCCAAAAAAGCGACGCCGGCTGGTAATCCGGTAACGGTCGTCGCAGACCTCACTCGACGATCAGTTTCGCCGTTGAAACTCCACGCCGAACCTCTTGCGGCTCCGCCGCCCGGACGTAGTAACGTCCGGGCCACCCGCGATCAGCCAACTAAGAGCTCATCAATGCGACAGTACCCCATTTCCATTGCTGCTCCCATTCCAGTCGCCAAGGCCTCGTCGCGTGCCTTTGTTGACGCATACTCGATCACCGTGGTGACCGTCGTTCTCCGGTCCATCTCCTGAAATGTGATGGTGACGACCGTTTCTTGGTTTGTGTCGTCGTCCGAATCGCCTATCAGGTGCTTTTCGTCTTGAACTATCTTTCTATGCGTTTCGATTTGACGAAAGTCGCCGGCAATTGAAATCTCCAAACCGTCTGCTTCATTTCGAAATACGTTCTCGTACTTCCCGCCCACTCGAAAGTCCATCTCACAGATGGGCATCGACCAACCCGGCGGTCCAAGCATCCATTGACGAACCAGGTCAGCGTCGGTGAAAGGTTTCCAAACCGAGTCAACTGGCGCGTCGAAGCCTCTAACAACCTCAACCTGTGTGTCAGAAGGGGAGTTTACAACGGCTGGTTTCATGCTCTTGTTCTCTCTTGTTTTGGTGGCTACGCGGGTATCGACAACTTTCATAGAGATTCGCTGGCGACCAACAGTGGCAAAAGGCTGTTTTAGTCACATAACTAGTGTTTATTAAGAATGATTCCAAATAACGTGCGCGCGTTATTCGGAATGAAAAGTCAAAGTCAGCCGGGCTGCGGACACCGCGACCACGGGTGGCCCGGCCGATTCTTGGCCGGGTGCCGAAAGGCACGAGATGTCGTTCGAGGACCTCCCGGTGTATTAGAGACGGATCAGTCAGCGGAACGGTTTCGAACAACATCCTGTCGCTTCGCGCCCTGGCCGTTCTCACGGCCGGACCACCCGCGAAAACAACAACGGTCGGGGTTTATTAACGGCGAGCCGCGAGGCATTCGACCCGCCGTTTAGCCGCGACCGCCAGGGAGCGCGGAACACAATCTAAGGGAATATTGGCGAAATCAGCAATTGATCGTTGTATGTTAATGGCTGCCGTAACCGGGCACGAACGGAAGACTTTGATTTCAGCTGCCAAGTGAATTAATGCTCCGGTTCACGGCTTTGTTAGCCCGCTCGCGATGGAACAAAGGAGAGGGTACGTTGGTCGAATTGCAGTTCTGAATAAAACGAGACGCGATCAAGTAAGCAAGTTGCGAGAAAGTCAGTCGTGGATTTGGAGTGGACGAGCAAGTTGTCAGCGACGCCATTGATCGCAACCTTCCAGCGATCTGGATCGTTCTGATCGGCAATCCAATAAAATGTCGTTTCTTGATGGTCGTGACCCCACGGGATTATTCCGGGGATGCCGTGAAAACCTGTAAATGCCTCGCTGCCGAGTCGGAAATCGCGGTCGTAGAGGACAGCGAACAACTCCTCAGCAGTGAGGTCACTCGCGACACTCAAGTCAGCAATGGCAAATGATAAACGGCCGTCATCGAATGTTCCGGCTCCAAATGTTGCGAGGAAGGTGGAATAATCCGAAGGTAGCTGGACGCTCTTTGAGTGAGATGGATGAAGTGAGAGAGTTTTTGATGATCGCTTGATCATGCGGTCGAACCGATTCGCGAGTCTTGCCATCGAAGTGGGCATCGGTTGACGACCGGATGAACTGCATCCCATGCCGCCACACATCAGGGCAATCGCGGCTAGCATACCGCGTCGAGTTAGTTGCCAGTCGGCTCGTGTCACAGGGTTCTCAATGCGGGCTAACGTCTAAAATCACCCGGTCGCGACGAGAGATTTTCCAATATCAAAACGCCCGACTTCGCGACTCGGGTGCATTTTTTTATTATCCGCCTTTATCAGGCCAGTGGTGCGCATGCTCATCGCGGAAAGGAAGCTGCACAAGCCAGTCTTGCAACGCTGGTGAAAGTGATTTCACGTCGTAGTGCGGGCATTTGCCCTCATTGCTACGAACCCAGTGATACAGCCCATTGTCCCATGGCAAACTGCGGTCCGGGTTGAACTCAGATATCAATGCAACATCGTACCATCGGCATAATTCGTAGAGTCCGTGTGGTTCGAGACAGATGTACTTGAATAGATCATAGAGCTGTGAAATCTTACGGCTCGTTTCGATGAAGGAATCGAGACCGCGGGCAACTTGGACAGGGTCTGAATCCAATAGCCCCTGAAGCGTTGCATACATACAAGTGATGTACATCTTCGGTTTCTTCCATGCCTCGTATTCAGCGATAGCGTCCGCTAGACGGGTGCGGTCACGACTGATGACTGCAGTAATGCCCGCATGCAAGAGCTTTTCCGCCCATGGGCCAGTTCTGGCCTTGGCGGGTGTCACCGCCGTGTACCGTTCAAAAAGAGCGATGTCTCCAGATGCCAATGTTCTTAACATGTCATTTGCGTGGCACAAAAAATCATTTTCCTCGTCGCGAGTCCCCCACCAGTAACGGAGTCGGCCGAACGTACTCGCTGACCGGGCGAGTTCTTCCGGTCGGTCCTCTAAGATACGTTTGGCGTAACCCCGTTCCAACAACGGGTAACCACCCATGAGATGCTGTGTCGCATGCGCAATGTATTGCTCTTCGGTCCAGTCAACGCCTCGTATTCGGTTCTCTCCGAGCAGTTTCGGAAAGTGCTTCTCCTGTTTCGCAGAAATATAGTCATGAAGAGACTGCCCTGCGCCATAACTCTCCACGAGCACTTCAATGTGGCGTTGATATTTCTTGGGAAGGGTGTCAATCATGATGCGATGTATCTTGAGCGAGCACTTTTGTGCGGATAACTAGTGTTTTTCAGGAATAATTCCGGATGACTGCGCACGTTATTCGGAATGAAAATGGTTAAAGTCAGCCGGGCTGCGGACACCGCGACCACGGGTGGCCCGGCCGATTCTCGGCCGGGTGCTGACAGGCACGAGCTGTCGTTCGAGAACCTCCCGGTGTATTCGAGACGGATCAGTCAGCGGAACGGTTTCGAACAACATCCTGTCGCTTCGCGACCCGGCCGCTCTGACGGCCGGGCCACCCGCCAGCAGACTGAGATACGCGGCCGGGTGGGTGTAGTAGATCTTTTTCTTCCGCAAGCCCTCGGGCGGAACCGACTCACCCGTCACAATGCAAACCGGCGGTAGTTCCACCTCGCTTTTTGCTACAACGGCCTTCCCGTCGATCCGCCAGTCGAAATGAATTTCACGATCGATCTCGTGCTCGGCGATCGGCACACCGCAAACGGGGCAACGCCTTTCCCCGTCCGCTTCCGTTTCGCAGCATCGCAGGTGCAGCGGCTCCCCGCACGACGGGCACGCCATTCGCGGTTCGTAGCCTTGGATGCGGTGCTGACAGACCGCACACGTTTTTCCCACGGTCGACGGGAGCGGAGTCGGAACGGCACTCATGATCGATGGAAATCTGTCTGGAAGGGTTCGAACGGATGCGGGTTCTGTGGCCGAATTCATCGGCCACGCCGATCGAATCGATTGATCGCTCCAACGTCAGTCGTTCGCCGATCCGACGCAGACGGATTCACGAGTTCTTAACCTTCCCGTGGTAGGCTTGTCGAGTCGGCACGGTACGGACGCACTCACTTCCGCGTGCCGACGCAAACGCCCACCAAACTTTCATTCCCCCGCCCGCAATGTCGCGTCGAAAGCCGAAGAGTGAGCAGCCCCGGCAGTCCGCCGAGGCACAGCCGGAGTCTTCGCGGGCGAAGGTGTGGATGTGGATCGCACCCGCATTATTCGCCTTGCTGGCCGGCGGCGCGGTGGTCGGATCGAATCTGCCGGGCAGCACCGACGCGAAATCGGGTGGGGATGACAACTCGGACATCGCATCCGCTTCGTTTCCCGCGACCAAGCCGAAGCCCCAGTCCGTGCCGAACACCGCGGCGAGCCTGCAAGCCCGCATCCAGCAGGCCGTTCGGACAAATCCACGTTTCGACTCCCACGGTTGGATGGTCCTTTGGAACGAGACGCCCGAGGTCTTCGCAGAATTCGCCGGGGCCTCGAAGCCGCTCGACGACTACAGCAATATCCGTCCCGCCGACTACAAGAAGCCGGCGGCGTGCGTCGACTGTCACCCGCAGCAGTTCCAGAAGTGGTCGGAGCATCCGCACGCGAAGATGAACCGCACCGCCTCGGCGGAGACGATCGTCGCCGAGTTCGACGGCTCTTCGATCGACTACCAGGGCGGCACGATCACCGCCTATCAGGACGGCTCCGATCGCCTCATTCGCACTGAGAAGGACGACGTCCGCCGCGAGTATCGCGTCACCCGCACGATCGGCTCCCGGTTCTATCAGTACTTCGTGGGGGTACTCACGTCCGGCACGCCGATCCCGACGCTCGACGAAACCCCTGGCGAAAGCACGACCGAACTCGTCTTGCCGGTCGGCTGGCAAATTTCCAAGAGGCGCTGGCTCCCCGTCTATGACGTGTTCGACTTCATGGACTACGACGACCCAGAAGCGGTCAACGGGAAGCCGAACCCGTTCGACACCTACGTCAATTTTCAGCCGAAGGCCTACTACGAGCGCTGCGGCGAATGCCACACGACGTCGCCCGAGGCGTACCGCATGCTCGTCGATACGCAGGCGGGCGAAATCGGACGCGAGTGGTATCACGTCTCGCTGAAGGAGCATCTCGCCGACGGGATCGAGCCGATGTTCCCCGGCATCTCCGCTGAGGCTCCCCGAGTGACCGAACGGGACAAGCTGCCCGGTTTCATTCAGACGCTGGAACAAAGCTATTCGGCCGATCACGCCGTCACGCTCGGCATCAGCTGCGAGGCGTGCCACTTCGGCGGGCGAGAGCACGTCGATTCGGAAGGCAAGATGCCGCCCCGCTTTCTCGCGTCGGCCCCTCACGTGTTGCCCGTTCAGCCGCACAAGCACGACGTCGGGCGGTCGGTCGGCAACGTCAACCAACTGTGCTCGCGCTGTCACGCCGCCTACCGCAATCTGCTGCCGAGCGGCGGGCTGCACAAGAACTCCGGCGAGTTCCGCGACGCTACGCACGGCCCCTGCTACAGCGCGATGAAATGCACCCACTGCCACGACCCGCATACCGCGACCGGGCTGGAGTGGCCGAAGACGCCCGCTCAGGACGACCAGAGCTGCCTTGCCTGCCACGAGCACTACTCAAGCGACGACGCACTCGTGGCCCACACCAAACACCCGGTCGGCAGCAGCGGTTCGAACTGCATGAACTGCCACATGCCGAAGGTGGTCGAAGGCCTCGAAGACGTCGTCCGCTCCCACCGCATCTCGTCGCCGAACGACCGGCAGGTCATCGAAAGCGGCGGCCTTAACGCCTGCAACCTGTGCCACCTCGACCAATCGATCGACTGGACCGTGGCCAAACTCGGTGACTGGTACGGCTTGCGCTATGACGAGCCGCAGATCGCGAAGAACTACCAAAGCAGGACCGCCCCGCTCAGCCGCGTCTGGCTGCAGCACGACGACTACCCGGTCCGCCTCGCCGCAATCGGGGCGGCCAAGCGTCACGATGCGAAGTGGCTCGCCCCCGACATCGCCGCCAATCTCGACACCGGATTCTTGATCAATCGCCAGTTCGCCCAAGACACGCTCGAACACCTGCTCGACGTCGACCTCCACGCCGCAGGCTACGACTTCTGGATGACCCCGGCGGAGCGCAAGCAAACCCTCCCCGCCATCCGCCGACGCCTCGCCGAAGCAGTCCGGCAAGATAATCCGAGCACCGCCAGCGAGGACTAACGCACTCCCCCGCTCATCACCGGGCCGGGCTGTTAGCACTTAGCTGTTAGCTTCGGAATAAAAAAGCTAATCGCTAAACGCCTCTCGTCCGCGGTCGGCGTTTCTGTTGCGACAATGTGTGCCACTGCGGACTCGTTCCGCAGTGCTGCGACCAGAGAAGACTTACCACGCCGTTGCATAGTCGCCCCCGTTCCAAGGGGACTTGCGACGTTGCAATCACGGATAACGCTATAAGAGGGAGCCGCACTGCGGGACCAGCCCGCAGTGGCACCGGGCGGCTAATTCGGAGGACGAGACCATTGTTCGACTTCGCTTGGTAGGACCGGCCCGAGTGGCGGCAGCGGGGGGAAGTCGAACAGGCTCGGCTTGGGCTTCACCGGCTTGTCGGGGGCGACGAGAAGCGGGTCGGGGATTTCGCCGGTCTTCTGGTAATGCTCCCAGTTGTGGTGCAGGTCGTCGATCTTCTCGAACCGCCCATAAATCGCCGGCAGCGAGACGCCGCAGTGCCGGTCGAGGTCCCCCGTCGTCGGCCGCCCGCCCCCCAGGTACTCCCGCACCTCGCCGTAGGCATCAAGAATCTGCTTCAATGTGAATGCACTCGTTAAATGCGTCACCCGTTCGGAGTTCAGCCCCGCGTCCCGCTTCAGTCCGGACCACCCGTCGCGCGGGCAATAGCGCGGAATCGTCTCAGGGCTGATCCCCGCCCAGCTGCAAAACTCTATCTTTGACGGCTCGCGATTCCCGGTCTCCTCGACGAATTTTTTAAGCCGGCCCGCGAGCATCGCCCGGCTCCACTTCTTCGCCCCCCGTTTGGTGTTGCCGGAACTGCCGAGCTGCTGCAGCCACGCCGTGCGGACGAGCTCGCCCCAGCCCCCATCCGGAAAATGCCGCCCGACGGTGTTCTTCCCGACCCTCATCCGCCGACGAAAATCGAGATGCGTCATCGCCACCCCCGGCAACCCCACATACTCCTGCATCTTCCGAATCAACGTCGCCCGCGTGTATCGCATCGTCTCGTCCGGCTGGGGTGAAGTGTCACCTATACCGAACCGGTTGCGCGGCGAGAGAAGCTGTCAGCTATCAGCCGTCAGCTTCATTGCTTGCTGAGAGCCGACAGCCGACAGCTGATAGCCGCACGAGTCAGCATGAGCCGCTTGGGCGCTGGCCCCGGTTGCGTGGGGGAAACTGTCGGCTTTCCCTGATGAGCGAATCGCTGAGAGCCGGTCGCCAGGAGTTCGAACAGGGGTGGCCTACCCGCCCCTCCGGCGGGCATGAGCGTCCGGCCCGATCACGTCCAGGCCGTCGAGGAATGATGGCACCTCCGCCCTCATGCCCACCTCAGGGTGGGCATGCCACCCGCCGGGGGCGGCTCGCCCCCGCAGAGTGCGCTTCACTGGCAGCTTGCACGGTTTCCACTTCGACCGTCCCCTCGTCACGGATTGCCTCACGGAATCGACTGCCATCGGTTTGGTTAAACCAACGCCGGAGCCGTATGGAAACGCTGCAACCTGCAAGTCAGCCACCAGATGCGCGGGCAAGCTGCCCCCGGCACCCGCGCTCGTTATCCAGAATGAAAATGGTCAAAGCCAGCCCGGCTGCGGACACCGCGACCGCGGGTGGCCCGGCCGATTCTCGGCCGGGTGCCGAAAGGCACAAGATGTCGTTCGAGAACCTCCCGTTGTATTCGAGACGGATCAGTCAGTGGAACGGTTTCGAACAACATCCCGTCGCTTCGCGACCCGGCCGTGTTCACGGCCGGGCCACCCGCGGTGGCATAACCTGTGCAACGCTCACTCGGACCGGCATGCTGAACACAGCACTGCGGGACGAGCCCGCAGTGGCACCTGGCGCGGCAACTACTCTGACATCTCCGAAAACAATTTTGTCGCAGCGGTCTGAATCTCGTCTGGAGTCAATTCACACAATTTCGTTGAGATACCCCACTCATGCCCGAATGGATCACGAACGCGCGCAAATCTTTCGCCCCAGAACATGTCAACTGGGGCCATTAAAACGGTTGAGTCATTATCTATCATGGTTTTGACCATCGCGTCGCAATCATTAACGTACAGATGGATCGCGACAGTTGTGCCACCAAGTCGTGCGGGGCTTGGAGTGCCGCCGTGTCCTGGAAGCTCCTCACTTACAAAGAACCGTGCGCTGCCGATACGAAATTCGCAGTGCATCACACGCCCATCCGGCATATTAAGGAGCAAGTGCGGATCAACTCTGAACACGCGCGAGTAGAACGCGACAGCCTTTGCGGCGTCCGTGATGCTTAGGTATGGGACGAATTCGCATGTCGGAGATGACTGCATATTGAACGAAACAATCTGGGTATTAAATGTGATGTAGGCTTAGCGGCATAACTAGTGTTTATCAGGAATGATTCCGAATAACGTGCGCACGTTATTCGGAACAAACTTGGCCGAAACCGGCCGGGCAGCGGCGGGTGGCTGGGGACGGGCGCGATTAAGAACAATGCTCATTTTGCGTGGTTGCCTTCGCCAATCTCAAACCGCCCGCCCCCAGTCTGTGGTTTGATCGTGGTCGACGTCTTGCATTGCAGTCACCACCCCGCGCTCAACTGGGGGCGACTAAAGGGTCGTCCCCAGCCACCCGCCGTTCGAGAACCTCCCGGTGTATTCGAGGCGGATAAGTCAGCGGAACGGTTTCGAACAACATCCCGTCGCTTTGCGACCCGGCCGTGTTCACGGCCGGGCCACGGCGAACGACTTCAATTTCATGAATCCGCGCGGCCCGCGGCTCCGTGTGCAACGCATTGTTCTGCATCCTCTGAGGTGCCAGACAAGCCTGCGCCATCGACGAGATTGGGCATCAGGGCGAAGAATTGATCACACCGGTCAATTACCGTTGCCATGTCGTCCGTTCGGAAAACTTCGGTGTGCAATTGGTCGCAGCAAAATGTTGCACAGTCGATTGCCGTCCGTTCCCAAAGCCGTTTGCACGGCCATGTTTTCAAGACGGTTGCGAACGGCGCGGAACATTTGTGCGAACGTAGACGGTCGTTGATATTTGTAGCGAATCCAACCTTGAAACGACCGGGATCGTGTTCCGGTTCGAGTTGGATTAGATAAAAGACACCGTAGTCAATCCCCGGCGTAGTTCCATCATCGTCAGATTCGTCAGCGCCAGCGGTTTGTCTCGAAGCAACATCGGTTTGGAGGGTTTGAAAGTCATCCATCGAGATGTACGCGATGGCCTGCCCATTGTGATTCGCACTCTGTTCCTTGAAGGTTTCGATCCCAAGTCGGCGAAGGATCTTGAAGACGGCCTGTTTCCCGTAGCCGACCGCGTGAGCGGCATCGATCACTGAGATTTGGTCGTCAATCATGTGTAATGTCGTGCCTTGGATGCAGAACGACGGCTGTAACGGGGCCGCTGCCAAAAAGTTATGATTTCAAAACTGGTGTTATCGGCGGCTCCCGTTCATCGCTTGGTTATCCCGCCATTCTCGCAACACGTCTTCCAGTGCCACGACGGGAATGGACTGAAGGTCGCGGTTGTTGCGCCAGCAAATACAAATGCAGTCGGCATCCAAATCGTGACCATGTTGAATGTAGTTTGAGCTTTCGTATTCGAACTCCGCAAGAATGATTTCGCCGTTTCGTTCCAATTCTGCATCGGGAAAATCAGCACGTACGGATCGGATGCGATACTCTAGACGGTCGGCCATCAACGAAAACAGAATTATCGTCTCCATTTCGTTTTGTGGCTCGAATTTGAGAACGGAGTCGAAACAAAGAGGTTTTCTGATCGTCTTTTGGCTCGATGGATTTCGAGGTGGCGCAACCGAAAACTCAAACGAGTCAGCGTGTTTTTCGGTGAAGTACGACTTGACTTGGGTCCATGTTCCCCAACGCAATCTATATGGACGTACTGAGAACTTTGAGCTTGCGCCGAATTCTGTCTGTCCGGGAATTTTCTGAATTTGATTTGCGACCCTGATGAACTCCTCAGTCAGTTGGGCGACCGTGTAGGGTTGCTGAGGTGGGGGGGTGTTTTTATTTGGCTCAAATCCAGCGTCTTCTATGGCCGAAGACCAATTCCCATACTGGTACAGAACTTGGTGCAACGTCGGCAAATCATTCGTTTGAGCATGCGATTTGTATTCGTTCTGTGTGGGCGGACGTCCCATTTTCGCGTGCAGTTCACGGATCGCAATTCTCGCGGCATTCTTAAGGTCGGCGATGTCATTGCGATGTATTGGCATTGGCTCTACGTGGGATAACTAGTGTTTATCAGGAACCATTCCGAATAACGTGCTCACGTTATTCGGAATGAAAATGGTCAAAGTCGGCCGGGCTGCGGACGCCGTGACTGCCGCGGTTAAGTCCATGCCCGTCCATCATTGCCGTCCCAACATCCCGCTGCAATCCGATAAGCTGTACCCAAGCAGCTCCTGCACGGTTCGGATATCGTCACCGGCTTCGATCAGGTGTGTCGCGAACGAGTGCCGGAATGTGTGGGCGACGGGTGGCTGGGCCCACGCGTTCGAGGGAAATTTTAAGCCAACGAACTCTGCACGTCTCCGCACTGCATCGACCGCCCTCAGCGCTACTCTGACCGGGGGCCATTGCAACAGCAACCTAGACTCTCGCTCGCTGGGGGCGGCTCTACGAGACCGTCCCCAGCCACCCGCCGTTAGCGATCGACTCCTATGGAGTAACCGAGTCTGGCAATGTCCGGGAACCTTTCCGGGCCCGTTGGCATCTGAACGTCAGATACTGTTCACTGAGATTGTTCAGTTTCCCCCTCGGCTCTTTGGGAAAGTTCGCCATGCGCTCGCTCATCTGCTGTGGATTCCTCGTCTTCCTTGTGGCCCTCGGATGTGGGCAACAGGCCCGAGAGTCAGCGAGACATGTGACCTCAAGTCCTGAGGTGGTGAGCCACAACTATTTGGCCGACTCCTCCGCTGAGGGCTACTCGGCCAATAATGGTTATTTGGCAGAGCCGGAAGGGCGAGACTTGGCTGACCGGGACACCTATCGGAAGGGAGCTGTTGTCGGAATGGTTGCACCGGATGAGGCGGCAGTCGACTCCGAAAGCAGTGGGGCTGTTGAGGCCAGGAGAGTTTCAAATACTCAATCGGTCGAGTCACCCAAGATCATCTATACCGCCGAGGTCTCCCTCCGTGTCGACGATTTCGATCAGGCTCAGGAAGACATTAAGGCACTCGTCGAACAGGCGAACGGATACGTCGCCAAGTCGTCACTGCAACGCAATACCGGCAGCTCGCGATGGGCGACCTGGACGCTTCGGGTACCCTCGGGGCGGTATTCGAGTGTGCTGGACAGGTTTGATGACCTTGGACTCGTCGAATCGCGTTCAGAATCGGCCGACGATGTGACGCGGCAGTACATTGACCTGACCGCCCGCCGCGATAACTTCGCGAGGCTTGAAGCACGCTTGATCGACTTGCTCGAAAAACGCGACGGCAAGATCGAAGAGGTCATCAAGGTCGAGAAAGAACTCGCGCGAGTCCGCACAGAAATCGAACGCATCTCCGGCGAACTACGATATCTCACGAACCGAGTCGGCTATAGCACGATCAACCTCTCCGTCCGTGAAGAGCGAGAGTTCGTGCATCAGGAGGAGCCGACGCTGGTGGCGGAGATATCGCAAACCTGGAACGGCTCACTCGCCAATCTCAGCGACTTCGGCGAACGGCTCCTGCTGGGGTTCATCGCCGTGTTCCCATGGCTGGTGACGGCGTCGGTCGTGATCGTGCCGCTGGCATTCCTCGCCTCACTGCGTCGGCGAAAAGCAGTCGCGGCTGCGAAATAGCTCGCGCTATCACGCTAAATTAGGAGTGGCCCGGACACCGTCCGGGTCGCAAAGCGACCAGAGAATCCAGCTCACGTTCCCGAGATACGTTTCGGCCGCCATGTAATTCGAAAGAGTGAGCTGCATGCTCTTGCGGCTGCGCCGCCCGGACGTCGTCCGGGCCACTCAAAACAGCAATCGCGACCCGTTGTCTCAAACTTGTCTTGCCGCACGGCTGCGACAAGTGCGGTCATTTGCCTACAATCGGACGTTGAACCCGAAATCCGCACTCAGACTTCCGATTGATCCATGCTCGAACTTCCCGTGCTCCGTTGGGGCGAAGCTTACGAATCGCTCGACAAGGTCGAGGTCAAGAACTTCGAGACCGGTGAGGTGCTCGCTCAGGTCCATCAGGCGACCGGCGGCATCCTCAAAATGGATATGCGGAAGGCGCAGCGGGCCCGCGATGTTTTGCGGAAAATTCCGCCCGCCGACCTCATCGCGATGTGCAAGCAGGCGGGCGAGTTCTATCTGAACGACACGCTCGAAGTCGGCAGCGGGACGCAGACGCCGGCGGAGTTTTGCCAGTTGCAATCGGCCTCGACCGGCCTGCCCGTCAATATGTGCAAGGCGAACATGGCGAAGTGCGCCTATGTGCTCAAGCACATGGACGAGATTCTCGACGCCCTCACCCGCGGGCTGCCGCTGGAGATTCTGGCCCGGGGTTATGGGGAGGAGAGCCGGGGCGTGACAGTCAGTTATCAGGCCACGACGCCAATCCTCGGCTGCGTGTTGCCTTCGAATTCGCCCGGCGTGCATACGCTGTGGCTGCCGGCGATTCCGATGCAGATCGGTCTCGTCCTCAAACCCGGCTCGACCGAACCTTGGACGCCCTACCGCATGGCCGCGGCCTTCACGAAGGCGGGCGTGCCGAAGGAAGCGATCGCGCTCTATCCCGGTCCGCACGAAGTCGGCGGGGCGATCACCGAGGTCTGTCGGCGGAGCATGATCTTCGGCAGCGAAAAGACCGTCCAGCAGTACTCGAATAATCCGAAGGTGCAGGTCCACGGGCCGGGCTTCTCGAAGATCATCTTCGGCGAGGACGCGGCCGATCGCTGGGAAGATTACCTCGACCTGATGGCCGCCTCGGTCTTCGCCAACAGCGGCCGAAGCTGCATCAACGCGTCGAGCATCTTCACGCCGAAGCACGGAGCCGAGATTGCCGACGCCTTGGCGCAGCGGCTCGGGCCGATCACTCCGAAAGCGATGGACGATCCTGACGCCGACCTGTCGGCCTTCACGACTGAAGGCGTGGCCGCGGCGTTCAATGGGATGATCGAAGACGGGCTGAAGACGTCCGGCGCGACGGAGGTGACGGCGAAGTATCGCGACGGCGACCGGCTCGTCGAGAAGGACACGCACGACTTCCTGCGGCCCACGATCGTGCACTGCACGTCGCCGGAGCATCCGCTGGCGAAAGCGGAGTACATGTTCCCGTTCGCCTCGGTCGTCGATTGCCCGCAGAAGGACATTCTGAAGAAGATCGGCCCCACCCTCGTCGGCACCGCGATCACCGATGACGAGGCGTTTAAAGCGGACCTGCTCGACGCCCTACACATCGACCGCCTCAACATCGGCCCCGTCCCCACGGTCGCCCTACACTGGATGCAGCCGCACGAGGGGAACATCGTCGAGTTCCTGTATCGCAACCGCGCCTTTCAGACGCAACCGCCGCCGAAGGTGGCGTGAGGGCGGCCCTAACAAGCACCGGGTCCTGAGACCCGGTGATGGAGCGCGGTGTGGAGTCTCGCGGAGAAGGCGGATTCGGCCGTGCACTCGATCCGCGGTTCTTTCGAACGCGCGGCTTGACGGTCGGGATTTCGCTGACATGCGGGAAACGGGGTCGACGAATGTCGGCCCTTTTTTTATTTCATAAGTGGTCCGCCTTCTGTCGTGCGAGACGCTGGCGATGCACGCGTTCGTCGCTTCTTTTTTTGAAACTGTCTTAGCAGGAGTTCGTTCCGTGACTATTCGGCTCTCTCTCCTGATCTCGCTCCTGGCGACTTTCAATTTGGCGCCAGCGTTCGCGCTTTCTATCGGACAGACGTGGACGTTCGGCGAATTGGTCGAAGCAAGCGACGAAATCGTCATCTGCGAAATCCTTGACGACGGCTCGGGGTGTATATTGAATTGTCAGTCCCCACATCGGATTCGCATCATCCAATCGATTAAAGGCGAGCTGGCCGCAGGCGAGGAAACGGCCGCCATGATGTGGGACGTTCAATGGCGTGGGATCGATAGGCATTGGGATTCGCTTGATTCGTGGGACGAGAATCCGATTCCTCATCAGCCGTGGCGGAAGGGCTCCTGCCATTTGTTCTTTCTGAAGAAGCGCGAAGCGGAGGATCTAATTCGGAATTCGGAGCGGCCCTACGTGGCGTTTGTGACAGCGACCGGGTTCATCTCGCTCCCGATGGACGAGGCTGAAAAATCTCCTTTCGGCGACACGATTTCCGATCAGATATCTGATGTTCTAAGTCGCGCTCTGGCGGCGCAAAACGGCATCACGAATTGCAATTTCGTGAATGCCGTGCGACTTGAGATGCTCACGCGAGACCTGTTCGCGTTTGGAAGCTACTGCGATGAGCAGCCGATGGACCTGCCGGGATTAAGAACGGCGGAGGCAAACGAATGCTTTTTACCTACAACGTTTCGCGACAAAGTCGTGCCCGACCCACTATTTCTGTGGCACTACCGGGACCATCCGGTTCTGCGAGATCTCGCTGCCGACGCAATAGGGGATTGACCTTCGGTCGGCTTCACCGCAGCATGGTTTCATGAGTACCGCATTCGCCCCATCGCCGACGGTCGCCGATACCAGCGCAGCCCTGACCGCAGCCGATCTCGTTGACAAGTTCGGCCCGATCCGGCTCTCGCGTATCCGCTGGGAACCCCTTCCGGGCACGGCGACGGACGAGGACTATTTCGAGCAACTGCCGAGTTGCAAAGTCCTCGAGCTTGTCGATGGCGTTTTGGTGGAGAAGCCGAAGGGGTACGAAGAGGGGCGGTTGGCGATGCGTCTCGGCTTTCTATTGATGACGTTCATCGAAGAGCACGATCTTGGCGAATGTGTCGGCCCTGACGGGATGTTGACGATGTCGACCGACAACATTCGGCTCCCCGATGTTTCCTTTACGGCAAAGGATCGCGCTCCGAAAGATCGGTCACAGGCTGCTCCGCGGATCGCACCCAATCTTTGTGTCGAGATCCTCAGCCCGAGCAATACGAAGCGGGAAATCGAAAATAAAGTTGCCGAGTTCTTCGCCTCCGGTGTCGACGTTGTGTGGATCATTGACCCAAAGGCGAAGTCGGCCCTCATTTACCGCGACGGGCAGATTGTCGATACGCTCGATGAGGCCGGAGTGTTAAAGGGCGAAGGACCGCTCGCCGGATTTGAACTCTCCCTCTCGGAACTGTTTCGAATGCCCGATGGCCGGCCGTGAGCGTCAACCACTTCGCATTGGTGACAAGGTCCGTGTGATCGCCGGACCATTTGAGAGCTTTGAGGGCGACCTCGTCGGATTCAATCGCGAGACAGGGCATTGGACCGTGACGGTTTTGGTATTCGGGCAACCGACACAATTGGACCTTCGGCCTGAAGCACTGCGTCACGCGACAGCCTTGGAATGAGCGGAGATAGTGTCGTTTAAGTTGTTGAATTGACTATTGCATTTGCACAATATTTTCAGCCGTCAGCCTGTCATCGACGACACCGTTTCGACCTGCGTCTTTTAATACGACGTGGACGCGTGGGCAAAGCATTCATTTCAGTTTCGGCCGTAGGATGAACGATGAGACAATCTGAAGAGGGACAATCAAGGTTGTGTGCGCATGTTCCTGTAACACAGTTTGCGGCACCAGTGTTCCCTGATATCGACTTCCACAATGTGGGGGAGAGCGAAGCGAAATGGGTTAACCGCGGCGCTCTTACTATTCAAGCAGAGACGACAAGTGGTGAAGTTACCTTGCGCTTCGAACAGGTTATGCAATTACGCGTCACTGCATGGGAGGTATACGAAGTTTTGCATGACCTCACCGGCTCCACCGATCCGATTCGTTCCGAACGATGGGATACCGTGCTGGCATTAGAGGAGTCCAAATGGATTCAAGAGAGCGGCGACATCGCAACGATGCGCAACCACGCGTTCCCGGAACAGATCAATCATTTTATAGTCCCGCTTCCAGATTTTGTCTGGGACGTTGCTGCAACAACTGTTGAAATCATAAACAATGATTTAGCGAAGCAGTGATTTAGGAAATAAGAAAAAGAGCGCGAAGTTGATTCCACAGTCGGTGGGGACCAAGCCACAGAATCAACCGGATGAAGCCGTTCAATTCATCGAATCGACCATCGCCGTCGCACGATCGGCCGTACTTAACGATTTCGCAGGCGATCGAGGCCGTCGCGGATTGCGTCGAAGATTTCGTCGGCGGTCTGTCGCACCTTTTCAGTATTAATGCCCGCGGCTTTGGCAATGGCGTCGTAGGCGGCGTCGCGGACCAGCTCAGATAGTTCGGTCGTCTGTTCGTTGGCGAACAGGCCGAGCGTTTCCGGATCGATCTTGATGTGAAATTCGATGGGAAGTCGGTCCGACTTCTCCCGTAGATGGTCGATGGCCGGGGAGAGGGCCAGCTTCAGCGGCTCCGGGATCTCCGCGGGCAGTTCGACCTCAATATTTTCGAAAACAATTTTCCAGTGGGAGTCGACCCGCGGTCGTTCTCCGAGCTCCCACTCATCGACAACGAGGATGTCGGCCCGTCCGTCTCGAAATGCCACGAACGGGCCGCCGTATTGCGAGGCGAGCAGGGCCACCGGCAACCGTCGGAAATCCCATCGCGAGCGGCGTCCCTGGGCGGTCTCGATGGTGTCGATGTCGAATGTGCTGTCTGCGATCGCACCGCTGCCACGGGAGCGAATTAAAATGTCGATCAGCCAGGTTCTTGCGGAGAGTTCTTCGATGTTAAATTCTTCAACCGCCAGCTCACCGCGGTAGGTTGACCCGCGGCGCGAAATTCTCAGGTCGAGCCGGGCGTCTTCGATATGCACGTTGCGGGCGCGAAATTCGGGCTGCTCGATCGAGAAGGCAGACCCCATTGGTTGCTGCAGTCGTCCCGGTGCCGGGGGAGCTTCCGGTGATTGGGTATACGTGCCGGATAGGCCTTCGAACCGCACCGTTTCGAACTCGACGGTCGACGAAAGGACCGTCCAGATATCGAGATCGACGAGCAGTCGATCGATCTCGATGTCGAAGTTGTCGCGCGGGTGCGACTCGCGACGCAGCGTGACATCGCCCAGATCGATGCGCCCGGAGAGCAAACTTCCGGTCGCCTGAGTAAAATCAATCTCGATTCCGGAGCGATCGGCGACGCCCCGGATCAGCCAGCGGGTTGTTGGCTCAAAGGCGACGGTACCGGCAATTAAGCCGCCACCCATCATGACAGCCAGCACAACTGCGGATACGGCCGAAACCCGGCCAGCAAGTCGGCTTCGATTGCCGGTTCGCTGACCGATTAAAGTCTCAAGTGGCTCCGTGGCCGTATCTGATTCGTTTTCCTCGGTCGGCAGCTCCGCCGCCTTACCGCGCTGCAACGGTAGCAGCACGAGTTGGGTGATCGTCGCAACGACGAAGACTGCCAGATCAACCAACACCACGATCAGCGACATTGCCGCGGTGGCCGCGACCGTCAGCCAGCCGAACAGCAGCAAGACGATCGCTTCCACCGGTTCTCCACCCGGTCTCTGTTAAGGCGAAGTCAGCCCCTTCCGCTATCGCGGGCGAAACCTATACTTTCCCAGCGGCTTTCGCCGCACTGCCGATACCACGACGAACGGTCCGAATCAGTTGCTCGGCGTCGAGAGGTTTCGGGAACCAGGCATCGAATTCGTCCGCATCGGCAGTCCGATCTGCGCCGGTCACCGCGACGACTTTGATTCCTTCGAATCTGCTGTCGCTGCGGATAGCCTCGAGAGTTTCTCGCCCGTTGCGGTTCGGCATGTTCATGTCTAGCAGCACGAGGTCGGGCTTCATTCCGCCTTCGAGTGATTCGATCGCCTTGGCACCATCGGGCACGGAATCGACCGCGAACCCGTGCGACCGCAGCAACGAGGCGAGCAATTCTCGTTCGTTGTCTTCATCCTCGACCACAAGCAGGCGAACCTCTCGATTGGAGGGCGCTTCGCCTTGCGGCTGACCAGTACCGCTGGCAAAGGAGTCGAGCTTGCCCATCTCGGTGAAGACCATGTCCAGTGTCTTCGCCGCTGCTTCTTCCTGGCCCAATTCCTGTTGGCGTTGGAAGAGCTTCAAGGCCAGACCGAGCGTATTAAGCCGGTTCTTCAATTCGTGGCGTTCGGTCTTAGTGCGGAGTGTCCGCTCAGCGAACGCTTCCAAATCCTCCGGCCCGAGCGTTTCGGGGCGGGCGACGGTGACATCTTTCGGGGCGGCGATACCGAGTCGAACTCGATTCGTGCCCGCCTGACAGACTTCAACTTTGATTCCGAGGTGCGGAAACAGCACCTGTTCGCCGACACGGCGTGAGAGTACGAGCATTCCAGATCCCTCCTTTGATCTGTCCGACCACGGTTGCGGTCAGAGATGTCCGCTATTGGAAACCTGCATCCTCTTCAATCAGGTTTTTGTTGGTACGAGAATAGCTCGGGGAATTCATCCGTCTCCGGGGTTGCATCACCAAACATCTCGTCGCAGAATTCTCACCTGATCGAGTTGACTTGTCGAGTCCGCTTTTCACTTTCGCTGGCGATATTTGGCAAATATCAGGGTTTACCCCAGTGAAATGGTCAGCGAAGACTCGCTGGACACCTCGAAAAGTGCGACAACTGCTCGGTTGCGGACGGCCTGTCCCGCGGAAAGGATTCTGCATTGCCGAATAACGAACGTCTGTGGAAAGAGGCGCGGCGCTATGGTTTCGCCGCCTCCGCCACGCTCATAGCAACATGGCTCCGGCTACTCGCAGCACCGCTGCTCGATGACCGCGTCCCGTTCGGATTCTTCTTCCTCTCCGTTATCTTAACGGCGTGGCGCTGCGGAACCGGTCCGGCGGTTTTCGCGGTGATCTTTGGGATCGCGTTGGTCGACGTATTCGTCATTCCGACGCATTACGCCACGATCGTCAATAGCCCGGCTGATTCCCTCGCTCTACTCGTCTATGCCTTCGCAACGCTCGTGACCATTGCGCTGTTCGAGCGGACAAAAAACCAGCGGCGAGCCGCTGAGCAAAATGCGGCCGAAATCGCAAAATTAAATGAAAACTTAAGAGAAGCGGCGCAGAAAAAAGACGAGTTCATGGCGCTGCTCGCCCACGAACTACGCAACCCGCTCGCGCCGCTGCGATCGGGAATCGAGCTGCTCGACCGACCCGAAATCGCGTGGCGCCAAGGGGAGGAGATCCTCAATCGAATGCGAAGGCAGATGCGGCATCTGGTTCGCATCGTCGACGATCTGCTCGACGTCTCACGATTTCTGCAGGGGACGCTCAGGCTCAATCGCAATGTCGTCGATCTGCGGACGATCGTGCGAGATGCGATTGAAATGACGCAACCGGAAATCGATCGCCAGCAGCATGAACTGAAGTTCTTAAGGCCTCCTCTCCCAATTTACATTTACGCCGACATGGTGCGGTTGGTTCAAATCGTATCCAATTTGCTCACGAATGCCGCCAAGTACACTCCCCGATGCGGATTGATTGTGGTCACACTCGATCGCAACGGCGGACAGGCCGTCCTGCAGGTTGCCGACAACGGAATCGGAATCGCGAATTCCGATCGCGATAAAATCTTTGAATTGTTCGGGCAGGCGTCCGGAGCGCGGGTGGCGAAAGAAGGTGGGCTCGGGCTGGGCCTGGCTCTAGTGCGTCATCTGACCGACATGCACGATGGCGTCGTCGAAGCCGAAAGCGACGGACCCGGATGCGGGGCGACGTTCCGGATTCGGCTTCCGCTGGCCACACCGTCGCAATTGGCCGAACGTGTCATTCCCGATGAAACCTTGGTGAGCAAGACCAAGTCGAGCGAGCCGGAAGGCGTTGCGTCCCAGTCGCTGCAATCGCAGCCGATCCCGGTGAGTGGGTCGGACGGCGAAGCCCTTCGCGTTTTGATTGTCGACGACAATGTCGATGCGGCCGAGACGCTCGGCACCCTGCTCTCCCTCGACGGATACGAGACGCAGCACGTTTTTGACGGCGTCAACGCGATCGACGCCGTCGAGGAATTTCAGCCCGCGGCGGTACTGCTCGACCTCGGCATGCCCGGTATGGACGGCTACGAAGTCGCCCGCCGGATGCGGCAGCTTCCCGAAGGCCGCCAATTGAAGATCATTGCCGTCACCGGATGGGGCGGTGAGGAAGACCGCCGACGCTCGGCCGAGGCCGGATTCGACGAGCACTTCGCCAAGCCGGTCGACCCGGCCATGATCGCCGCATTCCTGTCGGATCGCGAAGCCGTCCCGCGGTGAAGCGAGCGTTCGTAGAGCATCGATCGCCGACGATTATTCGCTTACGAGATCGTCTGTTCGCTTACGAGATCGTCCCCGAACACCGGGGCTGGCCGAAGCACCGGAACCCAATGAGGGGAATACCTGCATCCCGGGCATCTTCGGAAATTTTCTCAATGTCATATCGACAAAGTCCGATGTCGACGATTTAATAAGTAGATACCAGTAGCCCGTCCCATCACATCTTAAGGGCGACTGAGTGAATTTGAGGGTTCTCCTCACTTGCGGGTTTTCGGCTCACAAGAATCCATTTCTAGCGGCTCTTCTCGACTTCAAGCTGTCTCCGGTCGTTATCCGGTGCGTCGTTCGACGTGCGGGGTCGACCGACTTTGTCGTCCGGTATCGCAACAGGTTGAGGTCACTCAACCCGGCGATCACCCGGCATCTCACTTCTCGTGTCCCTGTTCTGGGAGATCGGTCCTCATGCGCATTTCATTTGTTTCGAGCCGCCGGAGGCGGCGCGGTTTCACCCTCATCGAACTGCTGGTCGTGATTGCGATCATTGCGATCTTGATCGCATTGTTGCTACCGGCAGTGCAACAGGCCCGCGAAGCGGCCAAACGAACGGAATGTAAGAACAATCTCAAACAAATCGGCTTGGCACTACACAACTACCACGACGCTCACAGCATGTTTCCGATGGGCATGCACACCGGATCACAGGCATCAGGCGATGTCGGCCAGCGGGGCGGTTGGGGCTGGGGCGCTTACCTCCTTCCCTTTATGGAAGAGTCGGCCGTGTATGAGAATTTCACATTCGAGCAACGGTTGGGCTCTGCCGCCAACCGGAACCTGCTCGGGTCGATCGTCAAGGGCGTACACTGCCCCAGCGACGAAATTCCTAAGGTATTAAATGACCGTGTCGAGAGTGGTCCGAACGTCAACGTTTCGAATCTGACAACCAGCTATCTCGGTAACGGCGGAGCTTTCATCCACATGAGCTTCAAAGATGACGGCTCATGTGGACACCCCAGCGCAACGAATTCCATTCCGAACACCGGCGTGCTGATTCAGGACAATCCTGTGCGGTTCCGTGACATCACAGACGGGACTTCAAACACAATTGCGGTCGGCGAAGCTGCTTGGCGATTTACGCTCAACGATCAACGTTGGTACGGCAAACCGCAGCCCGGCGGTGCGCACGGCAACTTCAGTTGGTTTGGCGTATGCGAAGACGTCGGCGGCAGCGTTTACACCTCCAAGCTGGCCGTGATGCGGGTCGGGGCGGTCCCGATTAACGAACCGGCGTCGACCAGCTCATGGAACTTCGACTTCGCATGGTGGAGTTTCTCGAGCGAGCACACCGGTGGGGCTCAGTTCTGCTTTGCCGACGGTTCGGTTCACTTCCTCAGCGAAAACATTAATCACACTCGTGAGTTCGGCTGGGGTGCCAATGGCGCTAACTTTGCCAACAATCTCGGCACCTATCAGCGGTTGATGGCTCGCAACGACGGACGTGTCGTCGGCGCATTCTGATCCGTTGATTCACGTCGCTCAATTCATCTCAAACCATCTCTCAGGACAGTCACAATGAAAACCCGCATGTCAGGCCGTGGGAGTCGTCCACGCGGCTTTACACTGATCGAACTCTTGGTCGTGATCGCGATCATCGCGATCCTGATCGCACTGTTACTTCCGGCCGTCCAACAGGCCCGTGAGGCGGCCCGCCGCAGTTCTTGTAAGAATAATCTGAAGCAGCTCGGGCTCGCGATTCACAACTATCACGACGTCCACGCCATGTTCCCGCCGGGGCAAAGTACGAATCCGGACGGTTGGGGCTGGCAGGCTCGGATCCTCCCCGGGATGGAGCAGGGCCCGCTCTACGAACAGATGAATCTCGACATTTCACTGGCCGATCCGCTGAACGTGGCGCTGGCTTCGACGGTATTGCCGAGCTTCCGCTGTCCGTCCGACCCGGCTCCGAACTTCGAAACCGATGCCGAAGGAGTCGTCACCGATCACGCGATCGGCAGTTACGCCGCTTCCGCCGGCCCCTTCTCGGACGTTCCCGGCTCTGATTTCGGCGGACGCGTCAATGTGAACGGCGCAAGTACGGCAGTGCTCTTCCCGCTCAATAACGGGTCGGCCTTCTATAAGCATGTCGCAATCAAAGACATCAGCGACGGAACTTCGAACACAATTATGGTCGGCGAAGTGACGTGGAACTTCAGCCAGAATCAACGGCTCTACGGTGGTGCGACCCAAGGACCGCAAAACGTCCAGAGCTTCGCCAGCTGGCGAAGCGGGGCGTTCCCGCCGAACGTACCTGTCGGCACCACCATTCCGACCGATTTCGGAAGTAGCGGTACGGTTGAGCAAGTCGGCTTCCACAGTCTGCATACTGGCGGTGCTCAATTCCTGCTGGCCGACGGGGCCGTCCGGTTCATCAGTGAAAATATTGAGAGCCAGGTTCCGACCGTTCCGGCATGCCATTGGGCACCGACCGGCGCGCCGTGCACGTGGTTTCTCGATGCGAGTTGGCAGACCTCGCGGAACTTCAACCGGCAGGATCTCGCCGTTTTCCAAAGGCTTCACGCCCGGAACGATGATCTGACCGTCGGCGAGTTCTGACAGAGCCGCTGAACCGATGTGAAAGGAAGGCCCCGAGTCGGGGCCTTCCTCGTTTCAAAGCCGATCCGTTGTGGCCCACTTTCAGACCGTGGCCGACGCTGAGTTCAAGGTCCGCTCGCACTCCGATTGCAGTGTCCGCGTCGGCAGGCATTGCCTGCGACGACTTGGCGAACCGGCCATTGCACCTCTTCATCTCATCGTTCTTCGGAAATAGATCACATGGCTTATCTCTATCGTGCTGGCGGATTTTTCGTCGTCGTTTTCAGCGTCGTGGCAATTGCCGGGTGCGGGGGTTCATCGAGTGGACCGCAGATGGCCACCGTAACGGGGACCGTGCTGTTCGACGGGCAACCCCTCTCCGAGGCCGAAGTGGTCTTTTCACCCGAAGCCGGACCGTCTTCGTCGGCACGCACCGACGAGCAGGGAAATTTCACGCTCGTTGGCGGACCTAAGCAGAAGGGTGCGGTCGTCGGCTCTCATACGGTGCGGATCTCGACTTACCAGCCACCTCAGCCCATCTTCGGCGATCGGGCGAGTTTGAAACAGGGCGAACTCCCCGAAGTCGTCGGCACAAGTCCGGAGAAGCCCGAGACGGTCCCTTCGAAGTACAATTCGGAGTCGACGCTTACCAAAACCGTAGAGCCCGGCAAGAATGCGTTCACGATTGAATTAACTTCGAATTAGCGGCAAACGTCTGATAGCTGAAAAGCCTACGTCTTAAATCCTTCGTTAACTTCTCTTCCGGAAACTAATCACAATGCAACGACTGTTGGTGTCGGCGATGATGGGTGAGCGCGTTCATTTGAGAGCGAGCGTCTGCCTGATGGCAGTCTTGCTCTGCGGTGCGGTCGGATGCTCGGGCGGAGCGGGTGACGGGCCTCAACGGGCACCAGTCAGTGGGGTCGTAACGCTTGACGGAAACGCCGTCGCTGACGCACGGGTCGTCTTCGAACCGGTCGATGGGGGGCCCGCTTCGACCGGAATGACAGGTCCAGATGGTAAGTTTTCGCTGCAGATCGACGGAATCCAACCGGGCGCGTATACCGGCGAGTACATCGTCCGGGTCACTACGTTTCGAGAGGAGAAGAAATTCTACGACGGTGTCGAAGCACCAACTGACCCCAGGGACATCCCCCGTCCGACCCGGGTCGAACCCGGAGCTCCGGAGAAAATCCCTGCCAAGTACAACGAAGAATCGGAGCTGAAACGAACGGTTGAGGCAGGGCAGAATGAGTTCCAACTCGACCTGACCTCGGCTTGAGGCGCTGGCAGCCCATGGAAAAGCTCAAGTTCGGCTGCGGTCGGCGTTTGTCAACGAACTGCTGAGACTCCGACGGACTTGGGCGACGCCACAATCACCTGCCGATGCCCGGTTCTTTTAGCGAGACAGTCCCGGCTTCCGCCGTCGAAGACGACATGTCGTAGCCTGACTCGATATTTAATTTCGCGAAACGGAAGCCCGGCCCGGCGGTGTTGACCGTCGGAGGGGTGGGTCTCGCGACCCATGTCGTCGTCAGACTGATTGAGTGGCCGAGCGAAATTTCGACGGCACCCGCGTACCCTGACCCGTCCGCGCCGAATGGCACACTCGCGAATCCAACGCTTCCGCCGCAGATCGTTGATTTCTTGATTGCCGCGTCGGCTCCTTCGCTGAAGCAATCTGGCGAATTAACGCTAACCGGCAGTAGTATCTGAGGACGAGGCTCGCAGAGCCGGCCCCGGCGAGTGTGGGGAAAGGTTACGCGTTCGGCTAATTTATCGCCAGATGCGATCGACTGGGGGCAGGCGAAAGCGCCCGTCCCCAGCCACCCGTCGCGGACTAGAAAACAATACCAGTGGCACAGAATTTTAAGTCGGGACGGACTGCAATGCGATATGCAACATGCCTGATTAATGGGCTATTCGCCATCTCCCTTTCCTTCAACTTTGCTTGGGGTGATGATGTGATCAAGAGTTTAAGAGCTTCTTCGACAGCAGATGATATCCGGTTAATCCAGTATCAGTTGCGAGATATTGAAAGAGAGTTGATCAGAATAGGCCGCGAGGTCGATTTAGAAAAAAAAGCGATGGCATTCCAAACATTGGGACAGATTCGATCCCGTAGGTCGGTCGATTTGTTGATTGAACACATTGACTTTTCCTTTCCTGACCCAGAATTTACCGTAGGAGGCGACCTCATTTGGCCGAGATGGGAGCCAAACGTTGCAAAGGAAGCTTTAATTTCTGTCGGACTCCCAGCTATGAGTGCAACAAAGGAAGCTTTGTCTCAGGAAAAGTCGGCGTTGAGAACCAAGTATCTCATCGACGTGATCCTTGCAGTCGAGGGGCCAACGCGGGGAACAGACAGCGTACGCGAAATAATCCGATCCTTTGATGAGGAACGAAGACGAGAGGCAGAACGCACTTTGGAATCGTTGTTGAAGAGACTTAGGAAAAGAACGCTGTCTAATGGTAGCGATTAGGAATTACCAAAATTCGCAACACAAAGATTGGACTTGGTTGTTTTCGCTTCTTCGTCAAGATCGAGTCTGCATGGCGCGAAACGCCGGGTTCCCGATCTGAAAACAGGACTGGGTGGCGGGTCTGAACCGGAGGGCCAGACCCGGATCACCCTCGGGTGCCCGGGGGAGGCTCGCGCCTGTGGAGTGGGGTTTAATTTGCGGCCTGCCCGCCAGTAGCGCGGTTTTTTATCAAACCGGGCAATTGAATTGTCCCGCTTTCGCGGAGAAAGCTCGGGCGAGCGGGCTCGCAGATCAGGCTCGTCGGGGCGCTGGGTATGGTTGCGCTATCAACCAATTCGCCGCCAGATGCGATCCACTGGGGGCAGGCGAAGGGGCCTGTCCTCTCCCCAGCCACCCGTCGTAACATCGGGTGTCCCGGCGCTTATATAGAGTCAGGCGGCGCGGCGAAGCAGCCGCGACTGGTAAGGAGCGGATCATCTGGCGGCTGCTCTCTCCATTGCACCGATGGCGGCTCGTTCCTGATCCGCTTCCTGCCGGGCGCGGCTTTAAGATCTGTCGAGGAGCGGGTTGATTGGGGAGGTGCCTAATAACGACCTCTTGTCACCCGCCGCCAATTGCCGGTTTTGGGTAGCGACGTGCCGTCCGGGGCTGGAGAATGATTTGGTCGGGTGTTGACCCGATATCGTTCGTCCTTTCGGCCTTCGACGGTCGGCGTTGTGTTACCTAGCGAGCCTGCAGCATGAGTCGCGTTCAGTATTTTCTCACGCCCCTGCTCTGTGTTGCCTGCGGTGGGATCGGCTCGGCCGGTGAGCTTTGGGAGCCGACCGAGGCGGAGATCAAACAGGCCGAGGCGGGGCGGACGCATCTGACGTTTCGCGAAGCGGAGGTCGAGCCTTACGAACTCCCACCGTTGCTGAAGCGCGCGGACGGAACGGTCGTTGAGACAGCGGACGAGTGGCAAGCGCGGCGGGCGGAATTGCTGACGTTGTTCGAAGAACACGTCTACGGTCGGCTGCCCGGTCCCCCCGAAGAGATGTCGTTCGAGCTGCTCTCGGAAGACATGTCGGCGGTCGACGGGAAGGCGACGCGTCGGAAGTATCGAATCGACTGCCAGTCGGGGGGCCGCACCTTCGATTTTGAATTTCACCTTGTCATACCGAACGGCGTCGATCCGAAGAAAGTCGATTCGGCGGTGCCGGTCTTTCTGCTCATCAGCCATCGCTCGTTCAAAGAGGTGGGGCGAAAGAAGCCGATCGATGATGTGTTGTGGCCGGTCGATCTGCTGATCGAGCGCGGCTACGGCACGGCGATCTTCGTTGAGAATCAGCTCTCACCGGACAACCGAACCGCCTTCGACTCAGGGCTCGTCGAATTGCATCCGCAGTCCGATCCGCGGCCAGCCGATGGCTGGGGCGGGTTGGCCGCGTGGGGTTGGGGAGCCAGCCGGGTCCTCGACTGTTTTGAAGAGATCGACGAGGTCGATGCCTCAAAGGTCGCCGTGTTAGGACACTCTCGCGGCGGCAAGTCAGCCCTGTGGGCGGGCGCACGCGATGACCGGTTCGGGTTGGTCATTTCCAATAACTCGGGGTGCGGCGGTGCGGCGTTGAGCCGACGTCGATTCGGTGAAACGATTGCCGTGATCCTTCGTGAGGATCGCTTTCCGTATTGGTTCGCCCCGAAATTTCAGGACTATAAAGATCGCGAAGCCGGCCTGCCGATCGATCAGCACATGCTGTTGGCTCTGGTCGCGCCGCGGCCGCTCTATGTCGCGAGTGCGACTGAAGACTTGTGGGCCGATCCCAAGGGTGAATATCAAGCGTTAGCGCATGCCTCAAAGGTTTACGAGTTGCACGGACACGACGGCCTCGATCCCGAACGGCCGCTCCGTGTGTCTGATCCGATTCAAACCGATCGGTTAGGGCATCACCTCAGACCGGGTAAGCACGATCTTTCGCGCAAAGATTGGACGCACTACATCGACTTCGCCGATCACCTTTGGCCAAAGCCATAGTGCTTGAGGCGGCGCTGGCGTTGTTCGCTATTCGCAGGTCGAGCGTGTTTCGCTTGATGGTCTCGACGGATAGGACGGGCAAAAATGCTCGGAGGGCGTAGGATTTCGTCCCTTGCTTGCGCTGCGGGCTTGTTTGGGGGCCAACTCTCACGTGCGGATTGCTTCGGCGTAGGCCGTTGTGAGTGCTGCTCGGATCTGTTCGGAACCGACGACTCGGCTCTCGCGGTCGACGGCCTCTTTCAGAAAGACCGATTCTCCTGTGCGAATAAGGTCGAGGACCGTCATGTTGGGGCGAAAGAATCCCGGATTGAGTTGGAGCCGCCCCGGGCCGATTTCGAGATTTGGATCGGCGATCACGATGATCTCCGAGATTGATTCGTAGACGCCTCGGAAAGAAATGTAGCGGGCATCGAGCTCCCGCGCGACGGTCTTGGCGAAGTCGTCGTCGATCGACGTGACGTTGATCATTCCCGCACGACCGGCCATCAGTCGCCCGATTGCGCGGGCGCGATCGTCTCCGGCGATCAGTAAGACCTGCCGCCGGGCGAGCGGATCGGTCTCGCCTTTCGCCGGTGGCAGGACGTCTTCGAGGGCGTTGAGCGCCAAACGGGTGAATGAATTTGACGCGTGCCAGCCGTCGGAGTGTCGGCGGAGCACGTCGGCGGTTCCGGTCGCTCGGGCATCGCCGTCGCGTCGATCGGCAAATTCACAGAAGCGACGTGATTCGAGGGGTCCGACGAGAATGGTCTCAATGCCGAGCACCTCGAGCATTTTCGAGAGCTTGTCCATTTTCCCGACCGGCATCGGCAGGCAGCGCGCCTGTGTGGCCTGTTCGGCGAAGCGTTCATTGAGTGATTCGATCAGGGCCGTTTCTTCGGAGCCGAACCCGGTGAGGGCGACGAAGGGCGTTTTGCGATTGAGGGAATCCCAGCGATAGACCTCGTCGAGTTCATGAACCGTGACGAGGTCCGCGTGGGCTTCCATTCCTTTTTCCAGCGAGGCGTAAACCCAAGGGGAATCGTATTTCCGCGCTAGCAGCGAAAAGGTCGTCCCGGCTTCGCCGACGCCGGTGCCCACGACGGGGAGATCACGCTTTTTGGTCACCGCGGCAAGCAGCGGCCAGGCGGCGTTGAGCGTCGGAGTCGGCCACACGAATTTGACGACATCGGCGTGCACCTTCTTGGCTTGGGCAAAGACTTCGTCGACATTGCCCAGGATGCCTTTCTTGCAGGTGTAACTGATGACCCGTTGCGTGGAGCCGAACCGCGGTATCTTGCCCGCAATGTCCAATTCCAATTCGACGTAATCGGGTCCGGCAACGATGGCCTGCCGCAATCGGACAAGCCGTTCGTCCTCGGTGCCCTGCCAGGCCCCGCCGTCTTCGGCGCGTCGGCATGAGACGAGAATCGGTTTGTCGACCGTCTTGTAGATGTCGGCGTAGTCGGGCTCTTTGATGAGGTGGTCGACACACACTTCGACCATGTCGGCGCTACGGGCCGCGTTGAGCAAGTCGACTTTGATGAGTTGACGCGAGGATGACGTGACGGAAACGCAGATCATGAATGAAATACTCCGACTCGGCAGTTGTTGCGGGAACCGTTGCCTGTTCCTGCATCAACTGATTTGAACGAACCCGCCCGTTCCAGTGTGTGAGCTTTGTCTTAATTTTTCGAGTGTGGTTGTTCCGAGAATCGACCCGCCGGATCAGATTGATAGGATCGGCCCTCACGTGTTCCTCGGGAGAGTCGCCGTCATGGCCAACTGCAACAGTCGTATTTGTGCATCGATCATCCGAAATTTCACCATTGCGGTGACGTTTACGTTCGCCTTCACAGGTTGCGATTACCTGCAAAGCCGGTGGCTTTCGGACGCTGAGACCGATGCGAAGCCCGAACCCGATAAGCCGATCGCCGGCGTGGCGGAGCCGTCGTTACAGACTCCACCGCCATCCGACTATTCGGCCGAGGCCGCGTTTTTCGAATCATTGGCGGCGATCGAGCAGAATCGCGTCGTGTCGTTGTTTCGGGCGATGAGCGACGGTGCCGGTCCTTCGCAACTTGCGGAGATCGACCGTGAAAAGCTGAGCGCGGTCACCGACCTCGCGCGGAAAGCAGAAGTCGGGGGGAAGGTCGAAGGCCGCCTGCTAGACTCGGTGTCGTTGGCGCTTAAAGGCGTGAGCCTGCCGATCGAGCACAGCGAGGTGTTTCCGGAGACGGTCGGACCGTTCGGCAAGGCGGAACTCAGCGACAAGTACTCGACGGCTACCGACCTTTTGATCGCCGACTGGCAGGGCGAGATCAACCGGTTGACCGATGCGGGAATGGTGCTCTCGCCGGAACTCGCGGGCCGTTCCCGATTGAGCTATCCGGGGGTGTTCGACGTCCGTGAGCATTTCGCGGCCGAGGCCATGAGCATCGCGGATGCGTTCGGTGTGCCGCTCGATCTCGGGCGGGCGTCGCAGGACCAGACAGTCGGGCGCAGCATCTCACAACCAACCGCGCTCGTGACCGGAACGGTGCCATTCGCCGGTGAAGTGACTGTGGAACTAAAGGCCGGGACGACTCCCGTTGTCGGCCGGATCTATCAGGTGGACGAGGTCGAGGGTGCCTCCGCGACGGCGATCTTCCCCGGACTTTCCGCGGCCGATGCGGGGCGTCTCGCCGCTGCCGCCGGCGAGCAAGGCGCGGCCAAGTTTCAACCCTCCGGCGACGGGCGATTCGCAATCGCTTTGGCGGCACTTCCCTCGCACGCAACGACCGGAACGATCGAATTGACAGTCCGGCCGGCGAACCTGCGACCCGGTCTGGTGAAGTGGGTGGGCACAGCCGGGTTGCCGAGCGATGCCAAGAGCCGACTCGACGCATTCGAGAAGGTCGCGAGTGAGAGTCTGTTCGAGGGCAAACGGGGCGATTCGGACGCGGTCGCGAGGTTTTCTTCACTGGGTGACGGCACCTTCAGCGGCCGAATTGTCAGCGACGATTCCAAGCGTGAGGCGGCCCTCGCCGTGCAGCCGGTCAGCCTCTTCGGCGACTTTTTTCTGAAGGCGGACGAAACGCAGCTGCTCTACGCGGGCGCCGGTGTTCCGGGGCAGACCAACGACTACTGGTTCGCCATCGAAGGCGGACTCGAAGATGATTCACCGTTCGAGCTTGTCGACCGCGGTCCGTTTTCGAAAACGGCAGAGGTTTCGCTGTCGACGGGCCGGTCCCGAGAAGGGGCCGAGGACCTTCTGTTCGCCAACGAGCAAGTCGATGCGGCAAAGGCCGAACAGTGGGGGAGACAATTGCTGGCCAAAATGCTGACGGAGCAGCGACTGACCACGGTCATGTATTTGGAGACCCCCACCGGCGTGAGTGAGGCTCACTGTCGGACGGACATCAGTCCGCTGAGCGAGACGACCGCAGGATTCGCCCTCAAATGGATGGAGGTCAAGAGTCACTACTTAGGTACCTATCGCACGTCGAACGTCGGTCCGCAGCTCGTGCTTGAGGAGAAAGAGCGTTTCGATCCGGACGGAAAGCGGATTCCCGTTCCGGCTTCCGATCTGATCCGGATCGTCCTCACGCTTGAAGCCGATCGGTATAAAGCTCACTTCACCGGTCGCTGGTTTCAGGGCGAGCGCTCGGGCAAATCGTTGATCGCGACGCAGCTCCCGCTCTGAACTCAATGACTGGAAACAAGTCGGGCCAGACCCTTTGATGCCCAAAGCTCGGCATCGATCAGACGGAAATCGCCGGTCGCTTCGGCCGAGTCGACGTGTTACCGCGCGACCGGCCTTAACGTGGCAGGCGAATGGCGGTCGGTCCCGGCACGACGGCCGGAAACGAGAGTGGTCGTGCGATTCGCGATTCCTGCAGCGGCTTCAGCCACTCGATAATCCGATAGTCCGCCCACCAACCGTCCGGGGATTCGCTCGATTTGGCGAAATAACCCATGTGTCCACCGTGATCGCTCAGGTGGAGTTGCAACTGCGGGTTAAATGTGAACGACTCGAAGATTTTCCACGGGATCAACGGGTCGTCCTTCGAATGCAGCACGAGCGTCGGCACTTTGATCCGATCGATGTAAGAGATCGCGCTCGCTTGGCGATAGTAATCTTTGGTCGATCGAAATCCCCACAGCGGTACGGTGACCCGGCGGTCAAATTCGACGATCCGCTTCGGCGGTCGGCTGGCGATTTCGTCAAAGACATCGCCGAATAGCTCGGGCCGGCTCAGCACGTTGGCCGTCAGCCCGCGGGCGAAGAATCGATCATACATCCGCTGCGTGCGGTTCTTCAGTTGGAAGCAGCACTGGGCGAGATCGACGGCCGGGTTGACCGCCACGCCGCGGATCGGAACGTCGGGCAGTTCTTCGGCGTGTTGCCCGAGCGTCTTCAATGCGAGGTTGCCTCCCATCGAGTAACCGATCAGGGCGATCGGCGAGGCCGGACACAGCCGGGCGATCTCGCTCAAAGCGGCGACAATGTCCTCGCTGAGCCCGGCGTGGTAAGGCCGCTCGGCGAAGTCGCGCCCCGCGCCGGTCCCGCGATAATCGATGCGAAACGTCCGAAAGCCGAGCTTTTTCAGCTTCGCCGCACAGCGGGCGACATAGGGACTGATGTGGCAACCCAGCAGGCCGTGCAGGAACAGCGCCGTCGGTCCGCCCGGCTCCCAACCTGCCGGGGCGTCATCGTGCAGCACGAGTCGATCGCCATCGTGCAGTTCGACCAGATGCATATCCTGACCGCACCGGTAGCGTTTGCGGTGCCCGTACGCCCCGATCAATGTCTGGGTGTGCGGATTGCGCAGCAGCCGGGGGGGCCGAAACGGCGGTATGGGAATGAATCGAGGCACCTGAGGTCGCTCTTCGGACGGCACCGCACCAATGTGCCGTATTTCACTCGATTCGGCAATAGGTGGAGACGCGGAAGCCGCCAGCGATCAGCTTTCGGCGATCAGCTTTCAGGTACAGCCCGCCCCGCTTCCCCGATCGCACCGGGGGAATCTCCCAGTATTCGCGCAACATTCATATTCGCTGCATGATCGCTTCATGTGGGGTCCTACAGTGACTTCCAACCGGAAGCGGTGCCGAACACGGTTCGCCCGCTCTCGGATGCGATGGCCTGACCTTTGGTGTCAACCGTCGCCAATCGTGAGGTGGCCTAAATTTTTCCCCCGAGGGTCTTGACGAAAATAGAGATTTCGAAGTTCATCGAACTCTCACGTCAGGCTCAAACGGTGTTCACAGGCCGCCGTACTCTACGGTGCACACAAGCGAAGAGTTCCCCATTGCGGGGCTCGATATATCCGGGGAGGATCCCCGGTCGCAGATCGATCTGAATTGTGTTGAAGAACTGAAGTAACGACGAACAACGGCAATCGCCCCGCCGCGAAGAGGGCGATGAACTTCAGCTGTTCCCACTACCTCAAGAAAGGTACCACAGCTATGCGTAAGGGTTTCACCCTCATTGAACTTTTGGTGGTCATTACGATCATCGCGATCCTCGTGGCTCTGGTCACGCCCGCCGTCTTCGCCGCCCGCGAAGCCGCCCGTGCCGCCCAGTGCCAAAACAACCTGCGTCAGTTCGGTGTCGCGCTGCACAGCTTCGCAGTCAACGACCCGCGCGACCGTTTCTGCACCGGTTCGACCGACTACTTCCGTGACGGTTGCCCGGACACGTACGGCTGGGTTGCCGACATCGTCAACCTCGGCACCGGTAACGTCGGCGACATGCTCTGCCCCGCTTCGGACTTCCTCGGTCTGGAAAAGTGGAACGAGCTGATCGGTTCGGAAAAGGCCTCCAACGGCGGCTACTACGGCAAGGACGGAAACACCTTCCCGTTCTTGTATGCGGGTTTTTGTACCTTTATCGGTAACCAGAACTCCACGCCGTTCACTGCAAGTGACTCAGGCACTGTGACCACGACGAACGGTACCGTTCTCAACGGCATCGCCAGCACGATTCTGTCGCGTGGCTACAACACGAACTACGCCTCGAGCTGGTTCCTCGTCCGCGGCGGACTGAACGGCACCGGTCAGACCGGATCAGCCACCAAGGGTAAGGGTGGTACGACCGGCCCGATGCGTTCGAGCAAGCTCGAAAGTGCCGGCGTCTCGGGTAACGTCATCGGCTGGCTCGGCTGTGGCTCGCCGGGCGACACCGGCGAAGCTCTCGCCCGTGCCGAGTTCGACGTCGACGGCGACGGCAATAACGACATCTTCGTCGGTGATCGTCTCGGCGAAACCAGCAACGACGGTCCTTCGGTCATCTCCGGTTTGGGGATTGCCGACGGTGCGTTCACCACGACCGCCAATGTGACCGACTCGCTTGACGCTTACCAGACGAATCCGGGTAATGTCAACGGAACCACCACGAGCCTGATTCTGCAGGACGTCCGGGACTGGTACGCCTGGCACGGCGTCGGCTCGAAGAAGAAGTGTAACATCCTCTACGCCGACGGTTCGGTGAGCCAACTCGTCGACGAAAACGGTGACCTCTTCTTTAACCCGGGCTTCGACGTGACCGGCCTTCTCGAAATCAACACCGGCTACCGCGACAGCACCGTCGATCTGCCGCCGGGAAAGATGTGGAATGCTGTTGAGCTTCCGGGCTCGAACATCATCAAAGGCGCCTTCGAGAGCATTCCGTAGGTCATCCTACAAATGCAATAACGGCTTCTTTTAAGCACTGCGGGGCAGCCGGGTTCGACCCGGCTGCCCTTTTTGCTTCGGTGATTGCAAGAGTATTCTTCCCGGTGATTCGCTTCCGATCGTTCGGTCGTTTGCGTTCTCGACGTGCGTTAACTTTCTGTTCCACTGGCGGACTCGCCCCGAACCAAGCGTAGCGATTTGTGATGCGTGCACAGCCGCAGCGAATTCTCTTCTCTCTCGCGCGAGACTGGCCGCTTCATCTCACGCTAGTCGCGCTCACCGCCGTCGTGTTTCGCGATCTTCTCTTCCGGGGGCACCTGTTTGCCCTGCGGGATGCGTCGGCGTTTTATCAGCCGCTGACCCTTCTGGTCATCCAGACGCTGCAGAGCGGCGAACTACCGTTGTGGACGCCACTGATCCACGCCGGGATGCCGCTGCTCGCTTACCCCACCTCGACGGTCCTCTATCCGCCGAAACTGATCTTCCTCCTACTCCCGTTCCAACCCGCGGTGGCGGTTTACATCATCGGGCACGTTCTGCTCGCCGCGTACGGGATGAACTACGCGACAAGGCGGTTCGGCGGTCCGCCGCTCGGGGCCGCCCTCGCGGGGCTGAGTTATGCGTTCGGCGGCTACGTGCTGTTTCAAACGACGAATTGGGTCTTTCTGTGCGGGGCGGCGTGGCTGCCCTTCGGTCTCGTCGCGGTGGAGCGTGTCGTTCGTCGCGGCGGACGGGGCGACGTCGTGCGTCTGTCACTCATCCTGACGCTGTTCGTGCTCTGCGGTGATGCGCAGACCGGCTATTTGCTGGGCATTGCTGCAGCGATTCTGCTCATGATTCGGGTCCTTCGTGTTCGCGGCCGCGCCGGTGGCCTCACGCGGGCTGTGCGGAAAAGGCGCGTGTCCCCCGCCCCGCGCTCGCGACGCTGGTTCGTCCCGCAACTTCTCCGCTTGAGTACCGCGGCCCTGTTGGCGATCGGGCTGTCCGCCGCGCAATTGTTGCCGACGTTGGAACTTGTCCGGCGAAGTGAACGAGCCGAGGACGTGGTCCCCCGCTCGATCTGGGGCGTGTCGTCCTTTCTATTAGCGGCAGAGTCGCCGCGGCGGATCGATACAGGCAAGCCGGCCAATTGGTACGACGCGATTCTGGGTGACCCGCCCCCGCCGGCGAGGCACGACGTGCAGCGCTGGTTGTTCAGCGTGTCGCCATTCGCGACCGCCACGCTGCTATCACCGTCGATTCTGGGGCAGCCGTTTCCGAACGCAGCCGAGTGGGGGATTCACGTCGGCCTTCAACCGAAACAGGTCTGGGTCCCGTCACTCTATGCGGGTCTGCTGACGGCTGTCGGAGGCTTGCTGGCGTTGCGTTTGCGGACCGGGCGGACTGTCGACCGGTGGCTTAGTTGGACGGCTCTCGTTTTCCTTCTCGGCAGCTTCGGTGTTTACGGGCCCGTCTGGCTGTGCAATTTCATCGGCGGCGTCAGCGGTTTGGAGCTGCGATTCACCGGCGGTATCGGCGGCGTTTACTGGTGGATGAATACCTTCCTGCCGGGATTCGACGCGTTCCGCTTCCCAGCGAAATTGATGATCCTGTTCGCCGCTCCGCTTTCGATACTCTTCGGCCTGCATTTCGAAGCGACGCTCCGCTTCCGATGGGCCGGCCGGATTCTCGCGTCGATCACCGGCCTCGCCGTTGTCGCCGCGCTCGGTGTTTGGCTGTCGCCCGACCTGTGGACCGAATTTTCGATGGCAATCCTGAAGACTGCGTATCGCCTCGAAGGCACGATCAAGCCGAATGCCGAAGATGTCGCGACGCTCGGGCGGGGCCGGAATGCCGTACTCAAGAGTCTGTGCTTCACCTCCTGCGTCGGGGCCGCGCTGCTCTTGATAAGACTTCTTTGGCTGCGATCCGATGCCGCGTTAACGCTGCGGTCCGGATACGGAATCGGGCTGCTGGTCTTACTGGCGGTGGACGTCGGAACTGCGAACGCGTGGATGATTCAGACGGTGCCCGCTTCGGCGCTCCTCGATAAGCCACGGGCAGCCCGTTTGCTTGAAACGGCTCTGTCCGCGGACGAAGCGACCCAAGGGGCCGAGTTGCCCGTAAGAGTTTATGAGGACCGACGGGAACTGATTCACTATGGAGACCGGTTTCTTTTCGGACAGGCGATCGAGCGGGGCGAGGATCGCGCGGCGGCTGAGGTGACGATCAGCCACGGCTGCCTTTCCAACCTTCACGGTACGATCTGGGGCATCTCCCCGATGGTGAGTTCCGGCACTGTGACGCTGCCGGAATACCAAGCATGGCTGGAGCCGCTATCGATCGCCGGGGGACGGCGAACGGTCGCGCCGCGGCGGGGGCTCGATCTCTGGGGCGTCGACGCGTTCACCTTCACTTGGATGGGCGATCGCCCGGCTGCCGGAAATCTGGAATTACTCAAACAGTGGCACCCGACCGGACAGGATCCGTCGCCGTTCGTCCCCGGGGGGGAGCCGACCCCGTCGCTCAGTTCTGCGGAACCCGCCCGCAACGCTTATCTTCGCGATCTCCGACTCAACCCGTCGGCATTCCCGCGGGCGTGGGTCGTGCATGACGTCCTGCCGCTACGACCGCTGCCCCGCTCCGAGTGGGCGAAATATCAGCCCTTGATGCAGAAACTGCTCTACCCCGGAGAGAACGCGCCCGACCTGCGGCGATTCGCCATTGTCGAAGACGAAGCGCTCTTCAAAACGTGGGGCGGCAAGCGGCACCGCGAACCCGTGCCGAACGGGAGGCCGGAGTCGATCGCGATTTCAACGTACGAGCCGACTCGTGTTCGGCTCGAGGTGGAACTGGCGGCACCGGGGCTTGTGGTTCTCGCAGACCAATTCTATGCCGGATGGACTGCCACACGCGAAACAGCCGACGGTGAGACCACTGGTGTCCCTATCGTAAGAACGAACCGGGCGATGCGAGGGATTTATCTGCCCGAGGGTCGCCATCTCGTCACCATGACGTACCGCCCGCTCAGTGTCACAATTGGCAGCACTGTCAGCGGTCTCTCGTTCATCCTCTGCTTCGCCTTCGCATTGACGCGGCGGCGCGGGCGGCGAAACTGATCCCCACGGCGGAAATTCCTTTTCCTTAAAAAGTCGACTACGAAGGCTCTCCGGACTCCCGGTTCGCGGCGATGTCGCCTGTGAAAACGGTTTTTTAAGTCTTCCTTCGAGTCGGTGAACGTTGAAGTTGTCATGAACCGTCCAAGCCCGACCGTCGATTCGGCTGCTGCCGAGTTGAGATCGCCCGCTCGATCGGGCCGCGTTGCGCATGCGGTGTTTTGGGGTGTTCTGGTCGCGCTCGTGGTCCTGGTGTTCGGTGACAGTCTGCTCGGGCGGTCGGTGCCGGCGGTGCGGGACTCTTTGCACTTTTACTTTCCGCTCAACCGCCTGATCGTCGAATACCTCGGGGCGGGAGAGTTGCCCCTTTGGAATCCGCGGATTCACGGGGGACTGCCGCTGCTCGGGTACCCGACGGCCGCCGTGCTCTATCCGCCGAAGGTGCTGTTCTTCCTTCTGCCTTTGCCCGCGGCGGCTTCCTGGTTTCTCGCTTTGCACGTCGCGGGCGCGGCCGCGGCAATGCGGTTTCTGGCTCTTCGACTCGGTGCGGTGCCCACGGGGGCCGCGGTCGCCGGGCTGTGCTACGGCTTCGGTGGGTACGTCCTCTTTCTGACGAGCAATTGGGTCTTTTTGTGCGGCGCCGCATGGATGCCGTTGGGGCTCCACTTCGGGTGGAACGTCGTGAAGCGTTCACGGTTGCTCGACGGTGCCGGCCTCGCGTTCGTGCTGGCAATGATGGTCTTCGCCGGCGATTCGCAGACGGCGTACATGCTCGGCGTGATGCTCGTATTTCTGGCCGTGCTGCGGAGTGCGCGAATGGTCGCCATCGGTCGGCGGCTCAAAGGAGCATCCGCCAAGATGCAAAAGCGACCTCGACCGTCTGAGAAGAAACCGAGTCGGCTGAGTGAACTGCGCCCACTGTTCCTGCCTGTGCTGCGTCTTGTCGGAGCGGCCGGGGTCGCGGCGGCGCTGTCGGCCGTGCAGCTTGTCCCGACCATGGAGCTGGTCGCGAGAAGTGAGCGGAGTGTCGTGCAGGTTCCCCGCTCGATCTGGCAGGTCCCGGCCTTCCTGTGGGAGTCGGCGCATGAACCACGCGTCGATACGGGACGACCTCCGAACTGGTACGACGCGATAATCGGCTTTCCGCCCCCTCCGGCCTTTCACGAGTATCAGACCTACGGGTTCAGTTACGAGCCGGTGCGGATGCCCCAACTCATCTGGCCGTACCTCGGCGGGCGACGCATGCCGGTCCGCGCAGATTGGGCGACGGCCGCCGGACTGATTACCGGCCATTACTGGGTCCCCACGATCTACGCGGGAAGTTGGACGTTTTTGGGGTTTCTGTTTGCCGCGCAGTTCTTTCGAGGAACCCTCCTACGGCGATGGCTGTCGTGGTCGGCGATCCTGTTCTTCCTCGCGGCTTTCGGCGTCTATGGGCCCGGCTGGGTGCTCGGATTTCTTCAGGGTGACGACGCCGTCAGTCAGCAACTCCGCGGCGGCATCGGCGGGGTCTATTGGTTTTTCGTAACGCTGTTGCCCGGTTTCGCATCGTTCCGATTCCCGGGCAAAATGCTGCTCGTCCCGCATCTGTGCGCGTGCCTGCTCGTCGGGCTCAGCTTCCGGCAATTGCTGGTCCATCGGAACCTTCGCAACGTGCTTCTGGTCGTGGCTGCGATCAGCGGCGTGGGGCTGGTCGCAGTGTTTCTAATGGGCGACCGTTGGTTCGATCTGATGGTCGCAGTGCAGCGTGTGACCGGTGCTCGGACGGGCGGCGGGGACCTGTCTGAATTGGAGCAGTCCGTGTTCGCAAACGGACGTCTTGACGTGATGCGGTCCTTCGCAATTGGGCTGGTCGGCACCTCCCTTTATGCGGGCATCATGTCATTCGCCGGCGTGCGTGGGCTTAGCAGAGGGGCTCGACTCACCGCGATCGCATTTCCGGTTCTTGTCGGAGTCGACCTCTTCGCCGGTAACAGCTGGATGGTACAGCGTGTCGAGTCAGAAACGTTGATGCGTCCGCCCCTTGTCGTCGAATTGATGGCCGCAAACGGGGGAATGCCGCCGGAAGACAAGCCCGAAATTCCCCGGCGGCTCTACCTCGACATCGATAAGCTGATCCGCACCGGCGACGGCTTCCTGTTCGGTCAGGAGGTTGGCGAAGATTGGGACTATGTTCGCGTCGAAACGACCACTGTTCACGACGGCGGGATGAACCTGTCGGTGGTGCCGTGGGGTTACACGCCGATGTTCACGGCGGGGACGATTTCAGACGCCACGTACGAGTCGATGTTCGACAACCTGACGTTTCTCGATGCCGGTCGCGAAGTCGGCCCGCGACGGACGATGGACCTGTGGGGCGTGAAATATTTCATCTTCACGGACGGCCCGCCGGGGGCTCGGGGAAGCGCAAACGATGCGTACCGCTTCGCCTGGGGCGAGGCGAGCCGGCGTCCCGCACCGTTCCTGCCGAGCGGGCCTCGCCTGCCCTCGCTCGTCGAATCGCCTCCGGAAGGCGATCTCTTTCGGGATGTGATCGTCAATGAGAGCGCGTTCCCCCGTGCTTGGCTGGTGCACGACATCGTGCCGATCGAACCGGTCGAGATCGATGCCAGGTCGAAGTGGTTGCCCATCGTCAGGAAGCTCATTTACCCGCAATCGGGAGCTCCCGATCTACGAAAGCTGGCCGTCGTCGAAGATCCGGAGTTGGCCGGCGAGCTCGGCTCCGGCGTCACCCGCTTCCCGGTGCCGCGTCCGGATGAGGAGTCCGTCGAAGTGGTGTCGTATCGCCCGAACGAAATTGTGATCGACGTAGTGCTTTCGGGCCGCGGAGTGCTCGTGCTGGCCGACCAATATTTCCCCGGCTGGACAGTCTCAATCGCGACCGACGACGGGCCGCCGGTCCCGGGGCGCGTCGTGCGGACGAACAGGGCGATGCGGGGCGTTCCGCTCCCGGAGGGACGGCATCGGTTGACGTTCACCTATCGTCCGACGAGCGTAACGGTGGGGCTGGTCGGCAGTGTGCTCTCGTGGTGCGTCTTCCTCGCCTGCGTCGGCCGGGCGCGCTGGCCCCGTCGGAAAAAGAGCGACGCCGACCCGCGTTTGGGCGAGACGATTGCTTCATAGGGATTCCGCGTGAGTTACGTCCATCTATCAGGCTTGGTCGGCCTGCCCGAAGTCATTGCGGTCCTGCTGCTACCGACGGGGGTGCGCTTGCTGATGAGGCGTTCTTCCCGAACGTCCGGTCCTTCGCTCGCCGGTCCCGGTCCGGGCGGCGTAGTCGCCGTCATGCTGTCTCGCTGGGGCTCGACTTCGGGGGCCGTTGCAATTGCGGCGCTGGGCGCCGGCACTTTGTGGTCGTTGCGGCGGCGTCCGGCACTTGCTTTTCTTGGAATTTGGTTTTTCCTGACGCTCGCACCGACTTCGAGTTTCGTGCCGATACTCACGGAAGTGGGTGCCGAGCGACGGATGTATCTGCCGCTGATGTCGATCGCGATCGCGTTTTCCGCGATGCTGCTGGTGAGTTGCCGTTGGCTCGGCGGGACGGCTCGCCTGGCCCGGCCTCTCTATGTTGCAATGATCGCGGTCACAAGCGCACTGTTCGTCGGAGTGTCGGCCTCGCGTTGTGAAGTTTACGAGAGCCGCACTCGCATTTGGAACGATGCCGTACGAGCTCTTCCTGGTAACGATAGAGCTTGGAACAACTTGGTCGATGCGCTGATTGATGCCGGTGAACCTGCGAAAGCGCTGCCGGCGGCGAAGCGATTGATTCAGCTCGTACCTGAAAATGCACGGGCGAATTATCAGCTTGGTCGCGTCCTCCGAATGAACAAGCTCCCGGAGTCCGCGATCCCCGCTCTTGAAAATTCAGTCACGCTCGCTCCCGGCAATGCGGGATTCTATCTGGAGTTGGGCAACGCCTATCGGGATTCAGGAAATGAAAGCCAGGCGATCGCGACATTTGAGAAAACGATTAAACTCGATCCCACTTATTCGGAGGCTTACAACAATCTTGCGACACTTGTCGGCAGGACCTCTCCGGAAACCGGGTTGCATTATGCGGAGCAGGCAATGACGTTATGATCCGCAGAACGCCGAAGCGTGTGTGACAGCGGGAAACCTTTTCGCCCGGAAGGGAAAATTTGAGAAGGCCGTACGAGCTTACGAGACAGCCCTTTCGATCCGACCCGACTTTCCTGCGGCACAGCGAAATCTCATAATTGTACGTGACGCTTGGTCCGACAAATAAGCCAAGCTTGTGCCGGTGTGCTGACAAAAATGTTCGCGATGCATTGTTCGACAGCCCTGCTTTTTGGAATGGCGAACTACCTGCAAATACAGTCGTGGGTGTGGTCACCCGAGGTCATTGCGGCTATTGCTCTGCTGCTCACCGCCGCATTGATGCCAAAGTGGATGACGCGGCAGTTCCGTCGTGCCGGTTCTTCGCTTACACAGATCGGGCGACGTCCCCTGCTGAGTCTCGCCGCCGTCGGCATGCTCTCCTTTTCAATGGATTTAATCTTTGCCTCGATCGTCGCATGGCCAGCCCCCAGTTTTCACGACGAGTTCTGCTACGTCCTTCAAGGAGACACATTCGCACAGGGCCGGATGACGAACCCTCCGCTTGAGCATTGGGAGAACTTCGAAACGTTCTATGTGCTGACGCACCCGACGCGGCAAGCGAAGTATCCCCCGCTGCAAGGCTGTTTCTTGGCTTTGGGGCAAGTTGTGACAGGGGAGCAAATCGTCGGGGTCTGGTTGAGTCGCGCGCTCGCCGCCGCGGCAATTCTATGGATGCTGCAGGCGTGGACGACTCGGAAATGGGCAATCGCGGGGACACTGCTATTCATTCTTAATGACCGTCTGATCATGTGGTGGGGGCAGACGTATTGGGGTGGTGCTATCGCGGCTCTCGGTGGCGCATTGGTCTATGGAGCAACAATTCGATTGGTCAAACGACCACGCTGGTCTCACGGAGTGTTATTGGGACTCGGCCTGGTGACGCTCGCGAACAGCCGACCTATTGAGGGCCTAATTTCGGTAATCCCTGCGGGTGTCTGGCTCGGGATGACGCTTTTCGACACAAAGATCGATCGACGAAAATTTCTTGTTCGCTTCAGTCTTGGCGCCCTTGTCATCATCGCACCTGCAGCGATATTGATGGCGGAGTATAATCGCCAAGTGACGGGAGATCCGTTGACCCACCCCTATGTGGCTCAAGCTTCGCAAACCGGATGGAACGTCATTCAGAGCATTTTACCGAAAAGCCTGCGATTTGTCGCAGCCGGAGCGAAGCCACGCGAGGAGGTGAAATCGCCTTTTCGCGAATGGGTGGCCGCATCGGGCAGATGGGGCCGTGGTGACTCCAATATTATTGGAGTCCGTCTCTTTAAGCTGAACAATCGCCAGAGGGCCTTTTACCTGTCGCTCCCGCTGGCTCTCTCGCTCTTAGGATTACCGTGGGCTTTAAAGCGTCGGAAGAATGCATTCGCTTTCGTGGGCACCGCATTTGTCATTTGCTTCGTCGTTTGGCACGGCGCCGGAGGCTTCCCGCATTACTCGGCTCCGGCAACACCTTTAATCTTAGTCTTGATCGTGGAGTCACTGCGGAGACTATCTGCGTCGAGGATTGGTCCGTTTCGCACGCGATTGCGTTCCGTCGGTGAGCTTACAATTCCGGTGACGATTGCAATGTTCGTATTGAACCTGATCTTCATCTGGCCGCAAAATGCGCCGGGATTAGGTGCGCTATCGAAGGTAAAAGCTGAGATTGAATCAAAATTGTCGTCACGCCCCGGTAAAGATATGGTCCTGATTCAATATGCGAATTTTCCGTACCACATCGTGGACATGGAATGGGTCTACAATCAAGCAGATATCGACAAGGCCGACGTTATCTGGGCTCGGAGCGTCGGATCTGTTGAAGACGCTCAACTGCTTCGTGATTATGCTGATCGGCGGAACCTCTGGATCGCCGGCGTTCGGAACAGAACCATGCTCAGAATAGCGCGTGTTCCTGCGGAGTCGATTGATCAAGCGATCCGACTGCTGCACACTTCTAACCGCGGAGAAGCAATCGAAACGAAACGTCCCACTTCGTCGGAACCATTGCCGAAATGAAATTGGTTATACAGATCCCCTGCTACAACGAGGCCGAAACGCTTCCGGCCACTCTCGCGGATTTGCCCCGCCGATTGGATGGTATCGACGAGATATTAATTCTCATAATTGATGACGGAAGCTGGGACTGCACCAGCGAAGTCGCGCGGGCGCATGGCGTCGATCACATTGTGCGACATACACGCAACCGCGGACTGGCACGTTCTTTCAGCACGGGCCTTGATGCCAGCTTGGGGCTTGGTGCGGATATCATCGTCAACACTGACGGCGACAACCAGTACCGTGGCTCCTGCGTCAAAGACTTGATCAAACCGATCTTAAAAGGAGAAGCAGATTTCGTAATTGGTGATCGGCAGACCCAGACCATCGAACACTTTGCTCCAATGAAAAAATGGTTGCAGCGCTGGGGAAGTTTCGCGGTCCGGCAGTTGTCGAATACTGAGGCTCCCGACGCCGTTAGCGGATTCCGTGCGCTCTCACGCGAGGCCGCGCTGAACATCAATATTGTTTCATCATTTAGCTATACGATTGAGACCGTTATTCAAGCGGGTAGCAAGCGTTTTGCTGTGAAATCGGTTCCAATCGAAATCAACCCAAAGACACGCCAGTCACGGCTTTTTCGAAGTATTCCCGAATTCTTGGGACGCTCGGCGGCAACCTTAATTCGCATGTATGCGATGTATCACCCGCTGCGCATTTATTGGTCGCTAGGTCTCGCACTTGGGATCGCGGGAAGTCTGCCGATCCTGCGGTTTTTATATTTTTACGCCATAGGAGAGGGCGGCGGTCGTATCCAGTCCCTTGTCCTGGGGGGCACATCGCTCGTCTTATCGTTCTTGATGTTCATGATCGGGCTTGTGGCCGACTTAATTGCTTCAAATCGCCGGCTTGTCGAAATGTGCCTGACTCGATTGCGTGAGATGGAGGTTAAGATGGACGACGTTCAACTTCGAAGCAATCTCGATCAAAAGTCTGAGATTATTGGTAGTGCAAATGTTGACATAAATGCAGACGAAGCTCTCAATGCGGCTCAGGAGCGCACTTGATATGAGTCTCCCGGCTGCCATACCCGCGGTTCACAATCCGGTGTCCGATCAAGGTGACGAAAATGGTTCAGAAGTTGCTGCCAGTAATGAGGTAGGTCGTCTCCGGGTGCTGGTATGTGGCAGTACCGTCCCATCGCATCTGGAAGACGGGAGCCCGCGGTTCGTTTATGACTTGGCGGAAGCGTTACTTAAGCATGCCGATGTCAGCTTGCTGGCGCCCCATCTCCCCGGCGCTGAGAGAGCCGGTCGATTAGGCAACGTTCCGATCGAACGCTTCAGATACTTTTGGCCGGAATCATGGCAGCGTTTGACGAGTTCTGAAGGGTTAGGAATGCGGGAGCGGTTTCGCGCGTCGCTGCTTGCGAAGTCTCAAGTCCCGCTGTTCCTTTGGCGTGAGTCGTCCGCAATTCGCCGTATCGTTAAGCGGGATCGAATCGATGTCGTTAATGCGCATTGGTTAATCCCACAGGGTCTAGCCGCCGCGCGTGCCTTGAAAAGACTTCCTTCCGTTCAGCTGGTCACCCACATCCACGCGGGTGATGTCTATCTTCTGCGCCGGCTGCCGTTCGGCCGCTCAATCGCGAGGTCTGTCGTGCGGCGATGCACCGCAGTACTGGCGTCTGGGAGCCACGTTCGCGACACTCTCGACGACCTGCTTGGTTTTCCCTCGAATGCTTTGCTGCAACCGATGGGAGTCCACACGCGGCAATTTGCCAGAGATATGAACGCGGAGGGAAAGCATGTGCCCGAAGCGGCTCAATTCCCCAACGGATTTCTGGTCACCGTCGGGCGTCTTGTTGAGAAAAAGGGGACGAAGTATTTAATTGAAGCGATGCCGGAACTCCTCCGCTCCAACCCCGGCCTCGGGTTAATTGTGATTGGAAGCGGGCCCGAAGAAGCGAGTCTTCGGGAACAAATCAGTACGCTGGAGATTGAGCACAGCGTTCGACTACTTGGCCGATTACCTCACGCCGAGATTGTCCGCTATCTGCACGCCGCTCGCGTGGCAGTCGTACCGTCTATTATTGATTCCCGCGGCGAAACCGAAGGCATGCCGACAACCGTGATTGAAGCGATGGCAGCCGGAACGCCGGTTGTCGGCTCCCGCGTCGACGGTATTCCCGATGTGATTCAGCACGGCAAGAACGGCCGGCTCTGCGAGGAGAAAAACCCTTCCGACTTGGCGAAGCAAATTCGAGAAACGCTTGAAGAAACAGAGGATGAGAGGCAGCAAAAGAACAAGACTTTACAAATAGAAAAATTTGATTGGGCCGAAGTAGGGCGACGCTACGCTGAATATCTCTGTACCCCGCAGATCACCAAAGCTGAGGCGAAATTACAGTGACCGCAACCGAGTCAGCCATCGCTTCGCTGAAACGCCGCCGAGCCAAAATTGAGGACGACCTTACGACACGCGGCCGTGCCCACACTTATTCGCTGGCCCGCTATAATCTTCACCAGATGTTGACCGCTGAGATCAAAGAGCATGTCCGCGGTCATTGTCTGGACGCGGGGGCCGGACGCGGCCCTTTTCAGGCATTGTTACGTCGCGTCGCGACATCAGTGACAGCGATCGACGTCACCGAACGCCCGGGAATAACTGACGCCGTAGGCGACGTTCAATCAATGCCCGAGTTTGCCAATGAAAGCTTCGATAGCCTGATCTGCTCGCAGGTGCTTGAGCACGTACCGCGTCCATGGGACGCCTTCGCAGAATTCGCTCGTGTACTGAAACCGGGCGGCATGGCGATTATATCTGTCCCGCATCTTTCGATGATTCACGAAGCCCCCCACGACTACTATCGCTATACAGAATACGGGTTGAAGTCACTGGCCGAGCAATCTGGCTTCAGCGTCGTCGACATTTGCCCGACCGGAGGCCTAATAAGTTTCCTCGGGCATTTTGTGTCTCAGGTAACAATGACGACTGCGGGCGGACTGCCGATCATCGGCGGATTGTTCCGCTTGTTCAACTTGATTGGCTTGGTCTATTTGTTGTCGCTGCTTGATCGTCTGGGCGGTCTTAGAATGCTTTTTCCATGTGACTACTGTGCCGTCTTTCAGAAGAAGAAATAATATCAAATGTCGACCGCTTCAGGCACTGTTCCCGCGCGTAAAGCATCTGGTCGCAATTATAATTCGCAGGGGAACAGGTTAACTTCCCACGATAAGTGATCGCATCCTGCGGTACGTTTCGGGAGCTTGCTGTATTAAACTTTGGGCGAACCCTATCACCAATTTCCAACTTTTTCGTGTGCCTGGCACTGCCAACGGATATTTCCGTCCTCCTATCCCTGCGATAAAGTCGTCCGCTCTGACAACCACGTCATCATGTCCTGATGCGAATGCCGATAATCTGTGAAGGTTGGCAAGGCGGCTAAGCTTGCTTCGTAATTGCTGAAGGTCGTTTTCGGAGAACAGGTGGCTGCTCGACTTGGCGAATTGGTAGCGGACTTCCAACGAGGCAATGTCGTGGTGTGGATTTTTCGTTTGCTGGCTCGACGAAACTCTGTATCCCGCTAGAGCTCGCGGAACACGAACAAACGTGCCAAATGCAATTAACTCAGACCAGAACAGCATGTCTTCGCTAATCCGAGTAAACTCGGGGAAACCGATGCGGACACCGAGTTCGCGTGGGAACATCGAAGCCGACGGAAGATTAGCCGCGTATAAAAGGACCGATAAGGAGGGGTTTGCTGACCCGTCGGGTGGTTCTCTCTTCGACGGAGGCCAGATTTTATGGCCCTGAAAACGAAAGTGATCCGTGTAGACACACGCGGGTTCAACACCCTTTTCACGAGCCCATTGCAGCGCGATCACCTGCTCCTCAAGTTTTTCTGGTTTCCAAATATCGTCTGCGTCAAGTAGAGCGATCCAATCGCCGGTTGCTTCTGCCATGCCGCGATTTCGCGCTACGGATTCGCCAGAATTTTCCTGCCTATAGACCTTAACGGGTGAACCGAAAGACGCGGCAACATCCCCCGACCCGTCAGTGGACCCGTCGTCGATCACGATTACTTCGTGAGCCGGACGAGTTTGCGTCAGCACCGACTCGATTGCCGGACGCAGGTAGGGCCCTGCGTTAAAACAGGGAATGATGACAGAAACACGGACTGCACTTTCGGACATTTCCGAATCATCTTAAAATGAAGTACAGGTTGGAAGTTACGTAAAGAAGTTAGAATGAAACGCCAACGTCAATGATGCGGACTTCCGATATTTTTTAGCAAGTCGCTCAGCTTTCTACCAATTAATTCCGCAGAGTAGTTGTCTTCAATATGCTTTCGGCCCGCCACCCCCATAATGTGTGCGCTCTGTGGATCGGCGAGCAAGTCGTTAATTTTGTTCGACATCGATTCGATATCGCCTTCATCCACCAGATAGCCGGTGACGCCATCTTGAATTGCCTCCTTTAGACCTTCGTGCCGTGTCGAGACGATCGGTAAGCCTGACGCGGCAGCCTCCAGTGCGGCGACCGGCGTCCCTTCGCGATCTCCACTTGGAGCCACGACAGAATGCTGTACAAATACCCGGGCGGCCCGCATCTCCTCGGCGACCACATCATGCCTTTGCGCACCGAGGAATACGAGATGATCTGATATACCGAGTTCTTTCCCCAACGCCCGGCACTCCGCCAAGAGCGGCCCGTCGCCGATCATCCGCAGAGTCGCATCCGGATGCGATCTCAGCGACTTTGAAAATGCGCGAATCGTCCGGCCGGGGGACTTTTTCGGTGTGAATCGCCCGACCGCGATAAGGCGCTTCTGAGCGCAAGGTTCTGATCGCGGCTGAAAACGTTCAAAGTCGACCGAATAGGGGATCATATGGGTTCGCTCCGGCGGTGACCCGAGGTCCTCAAGACGCGATCGCATGTCGTTCGAAACAGCGATGATACCAGCCGCCTCCTCGAACAGCCGTCGGTACTTCCGACCGTAGCGTTCAAGAATATCGTTGCGTGCGGAGTCGTACCCGTGAAAGTATGCGACCACGCGCCTTGCCCACTCCGGCCCGGCTGTAGCCACCAATTCGGCTCCCATGATACCGTATTCCGCCAGAATCACGTCGGGCTGATACCGCTCAAGCACGCGACGGACCGGAAATCTGCGTGCCCAATCCCACGTCGGCTCCAAGCCGATAGAACGGATCCGCTTGGATGTCCTCAGATAGGGCATCGCCAACACGCATTCCGGTCGCAGCAGCTTTATATGCTGCTTTATGAAAGTTGACGCATTCGCTTCCCGCGAATGAGCGACAATTGCGATCCGCATTGAATAACGCTTTCTGACGCTTTGACTAAACGTGTTCTCGCGAGGAGAATCGACGCATAATCCCTACACAACTTTTCTTCAAAATCACGTTCCTAAACATCTCATCGATCACTACTAGCATCGCTGGCGGTACTAGGTAGCGATGCTAGGACGACATATACGGAAGCGTCACGAGCTACGACACGTTGTGGTGTAATCCGGTCAAAGGCCTCGATTATTAATTGACTGAAAAAGAAGACAATCGGCTTAAAAATATGGGGAACCCGCGGCGCAATCGCATCTTGAAATAGCTGAAGACCAGTAGCGGCAGGCCCCATAATCGCTCGAGATTCTAGAACTTGGAATCCAGATCGTTCAAGTGTCAACGGAAGTCCCAAACTCGTCCAACGCCAAAAGTCTTCCGGATGACCGTGAAACCGCCAGATCCCATGAGTCGAAAGGAGCAGCCGACCCTCCGGTCTCAGCAAGCGACGACACTCCGAAAGATAGAGCGTCGGATCGCGAACGTGTTCCAATACCTGATTCGACAACACAATATCCGCACAATCATCATCCAGCGGCACAGTAAAATCTTCATTCAAATGTATATCCGCCGACCAATTATTCGCCAGGTCCACGCCGATATAGGCTTTGACAACGTCCTCAACAAGCGGACGATACGGCATACTCCCGCAACCCAAGTCGATAACGGCCTTGTCGCTCAGATCGAGTGAGTTCAGCAATGCCGTCGTCTGCTCTTTCAGACAGCGCAAGTGCCAATAAACCCGACTCGTGCGACGCGGGTTGAGTCGATCGTGTTGCTTATTTCGTTCTGTAGCCAATTCTTTTCATCCTTGCAGTCTCCCGCAAAGCCTCGCTCTTAAAAGTTGCGGACTGCAGTAACATGTCAGACAATGCAATCCCCAAAAACTTTCGAATGCTAGACGCCTTATAAGAAAGTTCCGAAATCATTTTATATCTTACCACATCGTTTCGTCCGAGTAGGAACGATTCAACCAATGAGACTTGTTCGACCAACTTTTGATCCGCGTCGACTTTCCTCGCACGCTGCCGTAAGCGCGCAAAAACCAACGCGAACGCCGAATGAAGTCTTCTGTCGGAGCGAATCGCACTCTCTAGAAATTGCCGGTGTTTCGTGATCACATCGATCCGCGTGCGAACCATTCGCTCGCTGTTAGTACTCATTGAGTTCGGATGTGTGCGATAAAGAACTCGGACGCGGCGGAAAGGCCGAACTCGTACGCCCGCTATAGCAGCCCTGACGAATATATCCCAGTCCTCACATGAATCGAGTTTCTCATCGAAGAATCCGACTTTATTGATAGCCGACCGCGTCCAAAGGACTCCGTGCGGAACCCAACCGAATACCGTCGAGTTTAGCAAACAGCTGGAACGATTGGGCAATTGCCAGCGATGTCCAAGCTCACCAGGATTTGTAAACGTACGAAAACCACACTGGACACATCCAACTTTGTCGGCAAATGAGCCGATCATATCTGCGTAGGCACTGGAGAAGACGCAATCGTCCGCGTCGAGAAAATGGACAAAGTCGCCAGTCGCAACCGCCAACCCGGCATTGCGCGCCGAAGAGAGTCCCCCGTTTTCCTTCTCGACATATTTAATTCGGTCGCCGTATGAACGGGCGACCTCGTCGGTGTTGTCATCGGAGCCGTCATTTACCACGACGATCTCCACCGCCTTATAAGTCTGCCGCAATACCGAGTCCACCGCCTCAGGCAACAGGTGCGCCTGGCGATAGCAGGGGATGATGACGGAGACGATGGGGTGAGTGGCGTTCATTTATTGACTACAGACACTTACACTTTCGAAAACTTTGCGGGCGATTGCTCGTCGCATGCGCCCGCTGACCCGACGAATGCTTGGAGGAACAAACGTAAGACAAAGAATTGCCGTCGCTCGGAAAGGAGACCGGAATTTTAGGATCGATGTAGCAAGGTTTTTCCACGCTACTCCGCGGTAACCGTTCTGAATAGCGAGTTTAGCGCAGGTGATATAATTGTTCGGTTTTCGTTTGGCCCGTTCCGACAGTTTTCGTCTCACATCCTCCGGCAACGTCCGATCCATTCGGTTGTAGGCACGCTCTACGCTTCGAAGCGCGCACTGCGCCTGACGACGCCGTCGTTCCATACCAACCGCGCTGCCGTGATATCGATATTGCAGTAGCCGGTCAGGCATATTTGCAAACCTCGTCCGGTCGGCCAAGCGAAGCCAGAGGTCAAAGTCTTGAGCGAATTCGAGCGATTCATCGTATGCATCGACGAGGTTCAATATCGATCGCCTCATCATGACCGACGGGTGGATCAACGTCGTGCTGCCGTCGAGCAGCCCCTCGACGATTGCCTTGTGATTGAGCGGCATCTCGAATTCGCCACACTCGTTTCCCCAAGCATCAATCACAACCGCACAGGTGCCGACAACACCAATTTCGTTGTGTTGCGCGAGGTATTCCTTCTGTTGTTGCAGCCGTTTATGCACCGCCACATCGTCTGAATCCATTCTTGCGATTAATGAACCTCGGGCGTGTTGTAGTCCGAAATTTAAAGCCACAGTCAATCCCCGCCCTTTGTTGCGCACAGGGCGGATGCGTTGATCCTCAGATGCGTTTCGGAGAAATTCCCAAGTACCGTCTGTCGACCCATCATCGACGATGATCGCCTCCCAATTATGGAAAGACTGCCCGATGAGGCTCGCCACAGCCTCTCGCACGTAGGGAAGCCCGTTGCGCACCGGGAGAATGATGCTAATTTCAGGACTCATGATGGACGTAGTTCGGACCAGATTTCACCCCACCGAACCTCGAGATGTTGTATTTCCAGTCCAGCAGCCGATGTCTCTTCGGCGAATGTCTCTAATGTAAATTCGGTCTCGTGAGTCGGATCAAGCCGATAGTCAACGCCCAGTTCGTCTTTAAGCGGAACTCTCCAATCCCTCTCGTAAACGGGAACACGGATCAAAAAACGACTCGAACCGGTCGTTTGAATCGCTTTCCTGAGAAAATCGCTTCGGTGCGGCAAGTGTTCGAGCACGTTCGATAGCACCACAACATCGTAGCGTCCCGCCGGGAGGCTGGTGAGTGCATCTCCACATTGAAAATTGACGCGTGGATGGCCAAAGCGGGTAAGCGCTTGGTCGATATTTGACCGGCTGAGGTCGATTCCCGTCACATCCGCTCCACTCTTCTCCGCGATACTGAAGGCGAGCGCTCCGACACCGCAGCCGATATCCAAAACGAGTTCATTTCTCTGAATGCGGGATGAAAAAAAGTCATGATACTTCATGTGGCGATGCTTGGTGTGCAAGCCGTTTCCATACCTGACTGCTGCAGGACCATGCAATTGATAGAGCCGATAGTCCAAGTCCATCAGGAATTTTGCCGCCTCGCGAGGCGAAGTGCGCGCCGCAGCGACTTCCGCAATTCGAACCAGGAGCGGTGACAAAAATCGTGGCGGGAGGAGCCACAGCGGCGCCGTCAGCCAGGTCGCTAATGCCTTCTTCATCGGCGAGTTTCTTCCAGATGCTCCGCGGAAAGCTCCAGCAAAACGTTCTCCTCCTGCTCAACGATTCTTGTAAGGCTGAGGTCGTTTACAATCGCCCGCCGCGCCGCGCCGCCGAGCTGTGATCGCAGACTGCCATCGTTGAGCAACCGGGTCACAGCGTCCGCAATCTCGGTTGGCTCAGTCCCGCACAGTAAACCGGTTTCGCCCGGCCGAATGACCTCTCGAATCCCTGGCACCCGTGTACCCACGACAGCACAGCCGCACGCCATCGCCTCCAGAAGCGTCTTCGGGTGCCCCTCGTAGTGCGACGGCAGCACAAAAATTCGGCCAAGACGCAACTGCGATGGCAATAATGTGTGCGGAAGCCGTCCGGCAAATTCAACGTCGCACCCCAATGTCCGGGCCTGTAACTCACAAGCCTCACGTAAATTTCCGTCGCCAATGATCCTGACGCCAAAGCCACCGATGTCCGCCGCCTGGATCAAGCTTTCCACATTCTTTTGCTCGGATAGACGCCCGACGTACACGACGTCCCTGTCCGGCTCGACCGAGTTGTCCGGTGAGAACAGTTCCGTGTCGACGAAATTAGGTATGATCGTCACCCGCGAGGCCAAACGCGGCCAGCGGGACGAAACCTGATGCCCGGCCGCGGCGGTCGACACAACAATACGGTGCGCTGCAGAAAACACCCGCTGCTCGTACCTCAGCGCCTTCTCACCTGCGGCATCCCCCCGCAGGTGGCGCGAAAATTCGGACCAGCGGTAGCCCGATCGAGCGACAAAAGGTCGGCCAAATCGCGCCCCAGCAGCAGCAGCCCGGTCTGCCCCCAAAGTCTGATTCGACTTGAACACCGAACATCGCGCCAAGGCCTTCGAATGTAACCGAATGAGGAGCCGGCGGTAGAGAGCGCGCGGCATCCCGCTCGAATTGCAAACGACGTCGATCCCGTCGAGTTGACGGCCTATCTCCAAGTCCGCCCGGCCGCCGTACGTTACGAACGTCACTTTCCACCCACGGTCTACCAACCGCTCATAGAGCGATACTTCCCGCGCAAGCATCCCCCCCTGCTCCCACGCTTCGAGGGAGACGTCGCGGGTAAAGAACAGGCCGACGTGCTTCTCAGGCATGACTCGTGACACCACTGCCAACAACTTCGACTGAAGTTCGCCCTTTAATCTTTTCGAGGACTGCCCATGTCGGTCCACCCATTAACGAATCGAGGTCGACCGACTCATGAAATAATTTTCGGTAAAGCCCTCTACGGAGACGATTGCGGACACCCCTGGCGATATTTACGCCTTCACCCTCCCGGTCAAGTTGAAGAACCTCAAGCCCGTTTCGCACGGCCCTCGCCTCGATAAATGCTCTCGCTTCCTGTGCGGAAAAAAACCATTTATGCCGATCCTCGGGTGGCTCGGGCGGAAGACCGTAGAATTTAAGGGGGAAGTCGGGCCGATAAGGGCCAAAGCGAAGCATTCGAAACATATCGCCCCAAGGGTTCGGCAGCGAGATGATTACGTGGCTTCGCGTGACGCGACACAGTTCGTCGAAGACTTCATGCGGATTGTCAAGGTGCTCGAGCACGTCGAGGCACAGCACACAATCGAACGAACCGTCACCGAATGGGATCGCCTCGCGTTCCAAATTCACCTGATGATCCGGCGAACCGCCCAGCCCGATCCCGACATATTCGGCTTCGCTATCTATGTGCTGGCGCAGGTGCTGCTCATCTGCTCCAACGTCCAGAATTCGTCGTGAGTGCAGGATCGGCTTGTACTTCTCCCATACATAACGGGCTTTTGAGACGCGATCGGTGTAACCATTTCTTGTTTTAAACAACATCACACGGAGCCAATATTGCTATTTCTATAAAATGATACGACGCCTTAGCCGGGAAACGAATACCCGAAATACTCAGCATCCAATCGATATTTGGCGAACACCTTCTCTTCCAGTCGATCAGTATAGTAGTGCCTCAGCTCTCGGTGTCTTTGCGATTGGTTAAGCTTGGGAAGCTTTTTCGGCAGAATGAGGCGGTCTGCAATTACTTGCCAATCTTCCTGTAACGACTCGAATCGGGCAATGAAATCGACCAACGGCGTCTTGTCTTCTCGAAAGAGATGCTGATGCTGTGGCAGCCAATGCTTATTTCGAGCGTGACCATTTTCGTCCCAGGCTCCCTCAAGCACAAATTCCTCAAAAGTTCTTCCGAATTCTCCTGGCATTCCCCGACTATACTCGAACGCTGAAACCATCCGGTCCCACGGACACCGAACGACTGAGAAACGAAAGAAATCTATCCATTCTGCTGCGTCAAGCGGTGAAGGTAGATTTGGTGCCGTGATTGCATCACTAGCATATCGATCAATAATGCCGCGATGTATTGAGTATCCAGCGGTCTTCGGCACGTGGACAAATATCGCACGTCTTGACGGTACAAGAACTAGCGAAAGCTTCAGAAACTCATCAAATGATTTATGGTCATCTCTCCACCGATCAGGGCGAAAGTGTTGATGCTCCCACGAACCTTTTCCATCTATCACTGTCGGAAAGGCATAAAGCCTATTGTCGCATTGTGTAGTGTGACCTTTATGGGGCTTTTCTTTGGGTTTCGGCCAAATTTGCGTCGCCTGATTGATCAGGCGACGAATCGCCGACTTCGGACCCTGATTCCTTGGAAACTCTAATTCTCGTTCGCGAAAGAAAACACCAAGGGTAGGACCATAGGCGGCAATATATTGCATTCCCTTGCGAAACGGCCGCCATGAATGCTCGGTCACAGTTTCAGCGCAGCTTGGACGGCAGTCGTTGTCGAGGTGAGCGAAGCTTTTAAGGAAGTCGGGGTCGTCTGAAAAAAAACAACGTTTCCATGTCGCAGATGCAATCGAACGCTGCCGCGTTCCTTGGCGCATGTCATGAATGAATCCAACTTTGACTTCCTCAAATTCCTCCATGAGAGTTTTGAGCAAAGTAAGAGCTTCCAAGCCTTTTGGCCCATCTATCAGAACGGAGCAGGCCTTTCCGGGCCGCAGAGCGATCTGTTCCCTAAGTACGCGATGCGCGTCTCCGTAAAGCAGTTTAAGATTCTTGTGTGCGGCAAGACGTTCTTCTGCCTGGCGGGCGATGTCGTCATGCAGAAGTTCAACGCTTACTACTGGCACAGGCTCGCTGGAAAAAAATTTGGCTAAGACATCAGTGCTTTGCCCGAGAAACCTTCCAGACTCGAGTACATAATCAACTTCTAATGACTTACTTACACTGCATGCCAAGCACATTTCACTATGTAGAATGCCGCGTTCGGCGAAAGTGAAATTCAATCGACGAAATCGGTGAATGTTGGTCTCCGAAGCACTCAGGCAGACTGTCGTCGCTAGAAGTGTGGTGGCGTGATCGCTCGTCTCTTGCCACAATCGATACAGTTCTGTGCACTCTCTCTTCGGTCTGTTTGTGCTAAACGGAGCGTTATCCAAAAGGATCGGGTGCCAACCACCTTTAAGGTGAACTACAGCAGTGCCTTTTCGTATGGGCACACAATTCGTTTCGTTCAAAATTGAACATGGCAAGCCCGCGAAAGTCAGATTCTGCCCGCGAACCGATAACTCAGAAGATTGATTCCAATTTGTGTGTCCCAGCAACTGTGCCAGGGCAAACTGATCTGCTGCGCCGTATGAATCGTCTGCCTCTTGAATTAAGTCTTCGTCTGAGCATATGTGCTCAACACGGCGTAAAAGGTCGGCAAACACTCGCGCCGCAACCTCTCCGTCACGCGTGAGCATCACACCTGTATTCAGCGGGAATTTCTCGGCCTTCCACGTGTAAACGACGTCCGCATCCGCTGGCAAGTGTTTTTCAATTCGATCGAGAATGATGGTATCGCAGTCGATAAATACGTGAGGACGACTTTGATTTGATTCAGCCGCGTGGGCCCAAGCAGCTAACTTCATCGGAATCCGGATTCGAGGGTTCGTTCCGGCATTTAGTCGATATTGTTCAAAAACCACGCTTGGGAAAGTTTTTGCCAACGTCGCAATTGACGCCGGCAAAACTTCATCGAAGAGAACGATTGCGTCGAATTGACCGTATACATGGCTTAGGGAGGCAAGCAATGTCTCAAGAAACGGCAAGTACCTGTTGCCGTAGATGGTAGTAACAAACCGAGGAGTCTTCATTTTACTGTCTGAATGGTAGATCATCTATTTACCGATCACGTGCCAATTCTGCGAGATGAGCACCGGGCCATGTTTGGTTCGATCGGGCAAGAGACCCGAGGGGAAAAAGGCGTCGGCTTCGACAGTGAAGGAAAAGGCATCAAGCATCACGTCGGATTGAATTCCATTGACCACGAGATATAGCGAGGCAATGTAATTTCCGGGTGTAAAATTCAGAGATTGAGCATCGCAGCATACCGTGCATGGCGGTGTAAGCTCCAAGAAATTTTCGCAGGCGATCTTCGTGTCGAGGACAGCCACAGGCGATCCGCTTTGGTCAGAGACCTGGATGGTCACTCGGACGTTTCGCTTTGGCATCTGGTCATTTGAAACTAGGTCGAGTTCGAAACGAGCAGGGCGGCTGCAGGAAAGAGATGCGCGGTCGCCTTGCTGTGATGAACTGATCCTAACGTTTGCAAATTTGAAGTTCGAAAATCGAAAACGTTTAGCGTCCACTAAGCTCATTGAGAGTTCTTCATGTCGTCCCGAACTCGCATACTGGTTCACTACTTGCGAAGTTGGGCCAAGCGTGACGACTTGTCCTGCAGCAATAAGGATGGCAGAAGCACATAGGCGGGTTACAGCCCCCATGTTGTGACTGACAAAGAATACCGTTCGCCCGCTTTCGGCCACCTCCCCCATTTTGCCGAGGCAGCGTTTTTGGAACTCGGCGTCGCCGACCGCGAGGACTTCGTCGATAATTAAAATTTCGGGTTCCAGGTGGGCGGCGACGGCGAAGCCGAGGCGGACGCTCATGCCGCTGCTGTAGCGTTTTACAGGGGTGTCGAGGAATTCTTCGATGCCGGCGAAGTCGACGATTTCGTCGAACTTGCGTTTAATCTCGGCGCGGGTCATGCCGAGGACGGTGCCGCTTAAGTAGATGTTCTCGCGGCCGGTCAGTTCGGGATGAAAGCCGGTGCCGACTTCGAGCAGGCTGCCGACGCGTCCTTTGAGGTGGACGCGGCCCTCGGTCGGGTCGGTGATGCGGCTGAGAATTTTTAAGAGGGTGCTCTTGCCGGCGCCGTTGCGGCCGATGACACCCACGACCTCGCCCGGCTTGACTTCAAAGCTGACGTCTTTGAGGGCCCAAAAATCATGTCTTTTGCTCGCTCCGCGGAAAATATTTTGGGCACCCTCGACGAGATCTTCGCGAAGGGAGCGATAGCTCTTTTTCTCCTGCGTATCGGCGATGCGATACCGCTTGGAGAGGCCTTCGACTTTGATCGCGTAGTCGGTCATTGTGAAGCGAAATCGATTTCAAATGAGATCGGCGAAAGAACTTTCGAACCGCCGGAAAATGATCGCCGATACGGGCACAATGACAGCAATAGTTGCGCAGCCGATGCCGAACGATTGCCACGGTAGCGGGCTTCCAGTCAGCGTCGCGCGGAAGAAGTCGACGAATCCGTTCATGGGATTGAGTGTCGTCGCCCAGTAACGCAGCCCGCTGGTTGATTTTAATGGTTGGGGACGCTCGGCGGGAGTGGCGATTTCGGTTGATGCCTCTGTCGGGGCTGTTATCGCCGGCAGGTAAATGGCGGGGGTCGCGAAGAGCCCCGCCTGAATGAGAAATGGGATCGCGTACCGCACATCACGGTATACAACGTTCAAAGCCGCCAGAAGGCAACCGATCGACATCGCCAACAGGGCGGCCGCCAGAATCGGCAGGGGGCTGAGCAAAATCGTCACCGAGGGCACGATGCCGTAAGCGATCAGGAGTCCGACCATCAGAAGGCTGCCGACGGCGAAATCGACCACGGCGGGAGCTGCCGCGGCGAATGGGATTAACAGTCGGGGGAAATAGACTTTTGTAATGAGTCTTTCAGCGCCGACAACGCTTTCGGAGGCGCTCGACAGCGCAGTGGAGAACATGGTCCACAATAACATTCCGCAGTAGACGAATGCCGGATAACCGGTCGTGGCTGAATCGGCCCCAATCGCGGGGGCGACGAAAACCGTGAAGACGATCATCAGTAGTGCCGGCCGCAACATCGCCCAGGCAATGCCCAGAAACGTTTGCTTATAGCGAACCGAAACGTCTCGCCAGGCAAGCAGCAGAAACAGGTCGCGGTATCGCCAAAGTTCCGCGACGTCGATCAACTGCCACGCCCGCCGCGGCGCGATCACGGTTTCGACTACGTTGGCGTCAGCCTCCTTGCCGGAAACATCAGCCGCGACGGGAGCTTCCGTCGGCGGTTCGGCAAATTGAGTGGAATCGGTCATACGGAAACAGTGCGGACGCGGTTCGAAGGCCAAGCTTCGGATTTCCGCGATCTCCAAATCTAATCAAACGGCGATTCTTCCATAGGCGACATCACCCAATGTTCGGCAGGGGCTGCAGAACATTGGGTGATACCCCGATTCGATGATACGCACCCTTGTGGCAGTTCGCGAATCGCCATCACTACAACGGGCGCCGACAGCCGAGTCAACGAAGTCTGGTATGAAGATTCTGTGAGGAAATCAGAGCGCGCGGCGGCACCGCACTTTCCGGCACCCGAGTCCACAGAACGCATTGGCAGTGCTATTTCTGGGATGCGAACGCCAGCTCATCCTGCCAACGGGCGAGTTCGTCGCCCGCAGCCTTGGCAGCAGTCTCTGCCAGTTTCACGGCCGCCTGCTGCCTTTCTACCGCCTTGGCGACCTCGGCGAGCTTGGGGCGAAGTCCGTCGAGTTGCTGCTTCGCCGCAGGAATTGCAGCTTCCGCTTTGCTGACGACGTCTTCGGCCGCTTTGATGGCCGATTGCGCGGCCGTGGCAATCGACTTCTGGGCTGTTTGCAGGCTTGCCGTCTCGGCCATTGATTTCCGAGTGGCTCCGAGTTTCTGCTCCAGTTCTTTGCTGACTTGCGTCAGGTCTTGATCCTGCGGCAATGCCTTCAATGCGGCGGCTAAGGATTCCAGTGCGGCCTTCAAGGCAGGTTCTGCCTCTCGCAGTGACTTCTCTTTTTGAGCCGCCTCGCTTGCGGCTTTTTCGGCTGCGGCCAGCTTCATCTTCTGGGCACTCAGTTTTTCGGTCGCGGATGCCTTTTGCTTGTCGAGTTCGGCGATCTTCCTCGTGAGGTTCGACTCCTGCGTCTTCCATTCGGATTGATCTTTGAGAAGCGATTCCAGTTTTGCTTCTTCGCTCTCGCGGTATTTCGTGGCCTTACTCTCGGCTGCTTGAGCGACCGTGATCCGAGATTCGAGCCTTGGAGGGTTCGGAATCAGTTTGTCGACTTCCTTGTCATCTTCAGTGTTGAAGACGCGGATTTCGCCCGACCAGTCCGACGCGATCACGTGGCCGGTTTCATCGCTGCTGGTGACGGCGAGGGCGATGTCGCTGAACGCGGGGAATGTCTTGAGCTGCTTGCCGTTGGCGTCCCACAGCTTGGCGGTTTTATCGCGACCGACCGAGACGAGCTTGCCGTCGCGGGTGAAGTCGACATCGCTGACTCCGCCTCCGTGGGCACCGAAGTCTTTGAGCTTCTTGCCGTCGGAGGGTGACCACAGCCGAATTTTGCCGTCCTCGCTTGATGAGGCGAGCATGTTGGAATCACTCCGCCACGACAGGGCGGTGATCGCTTCTTTGTGACCTTCGAGCGTGAGGAATTCACGGCCGGTCCACGCTTCCCACAGATGCAGCCCACCGGCTCGGTCCGCCGTGGCGAGCAGCACGCCGTCGGGGCTGAATGCGAGAGCCGTCACCCAGTCCGTATGTTTGGTGATGGTGTAGGCGAGCGAACCGTCTTCGACCGCGAATCCTTTGACCTCGCGCTTCGGTCCGCCGAGGGCGATGAAGCGACGATCAGGGGAGAGTTCGCCGGCGAGGACGGTATCTGTCTCGTCGCCGGCTTCCATCACGCGCTGGCCCGACTTCACATCCCACACGACGACCTTTCCGAGATAAGCCCCGCGGCCGCCCCCGGCGATGAGAAGTTGACCGTCGGTGCTGAAGGTCAGTTGCTCAGGACTGCCTTCAGGGAATGGGAGAATTCCCAAGAACTCAAGCTTCGCGGCATCGTACAGGACGACCTGCTGTTCGCCGCCGATGGCCACGAGCGGCGACCATGGGTTGGCGGCGAGGGCGGTGATCGTTCCGGGACGTTCGCTCGTGACGACCGGTTGTTTCGAAAGCCGCTCCGGCATGGGCGGCGGTCCGGCGGGTCGTCCGGAGGAGGGGGCAACAAAGTCGAAGGCGGCGTTCTTGGCCGGGCCTTTGGTCTTGCTGCTGGCATTCTCGGGAGCACCGATGTTGATCCACTCGCGGATCATGGCGAGCTTGTCGTCGGCCATCTTGGGCGACTCCGGCGGCATCGTCGGTTCGCTCTCGTGACTGACGAGCATGTAGAGATAGCTCGCCGAAGCATCGCCCGGTTCGATCGAGTCGCCCGCTCCGCCCCCCTGCATCAGACCGGCATAGGTGGTCAGATCGAGGCCCGCGATTTTGTCACTGGCATTGTGACAGCCGGCGCACTTGGCGCGGAAGATCGGTTTGACGTGCTTGTCGAAGGTGTATTTGGGCGCCTTCGGCTTCGTGGAAGCATTGTCTTCGGCCAACAAGAGTCCGGGAAGGATGACAAGACTTGCGATCGCGACAAGCGGGCGGCCAAGTGACTTCAACATGATTAACTCAACCAGAGAAGATTAAGATCGGGGAGTTGCCCGGACATCGTCCGGGTCGCGAAGCGACCAGAGCATTCAGCTTCAACTCTGATAAAATGGTGAGGCTGAACTAGGACATCGGGACGCCGAGCAGGATTCTCTTGCGGCTGCGCCGCCCGGACGTTGTCCGGGCCACGCAGGTATTTATTGGATGAACAAGAACTCTCGGGAGTTGAGAAGGGCCCAAAAGGCGTCCTCGTAGAGCGCACGTCGGTCTTCCAACTGCTCGGCCTCAGCGAGAAACCGTTCCGTCTCTTTGTCTGTCGGTTCCCGCACGAGGCAGCGGATCGTGATGTCACGGAGGAATTCCTTCGGCTCGACCTTGTCGGCGAGAGCCTGTTTCACAACGGAACTCTGCCGAATCTTGCCGTCGATCGTGTTCCCGTTAAGCATGTGCAGCGCTTGCGACAGGTTGGGCTCCGTCTTCACCTCGCAGGAGCAAGGTGTTTCACGCGAGGCCCGACCGAAAGTCGTCAGAAAGTAGGTCGACGTGTTGCCGTCGGGGATCTGCACAGCGCGGGCACCGGCGGGCAAACCGCTGAACTTGTCGGACGTTTCAGTAACCTGAGTGACCGAATCGAGCAGCACTTCGGCCCGCATCCGTCGGACATGGGCGTGTGAGAAATTGCTCAGGTCGGACGCGTTTGAATCGTTCGATCGCGTGCTGAGCTGATACGTCCGCGAGTTGCAGATGTCGCGGACCAGTTCTTTGAAGTCGTACCCGGTCTTCGTAAACCGCTCACCGAGCTCGTCGAGCAACGGCTGATTGACTGCCGGGTTGGTGACGCGCACGTCGTCGACCGGATCGATGATTCCGCGGCCCAGAAAATGTGCCCAGACAATGTTAGCGAGGTTCTTGGCGAAGTAGGGGTTGTCGGGCGAGGCGAGCCAATCGGCGAGTACTTTGCGGCGATCTTTGCCTTTCACATCGGCGACGGCTCCGCCGAGGAATTGTGGCGCGACGTTCTTCTTCGTTACCGGGTGCTTCACGTCGCCCCCGCCGCGGTTGTAGATGATCTGCTGCCGCGGATCGTCCGACCGTTTCCGTCCGATCTGCGAGAAGAAGGCCGAGAAGCCGTAGTAGTCGTCCATCGTCCAGCGATCGAACGGATGGTTGTGGCACTGGGCACATTGAATCCGCATCCCCATGAAGACCTGGGCGACGTTCTCGGCAACTTTGAGGGAGTCCTGCTCGGCCTGGTAGTAATTGGTCGGCGGGTTCTCGAAGGTTCCGCCGTTGGCCGAGAGCATCTCGCGAACCATCTGATCGATCGGCACGTTGCCGGCGATTCGCTCTTTCAGCCACGCGTGGTAGAGCAACATTCCTTTGGGATCGACGCGGTTGCGGACCGTGCGGACCTGCAGCAGCTCCGCCCATTTCATCACCCACAGCTCGACGAACTCTTTCTGCTCAATCAATTCGTCGATCAACTTGGCCCGCTTGTCCGGGTTCTTGTTGGCCAGAAAGCGTTCGTACTCTTCGGGGGCCGGAAGTCGACCGATGATGTCGAGGTGCACGCGGCGGAGAAACTCCTCATCCGTGCAGACTTCTGACGGGGTCATCCGCAGATTCTTCAGCTTGGCATGGACGAGTTCGTCGATGTAGTTCGAAGGCTCGATACCGGGCCATTCAAACGACTGATCTTCGGGAACGACGATGAACGGCACACCGACCGTATGTGTGCCGAACCGCGCTGTGACGAAGGCCTCTCCGCGTTCACCCGCAGTGACCTGACCCGATTGCGATACTGCGGCTGACGTTTCGTTGTTGGTCATGAAATACGCGAGGTTGGTCACATCGCGATCGGTGCCGTCGGAGTACGTTGCGCGGACAATCAGCTTTTGCGCGGCACCTTTGCCGGCGAGGACTCCCCCGGGCGGAAAGACTTCAACCTCGGTGCAGGTCGCGACTTCTCCGGTGTCATTGACCGCGCCGGAGGCGACCCAGCGACGCAGGGTTTCGTAGTATTCACTTTGCTCATCGAACCGCTGGCCGCCGGTGTGGGAGACCGCACCGACTGACTTCTCGAGCAACATGCTGCGCTCGGGAGAAGCGACGTTGATCCGACGACCGGCCAATTCGCGGGTCAACCGGTAGTAGTCGCCTTCGGGATCGAAGCCGAACAGCGACAGGCGGAAGCCATCCTTGCCGCGGGCGGCACCGTGGCAGCTTCCCATATTGCAGCCCGACTTCATGAAGACGGGCATCACGTCGAGCCGAAAGCTCAAATCGGGGTGCGACTCAACGCGACTGGCCTTAATCGGGATCTCACGCGTCAGCTTTTTGTAGCGAACCTTCAGCGTCGACTCGCCGTTGCGCGACGGGTGAAGCGTCGTGTCTTCGAGCGATGCGCAGGCATCCGAAGGCAATTCGAATTTCGCCTCAGCGGTGACATCGCGAGTGACCCCGTCGGCGTACTCGACCTGCACGACGAGCGGTTGCCGATCGGCCCCGGTCGTCAGGTCGACGCTTTCCGGAAACACGAAGAGCTTTGCAGGTTCAGCGGCAGTGGCAACAGTGACAGGGGCAGCCGTGAGGGCAACGAGGGCCAGCAGGGCGATGCGATGGGAATGGCGTCGCATATTTCAGAATTCCTTGCGGAGAACAGTTCCGTCGGTGGAAGCGAGATTCGTTTTGAACAGCGTCAGTCCTGCGTGCGATTTTCCTCGGCTTGCTGCCGGAGCAGTTCAAGTCGAGACAGCGGCTTCTTGGGCGGCTCTTTCTTGGGAGCAGCCTCTTCTTTCGGGGGAGACTCAGCCTTCGGCTTTTTCTCCGGCTTCGGCTTACGGGGCTTATCGATGCGGAGGTGCGTTCCGCCGCCTCGATACTGCACCGTTTCTTCACCGAAGGTTTGCTCGACCTCGCAGAACAGACCTTTGTGGACCCCGGTCGGGCTCTCCGCGTCGATCTGGAGGGTGAAGGCCGCCTCTGTTATGCCCGGTGTGAGCGTCAACTCATCGGCCGTCACCCTGTGCGGGAGTCCTTTGAGCCGAACGAGAACGCTGTCGGAGGCCCCCTCGGCCCATACGGCTTTGAGTGGGACGAGCAATTCGCTCCCCTGCTCCGCGGCGACCTGTTGAGGGTTCACCGTGACCGGCGGGTCTTCAATCTGAATTTCGAACAACTGCGACGATGTCATCGTCGGTCCGCCGTCGTCGGCAAGGGCGAACACGAATACCTGATGCGTTCCCAAAGCCGCCTTACCGTTGGCGCTGAGCTGATAGTTCGCCTCGGACTGGTCCTTCTTCACCTTCAGATTCGAGCGGGCGCTCACACCCGGCGGGCGGTAGCGGAACTCGAGGGTGACATCTTTCTCGAAACCTTCCTCCCGATGGATCGTCACCGGCAGATTGACCCGTCCATTACGAATCAGAGGAGCCGTCGGCGGCTTCACTTCGATCGAGTAGGGCAATGATTCGACGACCGCGACGGCGAGCCGATCGGTTGAGATGTTCCACATCGAACTATTGCCGGGGCCGCGCGTCATCGTCGCGCCTTGAGAGAATCCCCCGGCGACTTCCTCGCCCGACTCGGCCAATTTCGGACGCACATTGACGAGCGTTCCGCCCAACGGTGCATCTTCAGCGGCGGTGAACAGGATCGGGGTGCTGTTCGAACCCTTGGAAAGCGGCAGCTCGACGGCGGTGACGCCTTCCGGCAGGCCCTCGAAGTTGAACGCGACCCCATCACCGATCCCGCTGCGACGGGCGTTGAAGATATTCGCCAACCGACCGCCGCGGGGAATCGTCATGTAGTGTCGCTCTTGTCCGTAGCGGCTGTATTGCGGGAAGCCAAAAGAAATCGACTTCTCACCGCCGACGAACTCGATGCGGTACACGAAATTCTTGCCACCGCGGCCGAGGTGATCTCGCACGCGGATCACGTACTCACCGTCTTCGGGCACGCGGAAGTCGAAACCGCTGTCGAGCTGACCGCGCTGGTCATCATTTCCCTTGATGCCCTGCCCGTTTTCGAGGCGGTATACGTTGACGACCGGATCGAGCGGCGAACGCAGGCGGCGAGCGTAACACTGCAGGTCAAATCGCTGCCCCTTTTTCGCCGAAAACTTGAAGTGGTCGACGTCGCCGTACTTCTCGATGATCCCGTTGAAAGCACACGGCAGCACGCCCGGAGTCGCCTGCTTGCGATCGTCGTTCGGCTCCTGCTCAAGGATGTTCTGCTCGTCTGCCAACCGGAAGCGATGGGGCGACGGGGCGACGCCGGTGTCGTCGGCGATTTCGAGCTCGGTCCAGTCTCCTTCGCTCGGCAACGTGACGTTTCGCTCGATCGCGCCGGAGGGATCGCCGATAAATCGCAGGTCGATCGACCCGCCCCGCGGACCGCCGGGTGGGTAAACCGCCGTCGGGCGAGGGAACGTTCCGACGTGCAATCGGTAGTAGGAATCGCCGCGACCGCGATAGGTGCTCTCGCGCATCTCGATGATGTAGCGACCGTCCTTCGGTGCGATGACCGAGGCGACCGCATCCTGCCGCACGAGCGGCGTATCATCGGCGACAACCAGTTCGAAACGATCTTCATCCAAGATGGCGACATACGGGTCGAAGAAATTTCGACTGCCGAGGCGGACGCCCTCGACCTCAACCGAAATACGCTCCCCCTCGGCCGCATCGATGACGAAGTAGTCGACATCTTCCCGATTGGCGACGCCGTGGATCGTGATGTTGCGATCGATTTGCTGTGGCGCCTCGAAGTCGTTGTTCGGTTCTTTTTCGTCGACCGACGGGTACGGTCCGACCACGAACGTCGCGACATCCGAGAGCCCGGTCTTCGCCCGCAGGCGGACGCGCTGTTCGCCAAGTTTGCAGTCCTCGGCCGCGCGAACGCGCACTTTGACAACGCGGCCCTTTTCGTCCGGATCGACGCTCAGGACCTCGATGCCTTCGTCGTAGAGCATGACCTCTTCGACGTCGGTGAGTCGGCTGCCGCGAAAGGTCAGTTCGCTTTCCGCCCCACGTTGAATGCCCCGTGGCAGGATCACGCTGAGTTGCGGCGTCGCGGCCTGCAACAGAGGAGCCGAAATGAACGCAACGGCAAAGGCGACGGCGAGTTGTCGCAGCATAAATATCCTCACGTGCTTAAAAGTATCAGTCGGCGGCGAAGCCGGGATGTATAAGACGCTTTTTCGAGTAGCAATTCGGCGAATGCCCGTCGCGAATAAGATTTACTTGAGTGGCCCGGACAACGTCCGGGCGGCAAAGCCGCAAGAGCATTCAGCTCAATCTTTCGAGCCAAGTTCGAAGCCGAGATAACTCTTCGGCGTTCGCACCGAGTACTCTTGTTGCTGCGCGACCCGGACGTCGTCCGGGCCCTCCCGTTTGCTCGCGCCTACCCCAGCAGCTCATTTCGCAGTTTACCGCCGTCGACGATTTCGATCGGGCGATCACCCGGCGCCATCAGTTCCTTGTCGCCGACGATGCCGAGGCAGTGATAGAGTGTGTGAGCCCAGTCGGCGACGGTCAGCGGGTTGTCCTGCGGCTCGGCACCGGTGGGGTCGGATGACCCGTAAATTGAGCCGCGGCGAATGCCACCGCCTGCCATGACGACACTGAAGACCTTCGGCCAGTGATCGCGACCTGCCTGCGGGTTGATCTTCGGCGTGCGTCCGAATTCGCTCGCGATGCACACAAGCGTTTCGTCGAGCCGGCCTCGTTCGTCGAGGTCGTTGATCAACGCGGCGAACGCTTGATCAAGCGACGGCACCTGCTTGTCGATGCCGGCCTCGATGTTGCCGTGCATGTCCCAGCCGCCGTAGGTCATGGTGACGAATCGGGCCCCCGCCTCGACCAATCGGCGGGACATCAGCATTCGGGCACCCGCTTGGTTCCGCCCGTAGCGGTCTCGGACTTCGCCCGGCTCCGCATCAAGGTTGAACGCCTCGCGACACTCGGGCGAACTGACCATCGAGTAAGCACGATCGTAGAACGTATCGACAGCGCTGACGGCGTCGGACGATTCCCGCTCTCGCAGATGCGAATTGACGGCGTCGAGCATCGACCGTCGGCGGGTGAAGCGGGCATCGTCAACGCCATTGGGGAGCTGAAGATCCTGCACCTTGAAGCCCTTGCTCGCCGGGTCGGACCCGATACTGAACGGGGCGTATGACGAACTGAGATAGCCGGTGCCGGCGAATTCATTCGGTTGCCGCGGAATGCAAATGTAAGGCGGCATATTCTTGCGGGGACCGAACTCGTGGCTGACCACGCTTCCGATGCTGGGGTAGCTGAGCGCGGGGCTCGGCCGATACCCGGTATACATGTTGTGCGTGCCGCGCTCGTGGGCGGCTTCGCCGTGAGTCATTGAGCGGCAGACGGTGATCTTGTCCGCAATCTTGGCGGTCTCGCGAAGTTTTTCGCTGAAACGCACACCGGGCAGTGACGTCTCGATCGAGCCGAGGGGGCCACGGTATTCCTGCGGGGCCAGCGGCTTGGGATCAAACGTCTCCTGATGAGCCGCGCCTCCCGGAAGATAGATAAAGATGACCGACTTCGCGGTGCCTTCGACTGATTCGTAGTGCTTCAGATCGGCTTGGGCCGAGCGCAGCCTCAGAAATTGATCAAGCGTCAACCCGAGTCCGCCGCATAGCCCGACGTGCAGAAAGTTACGGCGACTGAAGTTGCTGGCTCCGCGCATAGTGCCTCCTTGATGGCAGTCGGAAAACGCAAGAATCAATGACCGAACCGGCCGGCCTTGTCTGGAATGTCAGCAGTTTGTGCAGCAGGTCAGAATCGAACCCCCACGACGCAATCACGACGATCCGCAAAGTCCGTTATTTCGCCGAATTCAGAAATTGCTGAGAAAACCGGCAAATCGACTCAAGTTTATGAGAAGTCCTCAAGTTGCATCGAAACGACGGCCTGCTGATCTGTCAAGACGCCGAATCGCTCGATGCCGATTTTTTACTATCAGACCGCCTTCGACGCACTTTTCCGGGACCTCGGCGTAAATGCGACATTTTGTGCACTATGGGCCATCTTCGGTTCGACCGACGAAGTGGGAATCTGACGAAAAAAGCCCGCGCGACCTGATGGCAGGTCGAGCGGGCTTCAGCGGAATCACCGGTCTCAGTCCGTCGTTGCGATCAGTCGTACCGCATCATGATCTCTTCGTCGCCGGTCTTTGGAAGGCCGGGGAAGCCGCCGTCGGCGATCTTCTCTCCCAGCTTCGTCACGTTCTTGAAGTACCGATCGCTCGGTCGCCGGCCCGTGAGGTCGTTCGTCAACTTCTCGCAAATCCCCTCAGCCGCACCGCGGATCAGTTCATCGTCGTGCCGCGCGGCATACAGCGAGGTGCAGAGGATGACGACGGCCGATTGAATTCGGCCTGAGAGCTCCGCCATCCGGCACTGCCGGTCGGCCAGCTTCAGTTGATGCTTCCGCATCGTGGCCGAAATTTCCGACGACGAATTGGAAAGGAATTCAGCCGCATATTCCGCGTGTGGCCTTAGTTCACGCGGCATGTCCGGCAGGTCGAAAGTGGCGTGGCCCGACAATTGGTGCCCCAGCCACCATCGACCATAGTTCATCAGCGGTCCCTTCAGCGCCCAGGCATGGGCCGGGTTCATCGGATTCGGCTGCTTGATGCCGGACTCTGAAAGCACACGACCGATCGGCTCGAAATAACGCATCCCGTGCTGCTTGACGAGCGACTTGAAGAACGCCATCGACAGCATCTCACCTTCGCCTTCATAGATGCAGGGGGCGAGCATGTCGTGGATGTTGTCGCCGAACATGTGCCCGGCCAGGAACGAGCGACCCCCGTGGGTCTTCATGTGCAACTCGATCGCGGCCTCCTTCTGCGCTTCGCTGCCGAAGACCTTGGCCACAATACATTCCATCTCGCCCCGGAACCCGAGATCGAGCAGGGCCGAGCCCCACTCGGTCAATGCGTCACAGGCGACGATCAGGCCGGCGAGATGTCCCAATCGGCGCTCCACCAGTTCACGCTTGGCAATCGGTTCCCCGTACGTCCGGCGATACCGTGCCCAGGGCAGCATGTCGGCCATCATCTGCCGCATCGTCCCGGCGGCATTGGCGCACAGAGAAATTCGCCCCCGGTTTAACCCGTGGTAGGCGATCGTCAGCCCGTCACCGCTGTCCGGGATCAGCAGGTTCTCCGCGGGCACCCGGAAATCCTTAAACACGATTCCCTGATTGTAAGCATACTTTAATGCGTACAGGCCATACTTCTTCAGTTGAAAATGCTCGTTCTGCTCCTCCGGCAATTCGGCCACCAGCACGGAAGGTTCATCGTCAATCAGGCAGACGACGCCGATCATCCGTCCGGGGCGAACGTTCGTAATAAAGAGCTTCTCGCCGTTAAGCACGTAAGAGTCGCCGTCCTTAACGGCGGTTGTCTTTAAGGCCGTCAAATCAGACCCCGCTCCCGGCTCTGTCAATGCGAAGGCGGAGAGCCGTTCCCCCGAAGCCAGCTTCGGCAATAAACGTTCTTTTTGCTCGGGTGTTCCGAACGTGCGGACCGGGTCGACGGCGCCAATGCAGCCATGAACGGACGCCAGGCCCGCCGTCGTCGGATCGATCGTCGCAACGTCAGTTAGAAACTGAGCGAACTGTGTAAAGGTCGCCCCCGAACCCCCGTACTCTTCGTCGATGAGCAGTCCCCAATAGCCGGCCTCGCCCAACTCGTTGAGGACTTCATCGGAGATTTTTCGTTTGTCATCCAATAGTGTATTCGCCTGACGATGGCGACGCAGGATCGACAGCGACTTTTGCATGACCGGTACCGCGGCTTCAGACGGCGGCAACGGTTGAGCGGTGTCAAAGAGTTCGATCGGCGTGCTTTTCTCCCAGACCGCCTGGTGCAGCGGGCTGTTTGCCGTTCGATAGCGTTCTTCGAACAAGGTCTCGACGACGTCGTCGGCCGCGTCGACGGTGCCGAGACGACGGACCTCTTCATCAGATTTGCCGCCGAGTTTTAAAGCCTCGCCGGCAAACGAGGTCGCTTGGACCTTCTCTACTTTCGCGACCTCGGTCGGCGGAACCGGCGCGGTGATCTCGTCGGCAACGGACTTTGCCTTATCGTTTAACCGGCTCGCCCCGCTACGAATGGCTTTGGGCTTGCGGTCTTCGGGCTTAATGACAGTCGACATGATTCTGACTCTCCGTCAGAGACTTGTGAATGACCTTCCCGGATCAGCCGGAGAGGTCGCTGAAGTTATCCTTCTTAAATATGCTGCGTCTCTTTAAGGCCTTCGCTTGCTGCGACTGAGGAATCCGATTTCTTAGAATTGTAATCATAGAAGCTGTCTTCACTCTCCCGAAGTTGGAGTAGAAGCGAGCTCGGTCGGAATCGTTCACCACACACGGTTTCCAAGTCTTCCAACGTCTTCGCCGTCGCGTCGATTCCCCACGTGTCGGCAAGTCTTAAAGGCCCGCCCCGAAACGGCGCGAAGCCGGTCCCGAGGACCATTCCGAGGTCGACCATCCAGGCCGCACTGACGATGCCGGACTCCAGGCAGTCGGAGGCTTCATTAATTAATGCAAACGTGAGGCGTTGCTGATACCCGTCGATCGTCTCCTTCTTGAGCGTCACCGGCTCGGGAAGTCGGGCCTTTCCGGAAGGACGGTCAAGTTCGACCGGTTGCTGTCGCTTTCCGTCTTTCCATAAATAAAAGCCCCGCCCCGACTTCTTCCCCAAGTGTCCTTGATCGATCAGGCGTTGTAAGAACTCGGGGGTCGGACTCGGTTCCGGTGAGAGCGAACCGATCGTATCGGCAACGTGACGAGCGACGTCGAGGCCGACGACATCGAGTAATTCGAGTGGCCCCATCGGCATGCCGAATTTCTTGGCGGCGCGATCGATCGCGGTGACCTCCGCCCCTTCGCTCACCATGCGCACGGCTTCGTCCATGTACGGGAATAACACCCGGTTGACGAGAAATCCGGGCCCTTCCCCAACGACAAGCGGCACCTTACCTAACTGCCGCACGACGTCGACTAGTACGCGAATCGCCGCGTCTCCCGTTGCGGGGCTGCGCACCACTTCGACGAGCGGCATTTTGTAGACGGGGTTAAAGAAGTGCAGCCCGGCTACCCGTTCGGGGTGCTTCGTCGCGGACCCAATCTGCTCGATCGAAAGTGCCGACGTATTCGAAGCGAGCACGGCCCGCGGTGACAACTGTTTGTCGAGTTCCGAAAAAACGTCTTGCTTCACATTCAGTTTCTCGACGATGGCTTCGATGACGAGGTCCGCGTCGGTCAGGTCATCAATTGACGTCGTATATTGAATACGGGCCAAACGCTCCTCCGCAGCCGGTGCCGAGAGGACTCCTTTCTTCGCGGCTGACCTCATCAGCTTTTCGATGCGCGCCCGTCCGCCCGCGACGAGTTCGTCATTAATGTCTTTTAAGACGACATCGAAGCCACTAAATGCAGCAGCTTGCGCGATTCCCGCCCCCATCGTCCCTGCACCAAGGACGGCAATCTTCTCGACCTTTTGAGAAGGTGTTTGAACGTTGGAAACCCAGGTGGCCCGCTTTCTGGCCTGTTCTCGCTGAAGAAATAATCCGACAAGATTTTTGCATGTGTCCGAAAAAATGAGATGCGAGAACTCGTCGCGTTCGACGCGAAGGCCGTCTTGAATACCGCTCTCGTATCCGGTTTCAATTGCCCGCAACGCGGCCGGCAAGGCGGGATAGTGCTTTGCATTCTTCTCGATCCGCTTTCGCGCAGAGCGGAAGATTAAGCCCCGTCCGAATGATGTCTCGTCGCGTAACCATTCGACCAGCGAGCCGCGCGGATTTCGCGGTGTCTCGCCATTGAGAAGCAAGTCTAGCAACTCATCGAGGGTGTGCTCGAATTCGGCCGGCGGAGCAATTCGATCAACCAACCGACACTTTAAGGAATCCGGTGCGGAAAGCTTGCGGCCCTGCAGGATCATTGTCACCGCCTGTAGAGCGCCGACCTGCTTTGGTAAGCGTTGAGTGCCGCCCCAGGCCGGAATGATTCCGAGTTGTGTTTCCGGCAATCCGAGTCGGGTGGAAGGGGTGTCTTCGGCGATGCGGTAATCGCAAGCCAGCGCGAACTCCAGACCCCCGCCCAAACAGGGGCCGTGGATCACCGCGATTGTCGGAATCGGCAGTGAGGCGATTTTATTGAAGAGATCCTGACCGGCGACGATGACCTGGTCGGCTTCTTGGGCCGTCCGAATTTGTGCAATTTGTTTAACGTCCGCTCCGGCGAGAAAGCCGGATTCTTTACCGCTGCGGAAGACGACCGCGCCGATGCCGGGGGCGTCCTGAAGGTCGTCGATAAGACGATCGAGTTCCCCGAGCAGCCCCGCATCAAAGACATTCATTGGGCGGTCGAGCACGTCAATCGAGACGAACAGCGCACCCCGCTCGTCCCACTTGAGATGCAGGTTCTCGAACATGCGTCCGTATTCGCCATTCGCGAAAGAGGTGGCCATGACGACTCCGATTCTTAACGTAGCTGTTTTTGATCTTATTTAACTTAGTTGCGGTTGAGGGCCCGATTTGTTGTGTCGATTTAGTCGTCGAGCGTTGTGTCCAGCCAGACGGCCGCTCCCTGCCCACCTCCGACACATAGGGAGGCGATCCCCCGTCGGAGTCCTCGCTCCTTCAGCGATCTTAAAAGGGTGAGCACGATTCGTGTGCCGCTTGTGCCAACGGGATGTCCGAGCGCGATCGCGCCGCCGTTGACATTCAGCAGGTCCGGATTTAATTCTCCGATCTTGCGGTCTCGCTGCAGTTCGCGCTGGGCGAAATCATCCGAGTCGAAAGCTCTTAAACATCCCAGCACCTGCGCTGAAAACGCTTCATTGATTTCGAACAAATCGAAGTCGCTCAGCGACATGCCGGTTTGCCGGAGCAATTTGTCGATGGCAAAAACCGGTCCGAGACCCATCCGACGCGGATCGCAACCGGCAACCGCATAACCGCGGATATAACCGAGCGGCGCGACGTCAAGGTCAGAGGCGTTTTGAGGTCTGGCAAGCACTAACGCCGCAGCCCCGTCGGTGATGGGACAACTATTTCCGGCGGTGACGGTGCCGTTCTGCCGATCAAATAGTGGTTTTAATTTCGCCAACGCTTCCATTGTTTGGTTGTTGCGCGGGCCGAAGTCCTTCTCGAGCTGTTTGTCCGGTCCGAGCGGAACCGGCACGGTTTCGCCACCGAGAAAGCAGCGATCCCAGGCCGCGATCGCTCGCTGGTGACTGGCGAGCGCGAACTCATCCTGCTCCTTGCGGCTGATGTCAAACTCTTTGGCGACGATCTCGGCCGTCTGGCCCATGTTTAATCCGCAAACGGGATCGGTCAGGCCCAGTTCGAGCCCGGGAATCGGTTTAAAGAAGCCCGGCCTTAACTGGGCGAGGTGTGCCAGTCGGCGAAGCCCTTTGGCCTTTCTCAGGCCGAGCATCCAGTCCCGCATCCGCGTGTCCCATAAGAACGGAACGTTCGACATCGACTCCGTTCCGCCGGCGACAACGAGATCGGCGCGACGTTCCCTTAAGATTTGCCATCCACCAAAGATTGACTCCATCCCCGAGGCACAGTTGCGGTTGACCGTGTGGGCCGGCCGATCGATCGGGAGGCCGGCTTTCAGCGCGACGACGCGAGCGATGTTGGCCGCATCGGGCGGACCCGAAACGTTTCCCATCACGACTTCGTCGATCCGGTCGGGAGTGAGGTCGGCAGCCTTAATCGCTTCTTCGACGGCCACGCGGCCGAGCTCGACGGCAGACCGGTCGGCGAGCTTGGTAAAAGCTTTGGCAAACGGAGTTCGGACTCCCGCGACGACCGCGATCGGTGGAAGCGGATCATTTTCTAGAGTACCATTCATTTTGAGGCCTCCTCGAGTGCTTCGGGCAGTTCCGATCGCTCAGCGGGACTCAAGGCCGCCGTCCCGGCGTCTGCTGCCGTCCTTAATTCGCGGCGGAGAACCTTGCCGAGAAAGTTACGCGGCAGATCGTCGGTGGTCGTCTCCACGACGCGAGGCCGTTTGTGAGCGGACAATTTCCGATGCGTGAAGGCATCGAAATCGGTTCGGTCGAAGGTCGATCCCTTTTCGATCGAGAGAATCGCTTTCACGAGTTCTCCCCGCTCGTCGTCCGGGATGCCGACGACGGCTGCGTCGCGAACGCCCGGATACTCACGCAAGGCTTCTTCAACATCGGCCGGGTAGACGTTAAATCCCGAAGTAATAATCAAGTCTTTCTTGCGGTCGACGATCTTAAAGAATCCCCGGTCGTCGCAAACGGCTAGGTCGCCAGTATAAAGCCAGCCGTTCTTAATTACGGCTTGTGTTGCCGCTTCGTCATTCCAGTAGCCCAGCATTACCTGAGGGCCGCGGACGATTAATTCGCCGACTTCCCCGACGGGCAAGTTGCGCTTGCCGGTTTCGGCATCGACAATTCTCGCATCGGTGTCGGGCAGCGGAAGGCCGATCGTGCCGGGTACGGCCGTGCCGTCGAGTGGTCCCGCGTGCGTGACCGGGCTGGCTTCCGACAGGCCGTAGCCCTCGACGATTATTGCCCCGGCGTGGTCGTTGAATTCCTCGGCCACCTGCTTCGGTAGCGGGGCGCCTCCGCTGATCACTCGGACGATCGACTGGAAATCGCGTTTTTTGCTGCGAAGCACTTTCGTATTGAGCGCGTTCAGCAGAGCCGGCACGGCCAGCAGAATCGTCGGTTGATGCTTTTCGATTAATTCCGCGACGACGGTCGGCTTAACCCGGTGATGCGTCACCAAAGTCGCGCCGAGTTTCGTTCCCATTAATAACGAAGTCGACAAGCCGTAACTGTGAAAGAACGGCAGAACGGCGAGGATCGTCTCTTCGCCCGGTCGGGCAAACGACCAGTGCGACAGCTGATTCGCTTGTGCGGACAGATTGCGGTGGGACAGCGTGACGAGCTTGGGGTGCCCCGTCGTCCCGCCAGTCGGAAGGATAAATGCGGGGTCATCGCACGCCGGGACCCGCGGCTCAAATTCATCGGCGTCTTCGCCGACGACATCCTGATATTTCAGCACCCGCGTGCGAACGCACGGTTTGCTGAAGCCGATTTTCTGAAACCGAACCCACGCGTAACCGAATCGCTCGAGTTGCGACAGCCGGTCGGCCAATGTGGTCATGATGACCAACTCGGGCACGTGATCGTCGCCGCAAATTAACGGCGAAAGAACGTCAACGGTGATAGCGACTTTCGCGTCGGTTGCCCGGAGGATTCCATTAACTTCTTCGGCGACCATTAATGGACTGACAGAAACCGCGACCGCACCGGCCATCCAGATTCCGAACAGCGATGCGACCGTCTCCGGGAGATTCGGGAGCAAAACGGCAACGCGGTCACCGGGTTCGACGCCGCCGTCGACCAGCGCTTTGGCGAGGCTGCGTGCCTCAGCGAGCATTTGCTCATAGCTGACGGCCTGCTCGTAATAATGGCAGGCAATGCGATCTGGGTAGAGAGCGGCTGCGTCCTCGAGCAGCCGATAGAGCGGCGCTTCGGGATAATCTAGTCGAGCCGAAATCTCGTCCGGGTAGCTCTTCAGCCACGGACGCGTAACGTCCGGGGGGAGCCACATCCGGCGGACTGCCGACCCCAGGTAATTTACAGACGAAGCGAGAGCACCCCGTCTGCCGGGCGACCGGCCATTTCCAACAGAGACCATCGTTGCACCTGCATTCTGGGAATGCCGCGTGCGCGGAACCACTCCGCGCTATCTGCCGTCGTTCCGTCCCGAAATGTCATCAGTTCAGTCTTCTGCGTTGAATTTGCGTGAAGGGATTACGCTCGATTGCCCGGGGATCGGGCCTTGATCACAGCCACATTCTTAGAGTCACATCAGCGATCGTCAATGCGTTATTCGTCGCGGAGGCGGTCATATTGACGAAGAACCGTCCCGGCCGGAGCATTTTGTCGATTAGCGGCTTTCGGCCGGGTCTACCGCTGCTCGCGATTGGTCCCGAACCGGGCCTCGGGAATAAAGTAAGTTGTTCCACAGATTGCGTTTGTGGCGATTGTCGAGGGCGGCAACGGTTGCCGCTCGCCCTGCTTCGATCAGTGCTTCGGCCCGGTCGAAGGCGAACCAGTCGATATGCCCGACCTTGGGCCGAACAATCAAATCGGCGTCGCAATCGCACTGCTCTCTGAACAGGGCTTCGCCGATCTGGTCCATCCGGCGGAGGACCCCCATCGACGTCGACATGTCTGAGACCGGAAGCATCTCGGTCCCTACGTCGACCGCTACGATGAAGCTGGGTTTGAACGTCCGAGCGACGCTCACCGCCAGCGAATCGAGGCCCCCGATGTCGGAGAGCAGCATCCCTTCGAACTCGACCGGCGGAAAGATTCCGGGAATCGCCGCCGAGCCCCGCACCGCTGCGCGGAGCGGTCCGCGGTCGAGCACGACCCGGCGACCACTTCGCAGGTCGGCCGCCACGATCGAAAGCGGAGTAGCCGTCTCCGAAATATCGATGTCTGGCAGCAACTGGTCGACGACCTCCTCCATGATGAGGCCGGAGAGAATCCCCGGTCGTCGGAACAGTCGCGTCAGCAATCGATTCGCATTCCAGTAGTCGCTCAGGCGGTTGTACCACGACAGAAAGGCGCTCTCCTCGATGCGCTCTTCGCTCGAAGCCGACGTCGTGGCGAATCTTGCCTGATGTCGCTGGAACTCGGGCGACGACAGGTACGCGACCGCTTGGTCCTGGACCTCTTCGATGTCCTTTCCGAGCGCCGCCAATGCGCCAGCGAGGCTGCCGATACTGACGCCGACGTATCGCTCGATCGTGAAGCCGCCCCGCTGGAGTTCTTCAATTGCCCCGAGGTGGGCGACCCCTCGTGCGCCGCCCGCGCCGAGCGCGACGGTTGCCGATCTTTGTTTGCTTCTCATGTCACCGCTCCTGAAACGGAATCGGTCCCATCAAGAAGCTTACGTTGCCGCGCGACCGTGTGCGGGAAAATTTAAGTCGATTGCGGCCGAGAAAAATTTTCCGGCCAATTTGTACTTGCCAACGGGTGAACTGTGTGCATGGCAAAAATCAATCGATCACTTTGTATCGACGCCGAATTGAAAGACCGTTTCGGATTGGTATTCGTCCCCGGGTTGCAGAATCGTCGAAGGAAAGTTCGGCTGGTTGGGGCTGTCGGGGAAGTGTTGGGTCTCAAGGCAGAACCCCCCGCGCTTCACATAGGGGCGGCCCGACTTTCCGATGAGTGAACCATTGAGAAAGTTGCCGGTATAGAATTGCATTCCCGGTTCCGTTGTGAAGACAGAGAGCGTCCGCCCGGTCGTCGGCTCTCGAACTTCGGCGGCCATTAGGAGTGCGTCATCGCCCTCGTTGCGATTGAGGACGAAATTGTGGTCGTACCCGCCGCCGATCTTCATCTGTGGATGGCTCTTTTGAATATCACGGCCGATCGGCTTCGCCTCGCGAAAGTCGAGAGGGGTATTGGCTATCGGGAGGATTTCGCCGGTCGGAATCAGGGCGTCGTCGACCGGCGTAAATCGATCGGCATTAATTTTTATTTCGTGACCAAGCACGTCTTCGTCACCCTCGCCCTTCAGATTAAAGTAAGTGTGCTGCGTCAGATTGACCGGCGTGGCGGCGTCGGTCGTGGCCCTGTATTCGACCGTGAGTCGATTCTCACTGTCCAAATTGTAGCAAACTGACACATCCAAGTTGCCGGGGTAACCCTCTTCCCCGTCACGCGATTGATAGGAGAGGCGAAGTTCAACGAAGTCTTTTCCGGAGGTCGGGCCACTCTCGACATCCCAAATAACTTTATCAAAGCCGGTATTACCTCCGTGAATGTGGTTAAGGCCGGTGTTCTTCGCGAGCTTGAAGGTTTCGCCATTGAGTATAAATCGCCCACCCGCAATTCGATTGCCATAGCGACCGACGATGGCTCCGAAGTATGGCTTGCTCGGTGCGTTAAGGTAGCCCTTCAAGCTATTGTATCCGAGTGCGATGTCGGCGAGGTCTCCATCGCGATCGGGGGTGATGATTGACGTAATAATCGCGCCGTAGTTCGTGACCTTAACCGAAATGCCGTTGTCATTCGAAAGCGTATAGAGCTTCACGTCGTCGAAGTCGTCGACGGTGCTGCTGAAGTCGCCTTCGCCCGCTGAGGCGGACACGGCATTCGGCACGAAGAAGGCCGTCATTAAGAAAAATAGAGCAAAGGCGCGCGGCATGAGGACAAGCTCCGAATTACAGGGCGGTCGGCATCAGGATTGAAAAGTCGGCAAACAGGGCATAGATCGTTCCAACGGCCAGGATGAGCAGAAGGCCTGACAGTCGGGCGTGACGCCAAGGCGTCAAATCGACGGCTCCGACATCCTGCTGGACGAACTCCTCGTCGCGTGGATTTAATTCGCCAATGATTAACATTAACACGACCAACCAGCCGAATACGATGCCGACGAAGTGATAACCACCGATGGAATCCGCAATCCAATTGAACGGAGGTACGAAATATCCGATCGCGATAATCGCAAAGCCGGCGACCAACGCCACTTTCGCCGCCAGCGCAGGCACCCGACGTGTCAACATGCCGACGAGCACGACTGCGAAAATGGGGATGAAGTACATCGCATTCATCTTCTGCAGATAGCCGAACAGGCTGTCTTGCCCGGCGAGCAGCGGGGCGACGGTCATCGCGGCGATCGCAACGATCCATCCGAAGATCATTCCGGAACGAACGACCTGTTTTTCGCTCGCCCCTTTGTGAAGAACGCTCTTGTAAACGCCGAGGCTGAACAAGGTGCAGGTGCTGTTTAGGGCGGAGTTAAAGCTGGATAAGATCGCCCCGATCAGCGCCGCGGCGAAGAAACCGGTCAGTGGAGCGGGGAGAACTTTTCGGACGAGCAAACCGTACGCATCGTCCCCTTTGACGTCTTGGCCTTCAAACAACGCAAATGCGATGATTCCGGGCAGCACCAGATAAAGCGGACCGAGCAGTTTTAACGCTCCCGTCAACAGGACCCCCTTTTGTCCCTCGGCTAGGCTCTTGGCGCCGAAGGTTCTCTGGATGATCTGCTGATTGGTCGTCCAATAAAACAAATTGATGAGGAAGATGCCTGAGAAAATCGTGCCGAACGGGACCGACGTTTCGTTTGAGCCGACTGAGTTTATTCGCTTGGCGTGTTGTTCAGTAAGAATCTGCACGCCGCCGGCGATGCCTTCGTCGCCCCCGAGTTGTGACAGGGCGAAGCCGGAGATTAAGAATCCGCCGACGAACAACCCTACGCCATTAATCGTGTCAGAAATCGCGACGGTCCGTAGGCCGCCGAACAACGCGTAGACCGAACCGATTAATCCGACCACCCACACGATCAGCCAGAGGGACAGCGTCTCGCGTTCAATCCCGGTCTGCTCGGGGAGCGAGCCGAGCATGCCTGGGATGTCGAGCATCCCCATCATCCCCTTCGCCCCGGAATACAGAATGATCGGCAGCAAGATGACGACGTAGGCGACCAGAAAGATCAAATTGGTAATGACCTGCGTCTGATGGTCGTAACGAATCTCGAGATACTCCGGCACCGTCGCCACGCCGCTTTTTAAGAACCTCGGCAGGAAGAACCAGGCCATGAAGACCAGGGCGACGACGCACACGACCTCCCACACCATCACACACAGGCCGTCGGTGTACGCGGCCCCGTTCAGCCCCACCATCTGTTCGGTCGACAGGTTCGTCAGCAACAGCGACCCGGCGATCAGCGGAAACGTCAGCGACCGCCCCGCCAGGAAGTATCCCCCGGTCGTCGAATGGTCATCCCGCCGCGTGATCCACCACGTCAACACGGCAACGAGCGTGGTGAAGAACAGAAACGATCCAAGCGTGAGGATCATTGAGTTGGGGCTTTTGGGAGGTGTGGGCGAAGATCACTTATCGGCAGAACGTCACGGTTGAGTGCTCTGGCAGACAGCTCTGAAAAGTGCGCGATTGAAACCGATTTCGATAGGCGAGGGCAAGCTATGGCTGTGGGATCAGGAAGAACGATCCCAAAGGTGAGCCGCCATTTCCGAGCATTTTCGATCGTGATACGGCCCGCTGTGAGCAGAGGCGCAAGGAGATATTTTCTCTGCGGATCATCTGGTGACGCTACACGTTCAAATAACAAGACATTGCGAATACACGACTTACGCCGGGTGATGCGAACAGACGTGAGGAACCCTTAAATAGCGACTCGCCCGAGATAAGGGGAATTCTGTGGTGAGCACACAGACTCACACGTTGAGCAAAATGCTTGACCAAGCCTGTCGATCGGCAAGCTCACCGAGTTCGTCGAGGCGGTTGCCGACAGCGGTCACAAATGAAGACCGGCCGCTTTCACCAAACAGGATGAGGGAGTGATTCAGGAACGAGTCGAATTCCAGGCGATACACGTTATGACCCGCCGTAAACTGTCGTGAGATGATCGTCTCGACCGATTCGACATCCTCATCGAGAATTTCACCTCGCGCGAGAAAAAGGAGCTCCGTGACTTTGCGGCGCCGCGCTGTTTCGACAGATGACTGAACGTCGATGAGTGTCAGCATGCGGTCTTTGACCTCGATCGCAAGTTTGACCTCTCCACGCTCGTCAAGGCACTCGATATCGCCCGAATTACCCTTCGCAGCGTCAGCTTGATTTACTTTTCCCGTTTTGACCTCGGCGCAGAAACCGAAGTGATCACGATAGGTATCGAAGAGGGCGGTTGAGACAATTTGAAGGCGACGCCCGCCAGTCTTAACCGAGATGAATTCCGATATCGCAGTTTGGCAAGCTCCGACAGATATTCGATCCGGTACGGGGTATAAGATTGAAGTCGTAGCGAGACGCTTGTGGATTGCTTGTAGCACACGGTCGAAGACAGCCGATGCTGATCCGGGATTTTCTTCCACGAATCCAAGCACCGAGATCAGGTCGTTAAATCCGCTCCGGTTTTTCTGATTGGTGGCGGTCTCGACCGAAATCACCGGAATTCGAAGCGGATTGTTGACATATGGATCACCGCTGCCGCCTAACACGCTTTCGTGATCTCTATCGAAGGGAACGATATTTCGCGAACAAAATGATCGTGCATCGAATCCGGTTTCGGGTGTCGTTCCCTTCTGAACCCAACGGCAATCAATATTGGGAAAAGCTAATTTAGCGAGAAGCTGAGTTGGCAAGACATAGCGGTACGACTTCGTCCGCGAATTAATGCTCCGATCGATGGCGTCTTTAATATCGACCGGGAGGGTGTCTACGTCATCGGAATTCCCTTCGAGGGTACGCTGCCAATGACGCGTGAAAATTTCGGACGGATCTGCGTCTTCGGACATCTGCTAGCTTGCTTTGTAGTTGACCCACAATGCCTCGCTCCGCGACTGCTTTGCCGAGTGACAGGCCTTTTCAGGCGCATCAATCCGCCGCCAGTCGGCATAGAGGTCGTCGTAAAGTTCCGATCGATATCCAGACACGGCGACCCATCCCTGTGCGTTCCGCAATCGCTCCGCCAGCTTGACATGGTCATCGTCGGTCAACTCGTGGCCGTATGCCTTCGAATCTCCCCGTGTCGAATGGACGTACGGCGGATCGCAATAGATGAGGGTCTCGATATCGTCGTAGAGATCGATCACTTCCAGTGCCGGGCGATTTTCGATCTGAACCCGCATCAAACGTGTTGCGATTTCAGGAAGTTGTTCGATACTCCCGAGCCATCGCGAGACGACGCCGCTCATTCCGGCACGACTTGTATTCTTGCAGTTTGCCCATCGTCCAAGCGAGGCCGTCTGTGCCAGTCCTGTTCTTACTTGCCTCGCACGAATGAAGAATCGACGGGCCCGTTCCAGATTCGAGATATCTTCCGTAGGTCTTTCGCAAGCGATCGCGAATTCTTCACGCGAGAATGGAGTCATCGCAATCGCATGAATAATCCGGTCACTATCGTCGCGTAACATACGGAAGAAATTTGCTACTTCTCCATCCAGATCGTTGTAGGTTTCAACCGCAGACGGCTCGCGGTTTAGAAGCACGGCTGCTGATCCGGCGAAAGGCTCGCAGTATTGGCGTGTTTTCGGGAGATTGGGCAGGAGCCAACCAAGGTGGCTGAATTTCCCGCCATACCAACCGAAAGCGATTTTCTTTTTCCGGCCGTTTTTTTTCGGTCGCCCTTTTGAACTTGAACCCGCCTTTTCCACGCGTTCTTTCAGCGCCGTCAGGTCCGACGCCGGGTCGTCCTTAAACAGATTCCGAGTGTGTGTCACGCGGGAAGGTCGACGACGCATCCGGCTTATCCTCTTGGTGACTTCAATGACAGTTGTCAAGATACCGTGGGGGGAAGCATTGTGAGAGTGTACGCAAGGTCCCTCCCGGTAGCCAGTTTGTCCCAGACATCGACAAAACCCAAATGAACTTCTCCACCCGCGCCCAGCACATCGACGCTTCCGGGATCCGTAAGGTCTTCGACCTTGCGGCGACGATGAGCGATCCGATCAACCTGTCGATTGGGCAGCCGCATTTTGATACGCCGGGGGTGATCAAGCAGGCGATTCATCAGGCGATTGACGATGGCCGGAACGCCTACAGTCAGTCGCAGGGGGTGAAGCCGTTGATCGAACGGATTCAGGCCGACGTCGATCGCGAGTTGGAACATGACGACCGGCGGGCCTTTATTTGCAGCGGCACCAGCGGGGGGCTGATGCTGTCGCTGATGGTGCTCGTTGACCCGGGGGACGAGGTGATCGTCTTCGACCCGTACTTCGTGATGTACAAGCACCTGACGACGCTGTGCGGCGGCAAGCCGGTGCTGATCGATACTTATCCCGACTTCCGCATCGACCTCGACAAGGTCCGCTCCGCGATCACGCCGCGGACCAAAGCGATCCTCTGCAACAGCCCGGCTAATCCCACCGGTGCGGTGCTGCCCGATGAAGACCTGAAGGGGCTCGCCGATCTTGCAGCCGAGAAAGGCATCGCTCTGATCAGCGACGAGATTTACCGAGCCTTCCAATACGACAGCGAGTTCGTCTCGCCGGCGAAGTGGAACCCTGACACGATCGTGATCGACGGCTTCAGCAAGACGTATTCGATGACCGGTCACCGCGTCGGCTGGGTGCACGGGCCGGAAGCCGTGATCCAACAGATGATCAAACTGCAGCAGTTCACGTTCGTCTGCGCCCCCCACCCGATGCAGTGGGGGGCCCTTGCCGCGTGCGACTTCGACGTGTCGGATCACGTTGTCGATTACCGCCGCAAGCGGGATTTCATGCTCGCCGAACTGGGCGACCAGTACGACATCCGCAATGCCGGCGGCGCATTCTATCTATTCGTGAAGGCACCATGGGGCACCGGGACGGAGTTCGTGAAAAAAGCGATCGAGCATAATCTGCTGATCATCCCCGGCAATGTGTTCAGCGAGCAGGACACGCACTTCCGCGTCTCCTACGCGGCCGATGACGCCGTGCTGGAGCGGGGGGTGGAAGTGTTGAAGCGACTGGCGACGGGGTGAGTCGGGTGAAGGCGAGAGAAACGGGAGAGGCAGGCGAAGCTCTTCTCCCCTTCCCCCATCTCACTCGCTCCCCCACCTCACCGACGCCCTCACGCCCAAACGCACCGACGCCCGCTCGCCTTGTAACCTTCCTCACAGAATCGTCGTTGGCTTTCGGGTCAAATCGGATAGAATCAGGGCGGTCGCGGGCTGCGACACCTCTCTCACAATGTTTCTCGCAGGAGTGCAGGCGTGGACGAAAGTCATGTTCAGGGGATCGAGTCGAGCGAATCGTCGGAAGAAAACGCGACGAAGGCCAGCGGCGGCTTTGCCCGCACGATCAAGCTGGTACTAGCGGTCGGCGTCTTGGGATTCGCAGGCGGATGGACCTATGCGAATTCCGGTAGCACCGTCGAATATTACTCGGCACTATTGTCAGGTGAGTCGTACGGACCGACCTGCAGTGCCAGTTACTCCAGCGGCGGTTGCTGCGAAAGTTCGGCGATGACTGCTTCCGCCGAGTCAGGCTGTTGCCCCGCGTCATCGGGCGGCTGCTGTAGCGAACAAACCAACGAAGTGATCGCGCGGGCTCCGATCGAAGCCCCGCGCCCGGTTGCGTCCGTCGCGTCAGAAGAAGTCACGCTCTGACAGGACGACCGAAGCGAATGCGGTTGAGTACATCGAGATGATCACAGGGCGGTCGTGCCGGACACGACCGCCCTGTTTTCAATTTTGCGTCCCCGATCACTCCGTCGTCGGCGGATTGACCGGCGATGCGCAGCAATTGGGCGTCACTGATCGCAGCCGGATCGTTCAATCGCCCACGCTCCCATCCCGCAGGGGCGTTCGGACGGGCAAATCGAAAGTAATCAAATCCGGCGATGAGATCGGGTTGGCCGCGCGTCACACGTCACTTTTTCGAATCTCCAACGGAAACCGGCTCGCTCCCCGCCGCCCGACCGTGCGGCTTAATCGAAACTCCAGATTTCCAAATCGTATTCGCTTAAGACGACGGCGGACATAACGCCTGATGTTACTGCGAGGCGTGAGCCTTGGAAATGTATTTTCAAATTAGCCCGACGCGCGAGCGAGGGTTTTCACTTGACGGACGCTCGATGAGTAAATCCCTTGCTTGCGCTACGGGCTTGTGGGCGGCAATTAAACAATCAGGCTGCCGATTTGATAGGTAATTAATGCGCCGATATAGGCGAGGGTCGTCATGTAGGTGAATGTGAAGACCGGCCAGAACCAGTGATTGGTCTCACGATAGATGACCATTAACGTGGCAGCGCACTGGGCACACAGAGCGAAGAACACCATCACCGATAAGGCAACCGGTGCGGTGTAAACGGGGGTGCCGTCCGGATGCGTCGCGTTTCGCATCGTCGCGCGGAGACCTTCATCCTCTTCGTCGACGTCGCCGCCGAGGCTGTAGATCGTGCCGAGCGTGGCGATGATGACCTCCCGCGCGGGAAAAGAGGCGAGAGCCCCGACGCCGATCTTCCAGTCCCAGCCCAGCGGCCGAACGATCGGTTCGATGAGGTGACCAGCACGTCCGAGGAAACTAATTCGAATGAGGCGGGCCTCCTCTCGAGGGATCGCGGCCTGAACGGCCTCGTACTCCTCAGGAATCGTATTCGAGCTCTTGGTTACCTCCGCGTAGAGCGACCAATCCTGTCCTGGAAACTGGATCCCCTTGGGACGTCGATTTTCCGAAAGCATGCTTTCGGCTTGGTGGAGTGTGTTGAGCGGTCGATGATCCCCCGGGAAATATGCCAGGGCCCACACGACAATCGTCGTCGCGAAAATTAAGGTTCCCGCTCTTACCACGAACGCCTTGACGCGGTCGTAAACGTTCCAGAATACGATTCGCCAGGACGGCCATTTGTAACTGGGTAGCTCCATCACGAACGGGGCCGCTTCGCCTTTGAACCAGGTTTTCTTCAGTGTCCAGGCGACCGGAATCGCGACGATCAAACCCAGCGAATACATGACGAACATCACCACCGCTTGCTGAAACGTCCCTGCGACGAACAACGATGTGAGTAGAATATAGACAGGCAGCCGAGCGCTGCAGCTCATTAGGGGGGCGATGAGGATCGTCACCATCCGGTCGCGACGGTCTTCAATGACGCGGGTCGCCATCACGCCGGGAATCGCGCACGCATAGCTTGACATTAAGGGTAGAAAGCTCTTGCCCGACAGCCCCAATGGCCGCATCAGGCGGTCCATTAAGAACGCCGCGCGAGCCATGTAGCCGCAGTCTTCCAGTAGCGCAATAAATAAGAACAGGATCGCGATTTGCGGGACGAATACGATCACACCGCCGACGCCGGCGAGGATGCCGTCATTAATCAGGCTGCGTAATGCTCCGGGGCCCATGACCGCTTCGACCTGTTCCGCGAGCCACGCCGGTCCTGCTTCCATCAGGTCCATCAGCGGACCGGCACCCGAATAAATCGCGTAGAACACGCCGAACATTAACGCGGCAAAGGCCAACAGTCCGAAGACCCGATGCGTTAAGAACTGATCGACGCGATCGCTGAACGTCGTGTGCGTTTCGGCCGACCGCGTGACGACGCCTTCGAGCGTGTCACGGATCCATGCGTAGCGAGAGATCGCCTCAGTGGCCGGCACCTTCACGCCGTGCTCGGCGAGTTGGCAACGCAATTCGCTTAATTTCTCGTCGAGTCCGTCGATTTTCGAACCGACGACCCGCTCCGCTTCGCCGCCGACGTCAAGCAGCAGTCGCTCGAGTAAGAAGACCGGCAGTTCGCGACCGTTTTCAGAGCAGAGCGCCCGCAGTTGCTCGACGGCCCGGTAAAACTTTTCCGGAAAGACGCGCGGCATCGGCGTCGCGTCGGCCCCGGCGGCCTCTTGAATCGCATCCTTTAATTTGTCCAAGCCTTTGCGCCGATGGGCCTCGGTCAGCACGACCGGCACGCTGAGCTTTTCGCTCAGCAATTTGAGGTCGATCGAAATGCCGCGATCCCGCGCCGCATCGGCCATGTTCAGCACCAGCACGATCGGTCGACCGAGGTCGCGCAGTTGGCTGAACAAGTAGAGGTTTCGCTCCAAGTTCGATGCATCGACGATACAAACGATGGCATCCAGATGCGGCACGTCGTTCTGTCGGCCGAGCAGCACATCGACGCTGACCATCTCATCGGGCGTTCGCGGCGACAGGCTGTACGTCCCCGGCAGATCGACGAGCAGTACTTCCTGCGAACCGAATTTCGCCCGGCCGACCTTTTTCTCCACCGTGCAACCGGGAAAGTTGCCGGTCCGCACGCGGAGCCCCGACAGCGCGCTAAACAGCGTACTCTTGCCGGTGTTCGGGTTGCCGATCAGGGCGACGGTCAGATGGTCGCGCGAAGTCGACTTTGGCGTCGTTCCTGTCGAGGCGTCGGCAAGAGACATGAGCGGAGGGGGTGTTGGCGGGAACGCAAATTCAGGATTCGGAAATCACGACGCGGTCAGCTTCGCTCGCTCGCAGGGAGAGATGGTAGCCGCGGAGCAGGAACTCGAGTGGGTCGCCCAGCGGAGCCGCCCCGCGGAAAGTCATCGACTCACCTTCGGTGATCCCCATCTCCATCAGGCGGATGGCGACGGCATCCTCCCCGCGGACCTCGACCACCGTTCCCGTCTCGCCCCGTCCGAGCTGCCTGAGCGTACGCATCGCGGAGGGGTGGTCAGGCAAAGGTGGAAGGTGACGAATCACGCATCGGTGCCGGTTCGCCGGGAATCAGATCGACGAGCACGGTCGTCGAAGGCTCCGGGCGGAAGCAGAGCCGATGATTGCCGTGCGCCAGGATGAGCGGCGAACCCGACTGCAATACGCGGATGATCGTGCCGCGCCGCAATCCCATCTCTTCGATCCGGTTCACCGAACCGACGTCGCCGAGAATCTCGGTGACCTGACCGGCTTCGCCGGACCGGAGCATATCGAGGGGGACGGTAGGGGCAGGACAGATCACGTGGGCCTCGGCATTGAGATTCAGTCTCAATTGATATCGGCCAAGTATAGCCCGCCAATCCCCGCATTGTACAGAGGCCCCAAGAGAAAATGTCACTCCGGCGGCGGCGGCGTCGACGCGACGCTTTGTGCCTGCGGCAGCAACGGGCGGATAAGGTTTAGGAGTTTTTGCCAGAAGAGAATTGGCCGGAGTAAGAATCGCGGAAATGCAACATCTTTTCCTGATGGGACTTCCGTCGATCGGAACTGGCTTTCTCGCAGCCACTCCGCGGCTAGCTGGCTTTGATAAACATGCCGTCAGCGAATGCGGCGAGTTCTCCCATATCGTTGATGATCGTCGGCGGCGTTTCGCCGAATTCTCGAGCCGAACAGATCGCGTCGCCCATCAAGACGAGCCGACTTCCCTGCTCCGCAGTGAGGCGACCGACCTCCAGCAGGCGTTTTTTCACGACCTCGGGCTGCGCCTGTTTTCCGCCCATTGCCGAAACCCACACGACATCGGGCTTCACCCGCGAGATCGCGCCGTTGAGAACCGCCTCCGGCACTGACAGGCCCAGTTGCGTGCAGGTTATCCCGGCATCGGCGAAAACCGTCTCGGCCAGATAAGTCGACAGGCCATCGATCTCGTAGCCGATATCGGCCAGCAAGGCGGACGGCGCATCGGTCTTCGGTTGGACGACCAACTCCCGGAGTCGCTGCAGAGCGTGAATGCTGTTCGACTGCCCGCGGTGCAGCACGACGCACTCTTCGCTCGGGTGCGTGCAACGGCTGCGCAGGTCTCGAAATGCCCAATGCACCGGCTCATCGCAGATCGCGGCGATCGACCGGTCGAGCAGGTGCAGGTGGCAGACGATGCCTGTCGTGGTCGGCTCGTCGCCCGATTCGAGCGCTTCGAGATACTGCGTGCGAATCTCCGCAGGATCGCTGAAATCGACGGTCGCGATCGCCCCGAGACCGAGTGACGCCGGGTCGATCAGCTTCTGATCGTTCTCCCTGATAAAGCGAAACGCATCCCCCATGGCGATGCGTCGGTGACCCCCGGCCGTTTTCACCGCCTTGAGTTTTCCGTCGTCGATCCAGCGTTTCACCGAGGACTCGCTGGCCGAAATGGCCTTGGCGAGTTCCTTCGGACTGAAGTGCTGCGATTTTTTCTCAGGTATAGCCACGGACATGTTCGCTTGAAGAAATGCCGGGTTCCGGTGGCAGCCGGAACCCGGCGGAGATCTTCCGACGTCAGTCCCAGCTGAGTGTGCCCGAAGTTTGATATTCGGTCACACGGGTTTCGAAAAAGTTCTTTTCCTTCGCGAGATCGATCGTCTCGCTCATCCACGGGAACGGGTTCCCGCTGTTGTATTGCGTCGGCAGGCCCAGTCGTTCCAGTCTGCGGTCGGCAATGTGTTGGACGTAATCCTTGAAGAGATCGGCATTTAGGCCCAATACCCCGTTGGGGAGGCAGTCTTGGGCGTACTCGATCTCCAAGTCGACGGCCTCACGGACACGGGAGATTATTTGCGCCTGGAACTCTTCCGTCCACAAATGCGGGTTCTCTGACTTGATCCCGTTGATGAGATCGAGTCCGAAATTCAGGTGAATCGTCTCGTCGCGCAGGATGTACTGGAACTGCTCGGCGACGCCGGTCATCAGGTTCCGGCGGTGGAACGAGAGCATCATCACGAAGCCGCTGTAGAAGAAGATACCCTCCATGATCGCGTAGTAGCCGATCAGGTTCTTCAGGAACGCCTGAGCCGACTCGTCGGTATCGGTGATGAAATCGGGATCGAGCACCTCGCGGGTCAGCTCCATCTCGAGGTCGTCCTTCTTCGCGATGGCCGGGACTTCCCGATACATGTTGAAGACTTCGCTCTCGTCGAGGCCGAGGCTGTCGACGATGTAGAGGAACGTGTGGGTGTGGACCGCTTCTTCGAACGCCTGCCGCAGCAGGTACTGCCGGCACTCGGCGTTGGTGACGTGCTTGAAGATCGCCAGCACGAGGTTGTTGCCCACGAGGCTCTCGGCGGTCGCGAAGAACCCGAGGTTCCGCATGACGACCCGCCGCTCCGCGTCGGAGAGCTTATCGGAGCGCCACGTCTCGATGTCCTTGGTCATCGGGACTTCGGTCGGCATCCAGTGGTTGGCGCAACCGTTGACGTAATGCTCCCAGGCCCACTTGTACTTCAGCGGCATGAGCTGATTGACGTCGACCGAATTGCAGTTAATGAGCCGCTTCTCCGCGGCATCAAACCGCCCGGTGTTTTCGGTGGTCAGTCCCGTTGCGTTTTCTTCCAGTACCGTGGACATAGGAGAGGATTCCTTCTCTCGGGTTGTTGTGTGAAAGCTGTTGGCTCTCGGCTGTCAGCTTTCGGCTTCGGTGTTGATCAGGCCGCTGCCTGATAATGGTGAGTTCGACTTTGTCTTACTGTCTTCAATTTTAGAGACGGTCGCTTGAAGGACGACGCCGTATTTTGATTGGGGGTGATCAGTTTTGGCATTCAATCGCCGGAGTGTTTCTTCGAGCGTCGGCTCGTTCACGCCGCTCATACCTTCTTCGGTGGTGAAGAACAGTTGCGTCAGTAGCCGTGATTCCCCCGCGGGAATGAAAAATGGTTCGGCAGGGATACTTGAAGACGTTCCCATCGGCTCGATGGGAACCTCCCAACCGCTGCCCCAACCGGAGAGGCTTCCCATGCCGTGCGAACCGACCAAAGTGATGCGTGGTTTGGTTCCCGCTGTCGATGCCTCCGGCTTAAGGACGGCAAGACCGGCTCGAACGTCGCAAGACGCCCGAGGGACATCGCCGGGTGCGATAATCATCGTGGAAAGCGTTTTCGGATCGAGGTCTTCGATCACGATCATTTCCAGTGTCAGTTCGCAGTCTTCGCTCAAGTGACCGCCGACGAAACGCACTTCGGCGCCGGGACCACTTAAAGTTTCAAATTGATCGATTGAAAACCCACTCGGGCCCGGCAGCGGGATCTCCCGCGCCGCCAGCCCCACTGCGACGCCCGACACGAGCAGCAGCAAACCGCCGACGAGAGTCAGGACCGGCCAACGCCGGGATCGACTTGTCGAAGGTTCCGAGCTCATGGTTCTTAGTCCGTAATCAGTGAGTGGAGTCGCCCCGTCTTATTAGATCCCGGCTTTAAAAACCGGGCCTCCGTGCCCCACGGCCACCCTCCTGGGGCCGCACGACTCCATTCAGATTGATCCCATCTTCTCCCCTCTCCTCTGGGGAGAGGGGCCGGGGGTGAGGGGGTCTATGGGATGTTGATCAAAAGCCTCAATTTTTTTGCTATTTCTTATTCCGAAATCGATCGTCGATATCTCCCGGGTTCAGTCCAGCCGCCTTTGCGATTGCCAACAGCGACTCTTCAAGATTCTGCAGGACATCGTCATTAGAAATTCTCAGCATCTTATAGCCCTCGCTCTCGATCCACGACTGCCGGGCTTTGTCATATTCGCCACGGCTGTCATGGCTCGCGCCGTCGAGTTCGACGACCAGTTTTTTCGCATCGCAGTAGAAGTCGACGATGTAAGGTCCTATCGGATGTTGTCGGCGAAATTTCAGCCCGGCAAACCGACGGCCGCGAAGCCCGTTCCAGAGCACTCGCTCAGGGCCGGTCAGAGTTTGCCGCAGCTCTTTCGCACGCCTCTCGGCGAAAGCCGGTCCGTCTCCAGCAGTGTTCATCGTTCGTGACGCCCCCGTATCCCCTCATCCGCCTTCGGCACCTTCTCCCGAGGGAGAAGGCCCGCTGTTGGAACTCTTCACTGAGAGCTGACAGCCGACAGCTCTTTTACTGACAAGCCTCACAATCCGGGTTGTTTGGGTCGCAGGCATCGCCTTCCGCATAGCCTGATGACACGACGGCGGGTTGTTTGGCTTCTCGGTTGAAGTTGACGTCGATGGCGCTGGAGGCGCTTTTGTTTTTCATCCAGCGGGGTTGGACGCCGAATTTATTAATGTCGATCGTGCTCTTTTCGACCTGCGTGGCCGCGAGGGTGCGGAGGTAGTAGGTCGTCTTAAGGCCTTTCTCCCACGCGTCGAAGTACATGCCGGAGAGTTTCTTGCCGCTGGGAGCCTGCATATAGAGGTTGAGGCTTTGGCCCTGGTCGATCCACTTCTGCCGGCGGGCGGCACATTCGAGGAGCCAGTGCGGGTCGATCTCGAAGGCCGTTTGATAGCGGGCTTTAATGTCCTCGGGCAGGCCGGGGATTTCGGCGAGTGCGCCGTCGAAGTACTTCAGGGCTTCGAGCAGGTCGGGGCACCACAGGCCACGTTCTTTCAGTTCGCTGACCAGTTCGACATTCACCTGGGTGAATTCGCCGGAGAGGTTCGACTTCACGAACAGGTGCTTGTAGTGCGGTTCGATCGACTGGGTGACGCCGATGATCGTGGAGATCGTCGCCGTCGGGGCGATGGCCATGCAGTTGGAGTTCCTCATGCCGTGCGACTTAACGGCCTGACGGACAAGGTTCCAGTCGAGTTTCGACGAACGGTCGACCTGGACGGGCATCCCCCGCTGCTCCTCCAGGAGGTCGATTGTGTCGATCGGCAACAGCCCGCGGTCCCACTTCGAGCCCTCATAGCTCGAATAGGTGCCGCGCTCGCGGGCAAGTTCCGTCGAGGCGAGAATCGCATAGTAGCTGATCGCTTCCATGCTCTCGTCGGCGAACTCGACCGCCGCCTCGCTCGCGTAGCTGATGCCTTGCGCTGCGACGGCGTCCTGGAACCCCATCACGCCGAGGCCCACCGGGCGGTGGCGATGATTGGCATTCTTGGCTTCTTCGGTGGGGTAGAAATTAATATCGATCACATTATCCAGCATCCGCATGGCCACGCGGATCGTGTCGGCAAGCAATTCCTGGTCGAATTTCCCGTCGACGACGTGTCGCCGCAGGTTAATCGAGCCGAGGTTGCAGACGGCCGTTTCGTCCTTGCTGGTGTTGAGCAGAATCTCAGTGCAGAGGTTGCTGCTGTGGACGACGCCGGCGTGATCCTGCGGGCTGCGGACGTTTGAGGGGTCTTTAAATGTGACCCACGGGTGCCCCGTTTCGAACAGGCGGGTCAGCATCTTCCGCCAAAGGTCGGCCGCGGTGACGCGACGGAAGAGTTTAATTTTTCCTGCATCGGCGAGCCGTTCGTAATGCTCGTAGCGTTCTTCAAACGCTTTACCATAAAGATCGTGCAGGTCGGGGACGTCGTTCGGGCTGAACAGCGTCCATTCACCTTCCTCGCGAACCCGTTTCATAAACAGGTCGGGAATCCAGTTGGCGGTGTGCATGTCATGCGTCCGCCGACGGTCATCCCCGGTGTTCTTGCGAAGGTCAAGAAATTCTTCGAGGTCGAGGTGCCAAGTTTCCAGGTAACTGCAAACGGCTCCTTTGCGCTTGCCGCCCTGATTCACGGCGACGGCGGTGTCGTTGACGACTTTTAAGAACGGGATGACGCCTTGGCTCTGACCGTTGGTGCCTTTAATGTGCGAGTTGGTGGCCCGAATGTTCGTCCAGTCGTTGCCCAGTCCGCCGGCCCATTTCGAGAGCTTGGCGTTGTCCTGCACACACTTAAAGATATGGTCGAGGTCGTCTGAAACCGTGGTGAGGTAGCAGGACGACATCTGCGGATGCAGCGTGGCGGAATTAAACAGCGTGGGCGTGGCGCTGGTGAAGCGGAAACTGCTCAGGACGTCGTAGAACTCGATCGCCCGCTCGGTCTTGTCGTCCCCTTCGCCGAGGGCGAGGCCCATCGCGACCCGCATCCAGAAGAACTGCGGCGTTTCGATCCGTCGACCGTCAATGTGCAGCAGGTAGCGGTCGTAGATCGTTTGCAGACCGAGGTATTTGAACTGGTGATCGCGCTGCGGCTTGAGGGCCCGGCCGAGTTCCTGCAGGTCGAACTGGCGAACATCGGTCGAGAGCCGCTCGGCAGCAACGCCATCGATGATGTAGTGCTCGAAGCCGTGTCGATAAACCCGTTCGAGATCGTCGGCACCGGGATGCTGGCCGAGGGTCTCGTTGTGAATGACCATCAACATCAGTCGGGCGGCGACGGTGTCGTAGGCGGGGTCCCGCTCAATACGGCTGCGGGCCGCCAGAATCATGGCCCGATACATCTCGGTTCGGCTGATGCCGTCGTAAACCGATCGCATGACCTCTTCGAGCAGTTCGTCGACGCTGCATTCGGCGTCGAGCCCGCGACAGGCTTCGGCGATCCGTCGGCGGGCGCGGTTCTCATCGAACGGAATGCGCGTGCCGTCGTCGAGCGTCACATGCAGCGACGGCTGCGCCGGTTCCTCTTCCTCGGCGATTTCGACCGGGGGACGAAGGGCACGAATCTTGGCGTGCTCGGCCCGGTAAACGATGTAGCGGCGGGCAACGCGGAAGTGCCCGTGCCGCATCAAACCCATTTCAACGAAGTCTTGAATCTTCTCGACGGTGATGCCGGTCGGCGTTTGAGCCAGCGGGGCGACTTCTTCGAGAAGTTCGTCGGTGATGGTGGCGATGTCCTGCTTGATGTCCTTATCAAGCGGCTGGCCGTCGGCGAGGTTCTGTTCGGCCCGGAACGCTTTTTCGAGTGCGTTCTCGATGAAACTGCGATCGAACGGGGCGACCCGTCCGTCACGTTTTTTCACGAGCCATTCTTCGGTCATTTTCTGGATCATCGCTCGATTCCTTCCGTCGCTTCTGCTGAAGGTCTGATGGGTTTTGTGTGCGCAGCAATTAGGTCATTGGAACACGGGACATCCCGTGAAAATTTGATGAAGTCATTTCGCTCGGGACGTGACGGCCCCCGGATGAGAGCAATGGCCGGGCCGGCTCACGGAGCGCGACTGGGGATGCTCTTTCGTTGCCTGAGAACCCGACAGTCGGCGGCGTGCCGAAGCGGGCGGGTGAGCTTAGGCTGGCGGGCGTGAAGCAGGCATCCCGCGAGAATTGTTCCGTTGGTCGCGTCCATGTCGTCCTCGGAAGTGGGGCCGGTCGGGCCTGGTCCTGTCTTGGTGATGGTGAACGCCGAGTGACGGATGTTCCCACAATCTGTTGTGGTCGCAGCCGGCCCGCCGAACAACCTGTTGCCCCCGGAAAACACTGGCTCCGGGCGATTGCCGCCCTGCCAACGGCGTAGGCGACATCAGGTTGTCCATCAATCAAGAGGCCCAATATAATGTGGTTTACCATTGCGTCAACACCAGATGGGGCGGGTTTTCTTCATAAATCGATATTCGCTTTTTCACGAAAAGCTCACGATTTGGCATCGTCTTCGCTACGTGAAATAGGGGATTGACAACTCGGAATCGCTTGATCCGCCAATACCAGATATAGATCGGCTGGTATAATCGGCCCGCCTCAAGAATGATACGGGTGTACCGTATCTTTGGCCAAGCTTCCAGCAAATTCGGACCGAATTTTCTGGTCGCGCAGGCGAGGTGATTTGCGGGAGATACGCTCAGGCCGAAGACCGCATCGGAGCATGATGCGGCGGCTAAAGCGGCATTTGCCGATGTTCGCTCGGAGCGAAAGCACGCACTCGATCAAGCGTTGCTTGAGATTTGCGTTGCGGGGAGGACCCGCGTACCGATTCGTTCGCCGGCGACGGCGCGAGCGATGTTGCCCGGCTTTTGGTAGTTGAAAACGACGATCGGGATTTCGGCTTCCTGGCAGTGGTGAATGGCCGTGACGTCCATCACCTTCAGATTTTGCGACAGGACATCGGCGTAAGAGATTTCCGAGTACAGCACCGCGTGCGGGTTCTTGAGCGGATCTTCGCTGTAAACGCCATCGACCTTGGTGGCCTTCAGGACGACATCGGCTTCAATCTCTCGGGCTCCCAGAGCCGCGGCGGTGTCGGTCGTCACAAAGGGGCGCCCGGTGCCGGCGGCGAGGATGACGACGCGGCCTTTTTCCAAATGCCGGTCACAGCGACGTCGGATAAAGGGTTCGGCCACGGAGTCCATCGGGATGGACGATTGCAGCCGCGTCGGAACGTCGACGCTTTCGAGGGCATCCTGCAGGGCGAGCCCGTTGATGACCGTCGCCAGCATCCCCATGTAGTGGGCCGTCGGTTGTTTGATGCCGCGACTGACATCGGCGAACTGTTTGCCGCGCAAAATATTCCCACCGCCGCACACAATCGCCAGTTCGACGCCCTGCTCGGTCACGGCTTTGATTTGATCGACGAGTACGCCGATCTCGGCCATGCTGAGGCCCGATTCGCCACTGCGGCAGAAGCATTCGCCGCTGACTTTGAGCAGCACGCGTTTGTAGGGAGCAGATTGAGCCATCGGTTCCGTTCGATCAGCACATCGGTTCGGGGATGTGCGAGTTATCGGCCACTCACTCCGCGAGTGCAATCGTGAGGCGACTCGGAGCGGCGTTTATCGATCGAGGGTGGCCGTATTTCTTGCGAAACGGCGATCGTGGGCGGGGTGGAGAGTGATGGAACGAGCGGGATCTCAATGCGCGCTCGGTCCGCGGTTCTTTCGAACGCGGGGCTTGTGGGGCGTTTAACTAGTTGATGGGAGGAGGCGGGAGGAAGTCCGCGGGCGATTCCTCCGGCATTGGCAGGTCGAGGACATCTTGTCCGCCGGGATTGGAGGTGGCGTCATCTCCCCCGACGAGAGGATGGGTTTGCCGCCACTCGGTCCAGAAGTCGGCCGGATGTGTCTTCCGCCACAGCGCGAGGGCGTTGCCGACGTGGCTGTAGAAGGTGTAGTGCGAAAGGATCTCCTGCTGCGTTTTAATGCGGGTCGTCTCGACGATCCAGTCGGCCGCCTTTCGGACGACCTCGCGGGGCGGTTGCAGCTCGGGATAGGCGATCGCCAGCCATTCGAGATGGTGCCCCGTGGCAATGACCTGCTTGTATTCCAGTTCGTCTTCAGCCATTGCGATGGCGTCCGCACCGTAAGCCCATGCGGCCGGGGAGCGACCGTCGTCGAGTTGCGAGGCGACCATCAGATCTCGCACGCGCTCCAGGTAGTGAAAGATTTCATCCCGTTTTGGAGCCGAGAGGATTTGGAACTCATCGTCGAGCCGCAGCAGCACCATCAGGGAGTACACGCGATGGGTTCCGCTGCAGACCCCGAAGCGACGATGGCCCCGCATCAGGCGGTCGGCAAGCAAGTTGAAGTCGACCAACCGTCCGTCGCCGTTGATCCACTGCTTCGTCGTCGGGGGCAACCAGAATCCGAAAGCCATTGCGGACCATTCGGTCTCCATTTCGTCGGTTTGAAAGTCGCGAAGCGCTTCCTGCAAGGCATCGGCCAGCGTATCGCCGCGTCGACCGGGACCGAAGATCGGGGTGTCGATCGGGACTCCCGCTTCGGTCAGCGAAGCGAGCCAGTGATCGTGGTGGACCGAGAGTTCTTCTTTAGCGCCCCAGTTGATCGCGACCCCGTCCGGGCGTTCCATCAGGATCGGTTCGGCATCGTCGCCCCACGATTGAAGGTAAGCGCCGTGATCGGTCAGGAAGCGGACCATCTCGGGGCCGTCCATCACCGATTCGTCCGGGAAGTCGATAAAGCCGCCCCAAGCCCGCAGGGCGTGTTCGACGTAGTTCGGGCTGAGGCGAATCAGGTTGAACTTGGGCCGCACCTTTTCGAGTACGAGCGCCAGATTCTCTTCCGAGACGACGGACGGGTCGTCGTACAGCGGCTCGATCCGCACCGGCACTTCGCGGGCGATCGGAACGGGCCGAAAGGGTTCGGTCGCCGAGACGGCGGCTGCCAACTCTCGTCGGCCCTGTGACGAAAGCAGGGCGAAGGAAACCGTAATCGCCAGCAGGACGATGACCTGAACGGCGATGACTTGGGAGCGGAGGTCTTGGTGGTTCATGGCTCGAAGCCTTGGGACTCAATAACTGAAAACGTGCTTCACTGAATCGGATCGATCCGGGTGAAAACCGAGGCGCGGGTATCGCGATAATCTTGTCGCCAACCCTCGACATCGGCCGAGAGTGAGGCGATCAGGCTCGCGTGACTGTTGTTGTTCAGGACGATCGTATTGACGCCGTAGCGTTCCAGAGCTTCGTCCCAGCCCGAGGTGCCCCGGATGATCCGCATATAGTCCTCCCAGACCAGTGACGGCACGAGGTGCGCGTGCGAGGCGACGAAGACCTCTAGTTCGGGCGGTCCGGCCCACATCAGGTAGTCGCCCCATTCGTACGGATTGAAGACCTGACCGACGGGCGGATGCTCGATGAGATATTCGGTCACGTCGACGGGAGTGGCCGTGGTATTGCGGACAAAGTGACCGAAGTATTTGGCCTCCTGTTCGGCATCCGGTCCGCCGAGCGCTCGCATTCCGAAAGGCGAGACGGCGAAGAAAATCCACATCAGACCAGCCGCGGCCACGGTCCACACGCTGCGACGCACCGGCCGCGCTGCGGCCGGCGAGGGGTCGCCCGGCTTTGCCTTTTTCAGCCGCTTTCTCTTCGCGGCCTGCCAGAGGGCACCGGCGTGAATCGCCCCGTAGTAAGCGGCGATCGGACCCCACCAAATCAGGAATCGACTCATCCACAAAGAGAGCAAACCGAAACCGATCAGCAGGAAGGGTTCGACGGTCCGAATGCGGCGCGGCGTCGTGCAGTAAAGCACGACGAGACTGATCGCCGCGAACGCGGCCAGTTGGCCCTGTTGCATCCGAAGTGTCAGCGGTCGCCATTCTACGAGGTCGGCGAGATTCGGATTGGACCCGAACGTCAGGACGGACGCGTAAAGTTCCAGTCCGTACGGATTGATGAGGGCCGACACCGCAGCGAGTTCCGCAAACATCACGTAGCGCCAGAATTCGCCGTCGCGAAGCACACGTCGAAATGAGTCCGTGCGGCGCAGGATATCCCCCGCTCGACCGATCGCGAACACGCCGATCAGCCCGATCCCGACGACAAACGAGCCGTGCAGATTCGCCCAAGCCGCGAACACTGCCGGTATCGCGATCCACTGGAAGATCGATCGCCGACCGGTCAGCAGGCACAGCGTTGCGACAAAGCACGCCAGCCCCGCCAACTGCGGGCGAATTAATACGGGCAAGAGCAGCCCGGGTAGCCGGAGCGAAAATACTCCCTCGATGATCTCGGTCAGCGTGAACGACGTCGCGAAGAGTTGTCGGTGATCGACGAGCAGGAACAGCGCGATCGCGACTAATCCGCACCACGCTTGCGACGTCGTGCGTGCGGCTCGATAGGCAAGTGCGCCGGCGCAAAAGACCATGAGCGCGGCGGCCAGCGCGGGAAGTGCGGACACGCCGAAGCGTTCATAGCCGACGTACGCGATCAACTGGCTCAGCCAGGCGGTGTCCACGAATCGGACACCTTCGGCGAGCGGCATGAGCGGAGCGGTTTCGGGGATCGAGCCGGTCTCGGCGATCAGCCGTCCGTAAGCGAGGTGTCCCCAGAGATCGGTGTACCACAGCGGGCAGAAAGCGAGATAGGTGAACATCGCGCCGAGCAGTAAGGCGTACCACACGATCGCGCGGGACGTCTTGAACCAGTCGGGCATCCGGTCCTGAAGCGCCGTTTCATCGAGCTTCGTCGGCTTCTGCGCGGTTGTGGCCTGATCGGCGGCGGGTTTGTTCGACTCCGAAGCCGGCTGACTGTAGGCCCGGCTCGGCGAGTCGAGCTGTTCGGTCACGTGCGTGCTCATGGGTACCGTCATTCCGGTCATTTGGGGACGTGTTGCCGAAACGCAACAGCGCACTCTACTGTTTGCCAGCAGGTGATGGGGGCATCGAGCGGAAGATTTTGCCGGACCGTCACACTTCCACACCGCCCGGCGGGAGATCGTTGCAATCAGACCGATCCCGCAGAATGAAGCGACGGCAACGATTACGCCGAAAGCGACGTTTCCGGTTTCCACACTGATGTTCTAGAAGTACGCGGACAAGCATACGTTCTGGCTATGGCGCGGATGGGAAAACCATGGAGTTTTCCGGCTCAGACGCGACAGCAGCACTCAGTTCACCGTTCGATCGTCAAGGAGCCGAAACGTGCGTCGCCGGCGGGAAGCTGAATGCTCTAGCGGTTACGCCGCCCGGACGGCGTCCCGGCCACACGCTGACGGCCGAGTCAGCTTGCGGACGACGCATCTCGATCGGTTCCCGTGGCTCGCTGCGATTTGCGTCGTCGGCTTGCTGCTGATCGGGCTCTCCGCAATCGATCGCGGGGACGAGATTGCCGGTCAAGGGCGTCTCGCGCTGAAGCAATGCCTCTGGGTGGCGATCTCGCTGCCGGTCGCCATCGCCGCAACCTGCGTCCCCTACGCGATGCTGAAACGACTGGCGCCTTGGCTGCTGCTAGCCGCGGTCGTGTTGCTGATCGCGGTTTATTTTATGCCGCCGCGCAATGGGGCACGGCGTTGGATCCCGCTCGGGCCGGTCTTCTTTCAACCGTCCGAACTGGCGAAGATCGCCTTTGTCGCCGCACTCGCGCGTTATCTCACGTTTCGCGAGAGCCATCGTCGAGTCTGGGGGTTGATCCCGCCCTTTCTATTCGCGTTGGTGCCGGCGTTGTTGATCGTGCGCGAGCCCGATCTTGGGACGTCGCTCGTCTTCTTGCCGGTGCTGATGGCGATGTTGTTCGCCGCCGGCGCGAAGAAGCGGCATCTCATCGCGGTGACGCTGTTGGGAGTCGCCGCCGCGCCGATCGTATGGTTGGGGATGAATGCCGAGCAGAAGTCGCGGGTCGTCACGCTCGTCACGCAGCGCGATCAGGGCGAGGCTCCGCGCGGCGACGGGTATCACCTGTTTCAGTCGAAACGCATGCATTCCGTCGGCGGCCTGTGGGGCAGCGAGCTGACCGGTGTGCCGCCGGTCAATCCCGCGATCTATCACCTCCCCGCCGCGCGGACCGACTTCGTGTTCTGCCTCGTGACGGAGCGGTGGGGCCTCGCCGGGGCCACGCTGACGCTCACCCTGTACGGCCTGCTGTTCTGGAATGCCTTGGGAGTGGCGCGGCGGACACACGACCCGTTCGGGCGATTGCTGGTCGTCGGGGTCACGTCGCTGCTCGCCGTGCAGGCGATGATCAACGTCTCGATGACGGTCGGCCTCGCTCCGATCACCGGGCTCCCGCTGCCGCTGTTGAGCTACGGGGGTTCGAGTTTACTCTTCACCGTGGTCGCCGTCGGTTTGATCTTCAACGTCGCGTTGCGTCCGGGCCTCAACGTCGGGCCGGAGGCCTTTCGGTTTGAATCAACCCGGCGGGATCGACCGGCAGCGTGACGGCCCGCCCTGGGGCAGCGTCAGGTAGCGCATTCGATTTCCAATTGCGGCGAACCCTCCTACGCTGTGCAGGCAGAGATAGCGAATCGCCTGTGATCCCTGTCGCGGCTATTCGTAATTCTGTCTTACGTTCGCCAACCGGACCCGAGGGTTTCGGTCCGTTGCACGCCTAATTTTGAGCGCTGTCCAAGGAGGGTTTCGTGCCGTCTGATCCCGTCCATATCGGCCCGCACGTGTGCGGCACCGGTCACCCGCTGGTGTTCATTCTCGGTCCGTGCGTGATTGAATCGCCGGAGCTGATTCACGAAACGTCGAGTCGCATTGCGGAAATCGCCAACGATCTCGGAGTGCCGGTCGTATTTAAAGCGAGCTTCGACAAGGCCAATCGGACCAGTATCGACAGCTTCCGCGGGCCCGGATTGGAGCGGGGAATGGCGATTCTCGCCGAGGCCAAGGAGCGCACCGGTTTGCCGGTCACGACCGATCTGCACGAAGCCGCACAGGCCGAACCGGTGGCCGAAGTGTGCGACTTATTGCAAATCCCCGCATTTCTGGCCCGACAGACCGATCTGATCGTCGCCTCGGCCGAAGCCGCGAAGAAATATGACCGTGCCGTGAATGTGAAAAAGCCGCAGTTCGTTGCTCCTGAAGACGTCGCCCACGTCGTCGGCAAATGCAGTGAGGTCGGTTTCGATCGCATGCTGCTGACCGAACGGGGCACGACGTTCGGTTATGGTCGGCTCGTCAACGACTTTCAGGCCATCCCGGCGATGAAGGCACTCGGCTGCCCCGTTGTTTATGATGCGACGCACAGCGTGCAGCGTCCGGGTGGGAAGTCGACCGGCGGAAATCGCGCGATGGTTCCCGTGCTCGCCCGCGCGGCCGTGGCGGCCGGGGTTGATGCGGTGTTCATGGAGACTCATCCCGACCCTGATCAAGCATTTTCGGACGGCCCGAATCAAATTCCGCTCGACCAGATCGCCAACTTGATCGGAGACCTCGTGCGGATGCGGTCGTTGGTATTGGAACTCGATGCGGCTTCGTGAGAGTGATTCGGACGGCTGTCGACGAATGGTGACTGACGATTGAAGTAAGACGATTGGTGACCACGGTGATTGACATCAAGACACAGATTGAACGTTCGCGGGCCCGGTCGAATTCGGGCGCGACTTCCGTCCTTATGGCGATGTTGCTGGTCGGTGTCGCCTTGGCTCCGCTCGGCTGTACGCGACGCCCGCCGCCGGTCCAAACCGGGAACGCGGATGAGGATTCGTGTACCGATTTGCTCGACAGCGCGATGCCGTTGTTGGAGCCGGGCACGCTCGGAGTCTCCGCTGACACCGGACGGGCGGTGCAATTGCTCAGTCAATGGATTTCCAATGACGACTGCGATTTTCAGGACGCAGTCGAACCGCTCGACGAGGAGGACTCCGAATTGCTGGAGCGCCTCTTCACGAAGGAGGACGCCGCGACCGTCGCTCAACTTCAATTCGGCGAAGAAGACGTCATCCACGTGCGTGATCGCATCCTCGATCGCCGGATGGCCGAAGGACTGACGAAAAACCTCGATTCCGATCGCGAACGCATCGCGCATCTGTTCGATTCGGTCGTCCAGAATATCGCTTTGATTCCGCCGGGCGGGACGGAGATTCCTCTCAGTACGTTCAACATCACGTTGATCGGTCGGGGAACGGCAGCCGATCGGGCTTGGGTTTTCGTAGAACTGCTGCGGCAGTTGCAGCTCGATTCGGTGATCATTCGCCCGCAACTCGTTGACGGGGACGCTGCCGATGGCGACCGCCTGTTCGTCGGTGTGACGACGCTCGACGGTATTTTGTTGTTCGATCCCGCGGCCGGTATTCCTGTCCCGTCGGCCGACCAGGTTGCTCCGGCCGATCGATCTGCCGCCGAGTTGGCCGTCACGGCTTCGATCCGTCCGGCAACCCTCAAAGAGGTCGTGGCCGATCCGACGCTATTAACCGCCTATGATTCGGCGTCGGAACCGATCGCGGCGGAGCAATTAATGCCGCCTCGCGTTTCGGTCATCGCAACGACCAGTCACGCCCGCGGCGCGGTCGACGTGTTGGAACAATCACTGGCGGGCGAGTACACGGTTCGGCTCTACGACCCGCTACATAACTCGTCAGCCGGTCCGGGATTGATCGACCGGATCAGTCGATTCGGCGAGGGGATCTTCACAGCCGATGACGTCACCCTTTGGGATTACCCGCAACGGCGGATGAAAGAAGCCCGACGACTCTCGGAGTCGGACCAATCGCGATTGCGGCTTCGACTGATCGGGTTTGACGCCCCCGTTGAGATCAATCGCGAAACGCAGTCCGAGACTCGCACCGGTCGGCAACGCGAGGCGAGACTGGAGATGCTCTCCGGGCGCCCGGTGCAGGCGATCAAGGAATTTCAACTCATTCGAATCGACGAACGTTTCGGCAATCAAACGAACGTGCGGCCCGACATCCGAACGATGTATCGGCAGGCGACCGACGATGCGTTCTACTGGACCGCACTGTGTCAGTTCGAACGGGGCGGTGCGAACTTCCCGACGTCTGCGGCGACGGCAGCGCGATACGTTGAGAATGGTTCCGGTTGGGTGGCCGAGGCCCAACGACTGCAGGCAACCGCGTTGGCCGCCAGCGGTGAGTTTGAAAAAGCACTCGAAGTTGTCGACCGCTGTCGGGCCGACGGGATCGATACGACGCGCCTGAATGTGCTTGCCGAGCGCTGGCGAACCAAGCAGGATGCCGACACGGCTGAAGACAGCGCGGTCGACGAATCCTCGGAATGACCCTGTCGGCGACACGAGGAGTTGTTCCTCCGGTCGTGAGCGGTCCGGTTGCTTGAAGGCTCGATGGACGAACGAATGATGCTTCGATTGCGGAGCCGATGAGGCGAACGCTCACCAAACATTGGTTTCTCGTCGGCCTTTCGGTGCTGATCCCGTCGGGTTTGCTGCTCGGCCGGTTCGGCAGTCCGGACCTCGTTTCGCAGGCGGTTGGTTGGATCGATGCGCGGGTCGTCACGGCAACGGTGTTGTTCCTCGTCGCGTTCACGCTCGCATCTCGCAAGCTGATGAAAGCTGCCAAGCAACCGGGCCCGGTCGCGGTCGCGTGTATGATCAACTCGGTTCTCCTCCCGCTGGCGGCGTGGCCGCTCGCGATCCAATTCGAGTCGCCCGACTTGCGGCTGGGATTAATGGTCGCGGCGGCGGTGCCCTGCACTCTCTCGGCCGCGTCGGTCTGGACCCGCCAAGCGGGAGGTAACGACGCGGTCGCACTATTGGTCACGCTCGTGACCAACGCGTTGTGCTTTCTGACGACGCCCTTCTGGATCGCCAATGCCGCCGGCGTGGCCATCGACCTCGACCCGGCGGCGATGACTCTGCGATTGTTGCTGACGGCGGTGCTCCCGATGGCCATCGGGCAGGCGGTTCGCGCGGCCCCACCGCTTCGCAACTTTGCCGATCGATTCAAGCAGCCGCTGACGAACACGGCGCAGGCACTCATTCTGACCGTCGTGTTCGCCGCCGCGGCGGAAGGGGGATTGCAACTGGCCGGGGTCGGCGACGGGGCAGCCTCGAACGCGAAGCCTCCGACCGGTTTGTCGTTTGTACTCGTCGGCCTCGCCGGCGTGTCACTCCACGTGGTCGCGCTGGTCGGCGGATTCTACGGGTCGAGAGTGTTCGGTATCGCCGCCGTCGATCGGGCGGCTATTGCGTTCGCCGGCAGCCAGAAGACGATGCCGGTCGCACTGTTGGTTGCGACGTCACCGACGATGTTGGGTGCCGATGACCTGCTGGGACCGGGGGTCGGGGCGCCGTTCGTTGTCTTTCCCATGCTGATGTACCACACGGCGCAGCTCTTTATTGATACCGCAGCCGCGAAGTACTTCCGCAAAGAGACCGAGGACGTGGCTGAGCCGGTCACGCCGCCCGCAGCGGATCGGGACGCCGTCGTTCCTCGAACTTGAGCGTCTGCGACGAACGGGCGACGAAACCTCTTATGTCGACTCCGACTCGGGTGAGGAGCTGCCTCGCCTCCGCATGCGTTTAATCCCCGCGCCGACCCAACGTCCGACGACCCGCATCGCACCGGGCAATTGCGGCTCGAATAATCGGATCAGCACCGCGAGGATCAAGATCGCGATAAAGATGCCGCTCGTCGTCCAGCCGATGATGTCCGGCGCGAAGAGCATCACGACGATCAAGGCCTGCATTGAGGCGATGATCGCGACGAGCCACAGCGTCGCGGTCGACTTTCGTTCGAGCCGCTCCAGCTTCCGTTCGAGTCGGTCGAAGTCGCTCACGCCTGCACCAAGTAGAAGTTGACTGTCGCGGCTGGCACAGTTTCGGCGCGTTTGCTCTAGAACTTCGGCACTTTAACGTTCGGCCGGTCGTAGTTCGGGTCGCGGTAAACATCTCGGAATTCGATCCCGAATCCTTTTTTCAATTCGGATTGCGCGGTGCGCGACCACGGAGTGTTGGGGTGCTCTTCAATCACGAATTTCAAGAGGTCGACGGCATCGGCGCGCTGCTGCTCCAGCTCGCCGATATCGACTTTGGTGACTTCGACCTGTTCCGGGGTCGGCTCGATCATCTTCTTCGTGTGACTGAGGTTCCAGCGGTTCGACTTCTCTTTCTTCGGCTCCGGCATCTCGCGGAGCGCCGCATCGGCCGAGAGCATGAATTGGAACAGGCGGAAGCGGTAGGTCAAAAGCTGTGCGAGAATCAGATCGTAATGGGCCCGCCATCGCCGAGAGGTTTCCAGGTCTCGCTGAGGTTTGGCCTGCTCCAGCATGGCGATCGCCTGATTGACCAATCCCAATCCCCGCTGGGCTTTCCCGAAGCTGTCGCGTACTTCAGATTGAAAGGCCGCTCTTTCGCCGGGATAGTTCCACCATTTGATGCCGAGCTGCTTGTCCTTGTTAGAGTCCATCCGCGTGATGACGTCGAGAATCGTCTTTCGAAACGGCGATTTAAGGACGAGTTGGTCATACTCCCGGCGCGATCGCAGTTCGGGCTGATATTCCTTCATGTCGAGGAAGTCGTAGACCCGTTCTTCGTTGCGCGCTTCGCCGGCCAAGGCTTCCTCGTCACCGGGGAGCAAGAAGAAAATGCCGCCCGATTCTTTGGCGAGCCGAACCTGCTCGTAAGGCCCGAAGCCACTGGAGCGGGAATCCCGGCGATTGCCGAATCCGTTCCACTGCAGCGACTCGGCCCGGGCCGTCTCGGGGCCCCGCCGCACGTTGATCCAGTGGTTCAAGCCGTATTCGGGATCCTTCCAACTCATGCGAGCGAACGGATAGCCGAAGACCGCCTGACGGCCCAACACGTAAACGGGCGAGTTGGCCCGGTTCGTCATTTGAATCGCTTCTTCCACGAATTCGCCGTCGTCACCCGACTCGTCGGAAACGATGATCATGACCAACCGGCGCTTCTGACGGACCGCCAACGGCCCGTACTTGTTGACGACTTCGCGGATCGCCTGATTGAGGTTTTCGTCGCCGGTCGTATCGATGCTGATCGCGTCGATCGCGGCGGTGATCTTGTCTAAATCGGCGGTCGGCTGAGGCGTCAGTTCCTTGACCGTCCGGCCGTAGCCGAGGATCGCCGTAAGGATCAACTCGTCCGGTCCCTGAGCGCGGCGTTTGAGGTCCTCTTTTTTCTCTTGAGCGATTCCCAGCTCCGCATAAATTTTGGCGAAGTTGTCTCGGATCTCCTGCTGGTCGTCCTTCATGCTCTCGGACTCGTCGAACATCCAGACAGCCATCACCCTTGACTCACGCATTAGCCGGATGAGCTCGCGAGAGACGCGACTCAGGGCGGCACCGTAACCTTCAACGACCGCTCCCGTCTCGCCGGCGACGGCCTGCTCACCGAGGTCTTCGCCGAGCAGATTATCGCTGGGAATCGTGAATTCGTTGATGTTCACCGCGGCCAGCGGATCGGCGACTTTCTCGGAGACTTCAATTCGATCCTGCCGGACGGGCGGCTTCTCGGGGGCACCGACTGCCGTGGAGACTTTCCCGCCCGAGACCCGGCTCAGGCTGTCGGAGACCGTTGTGTCGAGCTCGAGTTCCTGGCTGAACTCTTCCTGCACCCGTTCTTCGCTGAAGACGGTTTCGACGAGCAGCTCCGGCCTTTTATTGACGATGTCGAAGAAGATCGTCGCTAACGCAATCAGGACGATCACATGCACGGCGAATGAGACGCCGACGGCGGACGCAGTGCTGATTTGGCGGGAGTTCATGAGGCGCTCTGAGAAAAAGTCGGTGCGACCAGAATCAATCGACCGAGAAATAAGTCCACAAAGTCATACCGCGAAGTCCGCCGAACGGGCTGCGGCCGGCAGATTATAATTTCGGCAAGTTACGTTTCGGTTTGGGCGTTGCAGTACGTTCTTCCCGTCGCTGCTCTTCCTCGGCAAGCAGCAGTCGAACCACGTCGGGATCGCGGGCTCGCTCTCCGAACCGTTCGACCATTGAGTACTGTTCCTGCCAGGCCCAGCCCATGGGAATGCTGAGTTCGCGCTCGGCGATCATCGCCCACGGCGTGCCGGAGTGATCATCGATCACGCTCTTGAGATACTCTTCCGCCTTCTCAGCGATCTTGCGGACACGCGGCCCGCCGGCGATTTCGGTCGAAGGCACGAGTCGCCACTGGTCGCTTTGCGGACCCTGGAAGGGTTTTGGTGAGCTCTTCATGTCGGCGAGCACGACGTTGTAACCGAAGGCCCGGGCCTGTTGAGCGAGTGCCCGCCCCATCGCCAGATCGAAGCTGGCCTGCCAGCGCGGCTCGGTCAATTTCGGGCGATCCTTTTCCCCTTCCGAAAGCAGCGCGACGAGCCGGTTGACGTGATACTCATATACGGCGATCGGCTGCTGGGCATCGGTCACGGCCCGCCGAAGCTCGTTGTCGTCCTTGGCCGGGAAGAGCAACGTCGGTTGCGGTACGCTGTCGGCCTGCGTTGCGGTCGCCGACTGAACCAAAGCGGCCTTGGCCTTGTTGACGACCAGTGCCCGCTCGTAAATGGCGATGGGCCGATAATCGGGCAGGTAGCGCCGCATGATCGTCGGGTCGAACCGCACTCGGGGTTCATCCGTGAGCAGATACAGCCCGCCCGTTTCAGCGCACAACCGCGTCAATGCGTAGGGGCCGTAGCCGGACGACATCAACTCCAGATCGTTGAACCGGCCGCCCCAGAAGCCGAGTTGCAGTCGCTCGGGGTAGACGGTTTCGGGTCCCTGGTCGACCGGCAGCATCATCGTGTCCCCTTCCGGCATCACGTACGCTTTGCGGCCCTTCTCGCGGCCGAACGGGGCGGCGTCTCCGACGCAGTAGGTCTTAATGCTGTATCGCTTGAGCTTCGAAACGGTCGGTTCGACGAGGGCGTAGTCATCGCCCCGTTCGTCGGTGACGACGATCAGCATCATGTTCTTGCGAGCCCGAGTCCGTTCCCGCAGGAAGCGATCGGTGACGTGATTGACTGCCATGAAGACGCTTTCGTTGCCCGATTCGTCCGCCGGGATGTTGCGGACCTTTTCGGCCAACTCGGCAATATCGCTCGTCGGACGCTCTGTCAGAACGGCCACGTCATTCCCGAAGATCGCGATGACCGTTTCGAGAGCCGACTTGCTGCGTTCCTCTTCGAGTTGTCCTAACTGGGCATAGATCGATTCGAACCGATCGGCGATCGCATCGCGACGGTCTTTGAGCGAAAGCGACGCATCGAACAGCCAGATCACGACCGTCTCACGCTCGCGCAGCGAAGCGGCGATTTCCTGCGTCAGAATATCGACGGCCCCTTCAACGCCGCCGGGGTGTTCCGTCGTTCCGGAAAGATCGAGTTGCTCGACCAATTCCATCTGATTGGGAGGGGGGATTTCGTCGAGGACCGGTGTTTCGACCTTGGCGATTTCCTTGTGAATCTGCTGCTGCATTTCGACTTGCGGCTTCATCCCCGCTTCGGTGGCGGCCGCTTTCGACGGGCTGGCGATGTTGATCGGGCTGTCGTTGCCGATCTCTTCGGTCACCACCGCGTTTTCGAACTTGTATTCCTCGAAATCGACCTCTTCCATCTCGCTGGTGATATCGGGGACCGTTTCGATCACGATCTCGTAGTAGATACCCCCAAAACAGAGCAGCAATGCGAGGTGAACGGCGGCGCTGATCGCCCATGCCGGGGCTGCGCCGACGCGATCACCCAAATCGTGGAAGAACGGTTTCTCGCGACCCTGCGGTGGCTCCGGTGTAGGAGCACTCGCGGTTGCGGTCGAAACCGGATGGATGGCTTGAGAACTCACGCGGAAATCCTCAGGGAAACTTGGATGGAATTCGGGCGAGGCTGCAGCGTCGATCAATGCGAATCCTACCAATCTAATCCGCCCGATGCGTTGCCGCAACCTCCTTTTATATCAGAAGATGCAGTGCATCAGCCCGATGTCGAGCCGAACGCGCCGCTTCGGATGATCGCGGTTCGAGCAATGACGCTGACTCGCTCCCCTCTATACATACCCGATTCGCGGGCGATCTGTTCGTCGAAATGCTCGAAATTTGCCCGGACGATCACCCGGTCGGGTGGTAGCGATTTTGCGACAAATGCCGATTTCGCCGACTTTGCGGGCAGTTTCGGTACAGACCTGCCCGACGATTTTCGATATTCAACGGTACGGGCGGATTTGACCGTCACCGGGCATCGGGCCCTTGGTTAATCGTCACTTGGCTGGATACAGCTCGCCTCGGCGGCGCACGGAAACGGGGTGCCCATTGGTGCGTTACGAGGAGTCGCTCGTCTCCGCGAACGACCATACGCGTCTGTTCGTCAGAACGTACACGCCGTGCGACGGTAGCGATCGCTCGATCGTGCTGCTGCATGGGGCGACCGAACACGGCGGGCGGCTCGAGCCGCTGGCGCGATATTTCTGCCATGCCGGCTGGCGCGTCATCGTTCCCGATCATCGCGGTCACGGTCGTTCATCGGGACGCCCGACCCACCTGCGCCGGTTCACCGACTACCTGTTCGACGTCGAAGCAATTTGCCGGATGCAGGGCGTCCACCCGGCCCGTTCGGCGATGGTCGGCATCAGCATGGGTGGACTCGTCGCGATTCGCCACGCCCAGCGCTTTCCCGGGCGATTTGCCGCGGTGGGACTGATCTCTCCGCTGCTCGGACTCGGGTTCGAAGTCCCTCCCGCGCTCATCAATGCCGGGCGGCTGTTTTCAAAAATCTGGCCCCGAGCTCGATTTCGATCCATTCTCGATCCCGCCGACGTTTCGAAATTTCCCGCCAGCCTCGAAGGCGAAGGGGCCGATCCGCTGATTCACCGCTCGGTCACGGCCGGATGGTACTTCTCCACACGCAAAGCACTCCGGCAGGCATGGACCCAGGGACACAGCATCCAGTGCCCGTTCTACGTGATGCAGGCCGAGATTGACCGGGTGGTCGACGTCGAATCGAGCTACCGCTGGGCCGCGATGATGGGCCTTGTCCCCGATTCCTATCGGTTACTGCGAGGCCAATATCACGATCTGCTGGCGGAGCCGTCGTGGCGATCCGATGCCGCGATTTTGGCGGATTGGATGGACGAACAAGTCCCGCAGCAACTCCGCTCCTACCGCCTGCAGGCCGCGTAAACACAAGCCGCGCACGAAGTAAGCGGATGGGAGTCATCCCCAAGATCCGCTTACTTCGTGCGCGGCTTGTTCGTTCGTGCGCGGCTTGTTCTCTTCGCGTTTCGCCATCACAACTCGGCAGAATGTCATCGTTCCGGGCTTCTCGATCGGCCGGCCCTCGCCATCGAACAGCCGATAGCGAAGGCCTTCGTCCGATACCATTTCGAGGAACTCCGGCAGTCGGGCCCGACCGGGGTCGCCGAGCCAGAACTCGCCGTCGTCGGGCAGTAATCGATTGATCGATTGCAGCAGCGGTCGGTGCAGGTCGGAAAAGTAGACGAGATCGCTGCCGACGATCCAAGGCCACTGGCGTTTTGGTGGCTGCCGCCAGTTGAGGACCAAACCCTCGGCATTTTGTAAGCCGTTCCGGCGAGCATTGACGAGTGCGGTGCGGACGGCATCGGGCTGCTCGTCGCTGAATGCCACTGTCCTTCCCGCCGCGGCTGCCGCGAGGCCCACCAGTCCGGTCCCGCATCCCAGTTCAAGCACGTCCCCTTGCTTACGCCGGGCTTCGGTCGAAACGATGCGCGCCATCGGCTCCGCGGCCGACCACGTGTAGAGCCAATAGGGGTCGCTGCGCTCGTTCTCCCATGCTTCGGCCAACTCGGGATCATCGAGAGAGGCATCGGGATTGGCCGGCACGAACAAACGCAGTTCGCGGCCCCCGATCGACCAATTACGCTCGGACCAACCGCCGGGCACGTCGGGAAGATCGTATCCGATCGTGTTGGCTTTCATGTCAGTTGGACATGTTGGTAAGTCATGTTGGTTGGGATTTCGTCAAACGTATTGGGAACCTTTTGGTCAGGTCCCTTGCTTGCGCTGCGGGCTTGTGTTTGGGAGTCCGTTATTTCTGACGGCCTTCGATGGCGACGAGCAGGATGCCCGCGGCGAGCGGGAGAAACGGATGCAGTGGGCAATCGCCTTCGACCGTGACCGTCATCTTCTGCACGAACGGGTTGAAGTGCCTTCGAAACTCGGCCCACGCATTTCCTTCGCCGTCTCGCAGCGTGAAGTTCTGCGGAACCAGATCCGCGAGAAATCGCCGGACCAGAGCCATCGCGAGGCTGTCTTCCTGAATCGTGCCGACCGGAGTGCCCTGCTGGTCAAGCAGCGACCATTCGTCACGGAGGATCGAGGTCATCCCCTTGCGGCGGAGCGTGCCGATGTGCTCGTTGTCCGCCGCCACGAAGACGTCATAAGCGGCGCTGAAGTCGATGATGCTGCGGGCCTTGATCACGACCCACTCTTCCGTCTGAGCATCGTCGCGATAGACCCTGATGTCCTCTTTGAGCCGAAATGCTTTCTGGCGGGAAAATCCCACCATGTCGCCGTCGGCGTTGAAGACCTCGAATTTGGTGTCGGGGAACGAGAACAGACGCTTGCGGATCGTGTATTCGGCGGCGGACATCGATTCCTCGGGGCAGCGAATAAAGCGGGCCTGTCCGGCAGAGAATAACGCCGGACGCTCTTGGGAACGATCATCCGCCCGACTCGGTTCACCCGGCGAGATCGCGGAGGCGCGATTCGTCCACAACTTCGCCCTTCGGCAACTCCTCGATGCGATCAAGGATGCGGACGACGCGACCATCGTCTGCTTCCAGACCGAGTTCGGTCAGGCGGTGCGCGACGGCCTTGCGACCGCTATGACGCCCGAGCACGAATTCGATGCCCTCAGCCCCCACCCGCTCGGGACGATAGGGCAGATAGGTATCGGGATTCTTGAGCAGGCCGTCCTGATGGATGCCCGCTTCGGTCGCGAAGACGTTTCGCCCGGCGACCGGTTTCATGGGGCTGATCGCAATGCCGGTCAGATCGGCGACGAGGCGGCACAACGGGGCAAGTTTTGCCATGTCGAGTTTGAAATCGCGATCGTATTGATCCCGATTCATGTCCAAGGCGATCGCGACTTCTTCCAACGCGGCATTGCCGCAGCGTTCGCCGATCCCGCCGACGGTGCACTGCACGACGTTGGCCCCCTCGGCGACGCAGGCGAGCGTATTGGCGACGGCGAGCCCGTAATCGTTGTGCATGTGCACGGCGAGCAGGGCTTTATCGAGATTGGGGATGCCCGCTCTGAGTGTCCGCATCCACTCGGCGGCCTTCTCGGGCGTGAGCACGCCGACGGTGTCGGGAAAGCCGACCGTCGTCGCGCCGCATTCAATGGCAAGTTCGTAGCATTGGCACAGGAAATCAGGTTCCGTCCGAGTCGCGTCTTCGCCGGCGAAGCTGACGATCGGGAACTTCGAACTCGCGTAGGTGACGGTCTCCCGAATGATCGCGAGGATCTCGTCTTTGGTCTTGTTGAGCTTGTGTTCGCGATGGAGCGGGCTCGTCCCGCAGAACAGGCTCACGCCCCGTTTGTGCGATGCCTGACCTTTGAGGGCCTTGTCCGCGGCATCGATGTCGGCCGTGACCGTGCGGCACAGGCAAGTCAGCACCGGTTTGCGGACGACGCCGATCATCCGGCGGATCGCTTCGACGTCGGCTTCGCTGCTGGCCGGAAAACCCGCGTCGAGCGAATGCACCCCGGCATCCTGCAGCGCCAGTGCGATCTTCACCTTGTCGTCGGGCTCGAGCGTCGCCCCCGGCATCTGCTCGCCGTCGCGAAGCGTCGTGTCGGAAAAGAGAATCTTGTTCGAACGCTTGTGATGCCCGATGACCGCGCGCTTGATCGTCGTTTCGATGGCTTTGAGCAGCATGGGGCGATCCTGCCGGAGAGGCGAAAGCGGCGAAAAGGGGGTGAGCCTTCTCATTACTTCGCCGGAAAGTCCCGCAAAATTGCGTCAATATCGCGCGCTGCGTGAAGTATCCGAATGATCTCGACTCCGTCCGGCGCTTCCCGATAACAAATCACGTAAGGCTTAACCGGAAATACCCGCACACCCTGACTCTCAAATGGCGGGTGGTGGGGCGCCATTCGGGGATTCCGAGCCAAATCCTGAGTCACGGTCAGGAGTCGATCACGAAGTCGCACCGCGGAAGACGACCGTCGCTGAGTAATGTATTCGAAAAGTTCAAGCAGGTCTTTTTCTGCCAGCGGTGAGAACCGGGCTTCAGCCATCGGTTGGTACCCGTTCGGCGATCAACCGGTCAATTCGCGCGAATACCTCTGCGGATGAAATGCTCTTGCCCGCATCGAGTTCAGCCAGGCCCAGTTCAATTTTATGTTCAATCGATGTCTCCGCCGTCGCCCGGCGGAGCGATTCTTCAATCGCTTCAGCGTCGGACGAAAACTCACCCCGGCTGACCAACTCCTTCGCCAGTTCGGCGGCGGCGTCGCTGATTTCAACACTCTTCATTGTGGAACTTTCTGCGAAAAATCGTATTCGCAACATGAGGTCGACGGTTGAACGTGTGCCCCAATCGGCATCGGCCAATCTCCCTGAGAATAACGCATGGACCCCGTCCGCACATACAACTTGATCGAAACGGTCTGGTGGTGCGGGCTTGGGCTGGCGACCCTGCTACTCGAACGTCGCTCGTCCGTCTCACTGGTCGTTCGCTACTCGCTGGCGGTAACTCTGTTCGTGTTCGGCCTGTCCGACCTCGTCGAGATATCGACCGGAGCCTGGTGGAAGCCATGGCCGCTCGCGGTGCTCAAATTCGCCTGCGGATCCGGGATCTCCCTATTGGCACTCGCTTGGTGGCGACAGACGCGTAGGGGAAAAGCCGAAATTTAATGTCAGCGGGCGGTAATCGCTCTGGATCGCTTGCACTCTCCCTCGCATTCTTAGAATGCGAAGTGAGGGAATGGCGGCGATGAATATCTTGATGCTCACCAACATCTACGACCCGCTCGTCGGCGGGATCACGGAGAGCATTCATCGGTTTACCGATGAATACCGCCGCCGGGGACATCGCGTCGTCGTTGTGGCGCCCGAATTCGAAGGGGTGGTGCCCGGTGAAGAAACCGACGTCGTTCGCTTTCCCGCCTTGTTCAAGGCTTACAAGCGGCGGTATTCGATTCCACTCCCCCTGCCCGGTCTGATCGCCGCGACGCTCAGCGAATTCGATCCTGACGTCATTCACTCGCATCATCCGTTCTTGATCGGCCGCGTTGCACAGCGGGGCGCTAGCGTTTGGAACGTGCCCCTCGTCTACACGCATCACTCACGCTACGAGATTTACGCCGAGACCGAAGGGCTGAGTCAGTCGGTGCAGCGGATGCTGTGGGGGTTGACGCACTCATACTGCAACGCCTGCGATGCGGTCGTCGCGCCGAGCGAGAGCATTCGGCGTGACCTGCGGGCCCATAACGTCGACAGCCGGATCGAGATTATCCCGACCGGGGTCGACGTCGAGAAGTTCGGCGCCGGCGACGGGAGCCGCGTCCGAAAGCGATTCGGCGTTCCGGCGGATGCCTTCGTGGTCGGGCACGTCGGTCGAATCGCGAAGGAGAAGAACTGCGGATTCCTCGGCGATGCGGTCTCAGAATTCCTTCAGTCGACGCCGGATGCCCGCTTCCTATGCGTCGGCGAAGGGGATGCGCTGGCGGAGATTCAGTCGATTTTCCGAACGGCGGGCCTTGAGAACCGGCTCGTCACGCCGGGCCGACTGAGTGGACAGGATCTGATCGATGCCTATCACGCGATGGACGTGTTCGCCTTCGCCTCGCAAAGCGAAACGCAGGGGATGGTGCTCACCGAGGCCATGGCGGCCGGGGTCCCGGTCGTCGCCGTGGCGGCCAGCGGGGTGCGGGACGTGATGCGGGATGAAGTCAACGGTCGCATGTTACAGACCGAAGATCGAGAATCGTTCGCCGCCGCGCTGCGGTGGGTGCGGGAAGCACCGGCGGATCGCTTGGAGAAGCTCTCCGCCGGCGTCGCCGAGACCGCCCGCGAATTCTCCATTCGCACAACGGCGCAGCGAGCCCTCGACCTTTATGACCTGGTCGTCAAACGCCGCACGGAAAAAGACGCCGAGCAGCAGTGGTCGGCGTTCGATGTGCTTGAAGCCGAGTGGAACGCGTTCAGCGGCAACCTCGAAGCGATCGGCAAAGCGATTTTGCCCAAGTCGCGTCGTACGACGGAGTAATCGAGCGATTCACACAAACACCGCGTCCTGAGACGCGTGGCCGAGCGCGGCGTGAGGTTGGTCGAGCGGAACGGGGTTCCTCCCCGCGTTCGGTCCGCAGATCTTTCGAACGCGCGGCTTGTGGGGCGAAGGGATCGTTCGGTTCAACACAAGCACCGCGTCCTGAGACGCGTGGCCGAGCGCGGGATGAGGTTGGTAGAGGGAACAGGGTCGCTCCCCGCGCTCGTTCCGCGGTTCTTGCGAACGCGCGGCTTGTATCGACGCTGTTAAACATCGATTTGAACAAGTTCGCGATCTTCCACACGATTACGATGCGGGGCTGGGACACGCGACTCCGGCACGCTCAACGGGGTGACGATCGGTTCGCTCGCAACGGGCGTTGCCTCGCGAAGCGGCTTCAACCCGCCCAACGTCACCGCGGCGGCGCGGGCGAGACCGCCGAGGCTGCCGAACGTGGCAGAGACGGCAGTCGGTTCGTAGCCGCAGTGGACCATGCAGTCGGTGCAGCGGGGGTTGCCGCTCGATTTGCCGTACGCGTCCCAGTCGGTCGTCGCCATCAATTCGTCGAACGTGTCGACGTATCCGTCCTGCAGCAGGTAGCAGGGCTTTTGCCAGCCGAAGATGTTGTAAGTCGGACTGCCCCACGGCGTGCACTCGAGATTCCAATTGCCTCGGAGGAACTCCAAGAACAAAGGTGACTGATTGAAGACCCACCGCCGTTTCGGTCGGTCCAATATCCGGCGAAACAGCTCGACCGTTTCGCCCAAATGCAGAAAGTGCTCCTGATCGGGAGCCTTTTCGTAGGGGTAACCGGGCGAGAGCATCATTCCTTCGACGCCGAGGTCGGTGAGCTCATCGAACATTTCACGCAGCCGCTGCGGGTCGGCATTGTTGAAGACGGTCGTGTTCGTCGTGACGCGAAACCCGCGTCCCACCGCGGCCCGAATCGCATTGACGGCGATGTCGTAAACGCCTTCGCGGCAAACGGCTTCGTCGTGCTCTTCCCGCGGCCCGTCGATGTGAATCGAAAACGAGAGCTGCTTGTTCGGTTCGAACAGATCGAGCTTCTTCTCCAATTGCAGCGCGTTAGTGCACAGATAGATGTACTTCCCGCGGGCAATCAGTCCGTCGACGATCTCGTCGATTTGCGGATGAAGCAGCGGCTCGCCGCCGGGGATCGAGACGATGGGAGCCCCGCACTCCTCGGCGGCCTTGACGCAGTCTTCCGGCGATAGGTTCTTCCGGAGAATTTCGACCGGATGCTGGATCTTACCGCAACCTGCGCAGGCAAGATTGCAGCGAAACAGCGGCTCGAGCATGAGGACCAAAGGATAGCGCTTCCGACCGCGCGCCTTCTGGCCCAGCACGTAGCTCGCCACGGTCCACATCTGCGATACGGGAACGCCCATCGGTCCGGACTCCTTCCGCCACGGGTCGATTCGAATGCGGTCAATACCGCGTGAAGAATCATTCAATTGTCCGGTCTATAACAGACTTGGCCGCAGAAGTCAGCACGACACCCGTCGGTCAAAAGGTCGGATGCGGCAACGAATCGCTCGACGAGCTGGCATATCCGAAGAGGTCGAACCCACAATCGTGTCATGAATCAATCTCCCATCGGCTCGACCTCAGTCGACGATCACCCTCCGCTGCGAGCCGTCGTCTTTGATGCCGTCGGCACCGTGCTCCATCCGCAGCCCGACGTCGTGACCGCCTATCACGAGATCGGGCGGCAGCACGGCTCATCGCTCAGTCGCGACGAGGTCGGTCGCCGTTTTCGAGAAGCATTTACGTCGCGGGCGGAGACCGAACTCGAAACCAGTGACGCGATCGAATACGAGTTCTGGCGGTATGTCGTCGGCAAAGTCTTTCGAGATGTCGTTGACCCGGAGGCCTGCTTTCGGCAACTGCATGAGCACTTCGCTCAGCCAACGTCCTGGCGGTTCGATTCGGAGACCGAACGGGTATTGACGGCCCTCGGTCTCCGGGGTGTCGTGCGATGTATCGCGTCGAACTTCGACGCCCGGCTCGATGGGATTCTCGACGCCTCACCGGTGGGTCCGCTCTTCGATCATCGGGTTATTTCGTCGAAAATCGGCTACCGCAAACCTCATCGCAGGTTTTATGAAATCGTCCTCGAAACCTGCGGCACCACTGCGGCTGAGACGCTATTCATTGGGGATGAACCGGCGGCCGATCGCGAAGGTCCGGCACAGCTCGGCTGCCGCGCGCTTCTGCTTGATCCCGGCTGCTCCGGCGAAGAAAACTGTGTCACGCAGCTCCGCGACGTTCTCTGCTTTTTGGAAGCGAATTGATGCGGTGCGCTGTTAGCTCGGGCGGAGTGGATCGTCTACAGGGTCGGTGGCGTCCATGCCGCTGATGAACTGTCCCGCCCCCAGCCGGCACACGCGGGTCTTGTGCCTCTCCCTTCTTGATGGATGGACTGCCATGCGCCGCCGATACGGTTTCACCCTCATCGAATTGCTCGTGGTGATCGCGATCATCGCGATCCTCATCGCCCTGTTATTGCCCGCCGTGCAACAGGCGCGCGAAGCGGCACGGCGATCCCAGTGCAAAAACAACCTGAAGCAATTGGGACTGGCGGTTCACAATTACTTCGAGGTCGCCTCGGCGTTGCCGCCGCTATCGTGCTGGTCGATCGGCGGCTCGCTCGGCAGCAACAACGGATCGTGGTCGGTGCACGGTCGCATTTTACCGATGCTGGAACAGGGCAACCTGTTCTCGCAGGTCGATCTTGATGAAGCGTGGGACACCCAGCCCGAAATCAGCGGTATTAAGATTTCGACGTACGCCTGTCCGACCGACCCGCAGGCCCACGTCGTGCGTGACCCGGGTAGCGGTCGACCTCTGCTCTACCCGACCACCTACGCTTTTAATGCCGGTACGTGGTTCGTGTGGAACCCCGAGGACAACGCGATCGGTAACGGGATGTTTCATCCGAACGCCAAGCTTGGTTTTCGCGACTGTACCGACGGCACATCGAACACGCTGATGGTGGCCGAGGTGAAAGCGTGGACCTCCTACGTTCGCAATGACGACACGGTTCCGTCCGCTACGGTGCCGGCCGACGCGGCTTCCACGTTGGCTCAGCTCGACACGGCGATCAATGCCGGGATCGGCGATTATAAAGTTGAGCCCGGCAAGGCGACCGGCCATACCGAATGGCCCGACGGACGCGTTCACCACGGCGGGTTTACCGTTATGCTTGGACCCAACACTCGTGTGCCGCTCACACACAGTGGCGTCGAATACGATGTCGACTACAACAGCCAGCAAGAAGGCAAAACCTCTTGCTCCGATATGTTTTGCGACACCTATGCGGCGATTACCTCCCGCAGCTATCACACCGGCGGCGTTCAAGTCACATTAATGGACGGCTCGGTTCGCTTCATCTCGGAGAACCTGGACCTCACCATCTGGCGAAATCTCGGCGCAAGAAACGACGGCCAGGTCATCGGCGAATTCTAAGGTGTTTAACGCCAAGCCACGTACGAAATAAGCGGACATCGCCCCCACACAAGCCCGCAGCGCAAGCAAGGGATTCCTACGCAAGTCTTCCCTGCATCCTTCAAGGTATCTTTTCAGTACTTAATAACGCCAAGATATCTCGATCCGCTTACTTCGTGCGCGGCTTATGGTTCGAATTCAAACACTGACGATTGCCCGAAGAATGCCAGCTCCAGTCATCAAAGCCGCGTCGGTCATCGCTGTTTGTATCGTCGCTGCCTGCTGCGGTTGCGGCGCACCGATTGCTGAAACCGCGGATCCGAGTCCTGACACCGAGAAAGACGTCCCGATGCACATCGTCCTTCTCGGTGACTCGATCTTCGACAACGGCGTCTATGTCGGCGATGACCCGTCGGTCATTGAGCAGCTCGATGCCGCTCTTCCCGAAGGCAGCGTGGCAACGCTTCTCGCCGTCGACGGAGATACGACCGTTGACGTGGCCGCGCAATTAAAACACGTGCCGGACGACGCCACGCATCTCATCGTGAGCGTGGGCGGAAACGATGCGTTGCAGTCGTCCTACATTCTGGCGGAAGAAGCATCGTCGGTCGGCGAAGCGGTCTTGAAACTCGCGGAGCTGCAAGACGACTTCAGAAAGACTTACGAGAAAATGCTCGACGGCGTGCTTGACCGCGAGCTTCCGACCACTGTGCTTACGATTTACGACCCGAATTTCGGGGAGGGCACCCAGCAACGCATGTCGGTGACCGCCCTCGCACTATTTAATGACGTCATCACCCGCGCGGCAATTAAGAGAAAACTTAACGTGATTGACCTGCGCACGTTATTCGACAATCAGGCCGACTATGCCAACCCGATCGAACCATCGGCGAAAGGCGGGGAGAAACTGGTCGAGGCGATTCAGCGATCCGTGAACACGGACCGCGGTCGAGCTGATATCGCCGTCTTCGGTATCACTTACGCTCAATAACTCTCGACGTTAATTAATTCGCCTGCACTGGCAATTGGATTTCCCACCAGCGATTCTTTCGGGGAATGTTGGGGCCATTATATCCCATCGTCCGCGGGTCGCCGGCGACTTGCCACTTCTCCGACTTCTCGATCGCCTCTCGCAATTCTTGAAGTCCCGCCTGCAAGGCTTCGCCGTCCATATCTCCGCGGTGACCTATTGAGATCACCGTCACCGGTTCGGCGTCGACCACATCAACGATCACGCCGTCGTTCGTCGGGCCCTGATCCAGCCTTCGATACAGAAACGACATCGACCACTCAATCTCACCGTCTGCGTCATCGAGGTCGCTGTAGTCGAGTTCGACGGGCGCGGTCATCGCGATCCCGCGCGACTTGATGTGGGCGAACAACGGCCAGAACGCGCCCGTCGTGCCGCGCATCGGATCTAGGGCACTCTTGCCCTTCCCGCCGACCGTTGCCCGACGGACCTTGGGGTACTGCTTAATTTCAATCACCCCCGGCGGTGTGGGCGGCGGATACCCGACCGGTAGCGGCGTGTCGACTTTGCTTTCGCCGGCGACGTAAATCGTCTTGTCGTCGGACTGTTCGATCTTCAACTCCGCGTCGCCGGAGATACGGGAGATGACTTTGCCCACCTCCACCGAATCTTCGAGATCCTCCGCATTCGCCGCCATGCTCACTCCGAGCGCAAAGAACCCCGCCATCGCGATCCGCAAACCGAACATATTCGCCTCCACGTGAGATGATTTTCCCACGCGGTGTGACGCGTGGGCTTTGCTTGAAGCATTATTCGCTACGAAGTCGCTCGCGGATGCGGGCAATTTCCTGGAGTGCTTCTAGTGGCGTCATCGCATCGACGTCCAACTCCCGCAGGTGGGAGATCATAGGATGCTCTTCGGTAGCGAACAGCGGGATTTGCTTTTCCTTACGCGTCCGCTTGGGTCCGGGGCGACGTTTGGCGTTTCCTTCCGCCGGCTCGGCTTCGAGGCTTTCCAAAATTTGATCAGCCCGGTCGACGACCTGCTTCGGGACGCCGGCGAGTGAGGCGACGTGCAGGCCGTAGCTGCGATTTGTGGCGCCGCGGACGATCTTGTGCAGGAAGGTGATCTCGCCGTCGGCTTCATGGACGGCCACGTGCCAATTGCCGGCTCGGCTGAGGCTCTTCGGCAGGTCGGTCAGCTCGTGATAGTGCGTGGCGAACAGCGTGCGGCAATCGACGGAGTCGTGTAGATATTCAGTAACCGACCACGCGAGGGAGAGGCCGTCGTAGGTGCTCGTGCCGCGGCCGATCTCGTCGAGAATAACGAGACTTCGCTTCGTCGCGGCATGCAGGATGCGGGCGGTCTCGGTCATTTCGACCATGAAGGTACTCTGCCCGCGGCCCACGTCGTCACTGGCCCCGACGCGGGCGAAAACACGATCGGCCACGCCGATTGTTGCCGATGTCGCCGGGACGAACGATCCCAATTGTGCGAGGATCGTTAAGAGGGCCGACTGACGAATATAGGTGCTCTTACCCGCCATGTTGGGGCCGGTCAGAACGACGATCGCCTCGTGCTCACCCCCCAGATGAATGTCGTTGGGAACAAATTCGCCCGACGGTCTTAAGCGATCGAGCACGGGGTGACGACCGTCTGTAATATCGAGCACGGGTTCGTCGGTCATTTCCGGTCGGCAATAGTCGCGCGACCCGGCGAGTGTTGCCAGTCCCGCCAGCACATCGAGCGACGCGAGCACCACGGACGTCTGCTGCAACCGCGGGACGTATTCGGCCACGCGAGTCTTTAAGGCATCGAATAACTGCTGTTCCAGTGCGATCGCCTTTTCCTCAGCGCCGAGGACCTTGTCTTCGTATTCCTTTAGCTCCGGTGTGATATAGCGTTCTTGATTCTTAAGAGTCTGCTTGCGAATGAAGTCGTCGGGGACCTTGTCGCGATGGGCTGCCGTCACTTCGAGGTAGTAGCCGAAGACTTTATTAAAGCCGACCTTAAGATTGGGGATGCCGGTCCGTTCGCTCTGCTTTGCTTGGTATTTGGCAATCCATGCCTTGCCGCCGCGGGCCAATTCGCGGAGTTCGTCGAGCCGGGTGTCAACGCCCGGCCTGATCATATTGCCTTCGGACGTTAACAGCGGCGGGTCTTCAACCAGCAACTTTTCGATGTCGGTTCGGACCTCCGGACAAAGATCGAGCTTGGCTTCCAAGGAATTCAGCAGCGAGGCGCCCCGTCCGCTCAGTTTCGCTTTTAGTTTTGGAAGCAGCGCGAGTGTTTTGCCCAAGCAGACGAGGTCTTTCGGACTCGTCCGCCCCGTCGCAACGCGTCCCGTGAGCCGCTCCAGGTCATAGGCTTCGTCGAGTTGCTCTCGAACGTTCCGGCACAGCGCCGTTTCGCGTCGCAATTCTTCGACGGCGTCGAGGCGGGCGTTGATTGCTTTCACGTCGGTTAATGGTCCGGATAGCCAATCGGCCAGCAACCGTGCTCCCATCGAAGTGACGGTTTCATCGATGACGGCGAGCAACGATCCGGCCCGTTCGCCGTCGCGGATCGTCCGCGTCAGTTCAAGGCTTCGGCGGGTTGCCTCGTCGATGATTAATCGCTCGCCCCGGCGGTGCGGTTCGATTATTGTAATGTGCCCGAGGGCGGTCTTCTGCGTTTCGCGAACGTAGTCGAGCAGCGCCCCCGCCGCCGTCACGCCGGGGCCGGCGTCGTCGAGGTCAAACCCTTCCAGCGTGGCGGTGCCGAAGTGCTCGTTGAGCAACCGGCGCGATTCGTCATTGCCGAACGACCAAGGCTGACGGGGGGTGTAAAGCGGCGTGCCCTCCCACTGCTGCCGGACCGAGACGACCGCTTTCGGCTGCTCCTCGGAGATCAAGACCTCCGAAGGGTCGAGTCGGGCGAGTTCGTCGATGACGTGCGCTTCGGGTAAATCGGCGGCCACGAATCGGCCCGTGGAGATATCGATCCACGCGAGGCCGCACGTGCCCGATTTGTCGGCGTGCAGGGCGCACAGGAAGTTGCTCTCCCGCGGGTCGAGCAGGTCGTCGTCGGTCAGCGTGCCGGGCGTGACGACCTGAGTCACTTCCCGCTTGACCATGCCCTTGGCCGTCTTGGGGTCCTCCACCTGTTCGCAAACGGCAACCCGGAAGCCCTGGCGAATCAATTTTTGCAGGTGGGGCCGCAGGGCGTGATAGGGGAACCCGGCCATCGGCACGGGGTTGTCCGAGTTCTTATCCCGGCTGGTCAGCGTCAGTCCGAGCGATTTCGCCGCGACCTCGGCGTCTTCGTAGAACAGCTCGTAGAAGTCGCCCATCCGAAACAGCAGCAGTGCCTCGGGGTTCTCCCGTTTCACCTCCTGATAGCGCTGCATCATGGGGGTGAGTTTGGGCATTGCTACAGTCGAGGGTCGAGAGGCGAGAGTCGAGAGTCCGTTTAGCCGCGACCGATAGGGAGCGCTCCCTGCCGGTCGCGGCTTAACAATCGCCGTTTGGGGCGAAATCTCAACCCTGCGGCCCCTGCGTTGCAAACGGAGAATCGAGACGCGATAACAAAATCGCTTGGACTTCCCGCACTCTTTCTCTTCCCACCGGAGCGCCCCGATGGCGACCGCCGACCGCATTTACAACTTCTCCGCAGGCCCCGCGACGATGCCGGTGCCGGTGCTGCAGCAGACCGCCGAAGCTCTGATCGACGTCAACGGCACGGGTATCGGAATTGCCGAACATTCCCACCGCAGCAAGACCTTCACCGCGATCTGCGAAGGAGCCGAGGCCGCCTGCCGTGAACTCGCGAATATCCCCGACGATTACCACGTGTTTTTCGTGCAGGGCGGTGCGAGCCTGATGTTCGGGCAGGTGCCGATGAACTTCCTCACGCCCGACAAAACCGCCGACTACCTCAACACCGGCTCGTGGTCGAAGAAGGCGATCAAAGAGGCCAAGCTGTTCGGCAACGTAAATGTCGCGTGCAGCAGCGAGGATCGCAACTTCTGCTACATCCCCAAGGACGTCAGTTACAGCGACTCGCCGACCTACGTGCATTTTACGTCGAACAACACGATCTTCGGGACGCAGTTCGCCGTCGAACCGGAGTGCCCGGACGGGGCGTATCTCGTCACTGATGCATCGAGCGACATCTTCAGCCGACCGATCGACGTCACGAAGTACGGCCTGATTTACGCCGGGGCCCAAAAGAACCTCGGCCCCGCCGGCGTCACGCTGATCATCGCCCGCAAAGACGTTGTCGACAGCGGCTCAGGCGACCTGACCACGATGCTGCAATACCGCACGCAGGCGGAGGCGGGCAGCCTGTCGAACACGCCGCCGACGCTCGGCATCTATATGATGAAGCTCGTATTCGAATGGATCAAAGGCCAAGGCGGCCTCGCCGCGGTCGCCGAGCGGAACGAAGCTCAGGCGACGAAGCTCTACGCCGCCCTCGAAGCAAGCTCGCTGTTTAGCGGCACCGCCGACGTCGACAGCCGGTCGAAAATGAATGCTTGCTTCGTCACCGGCGATGCCGACAAAGACGCGGAGTTCGTCGCCTTCTGCAAGCAGCGCGGCATGGACGGCCTCAAAGGGCACCGCAGCGTCGGCGGCATGCGGGCCAGCATCTACAACGCCTTCCCCGATGAAGGAATCGACGCGTTAATTGAGGCCATGAAAGACTTTGAGGCTGAAAAAGGCTAGAGTCGAGAGGCCAGTGGCTAGAGAAGACTTGGCGAGCCGTAAGCGTCAGCGCCCGGAGATCGAAAATGAAAACGCAACTACTCTGCATTGTACTCTTTACTGCCCCCGCAATCGGGCTGGCTGCCGAGCCGGATGTTGTCCTCGATGTGTGGCCCGGCAAGCCGCCGGGGGAGATGAAGGAAATCGGGCCGGAGAAGGCGGAGACGGTCACCGACGTCAAGACGATCATCCGCGTCTCGAATGTCTCAAAGCCGACGATTTCGGTCTACAAGCCGGAGAACCCCAACGGGGCGGCTGTCGTGATCTGCCCGGGAGGCGGGTATCACATTTTAGCTTGGGATCTCGAAGGGACCGAGGTTGCCGAGTGGCTCAATGAGAACGGCGTCACGGGCATCGTGCTGAAATACCGCGTGCCCCGGCGGGACAAGCTCACCTTTTGGAAGCCGCCGCTGCAGGATGCGCAGCGGGCGATGAGCCTCGTCCGCAGCAAGGCCGATGAATGGGGCCTCGACCCGGAACGCATCGGCGTTCTCGGTTTTTCAGCCGGGGGCAATCTCACCGTCCGCACGGCGACGCAGTTCGGCGAGCGGATGTATGAATCGATCGACGAGGTTGACGAAGTCAGTTGTCGGCCTGACTTCGCGCTGCCGATTTACGCAGCCTATCTCTCCGGCGAAGACGCGCTCTCGGCGAAGTCGACCCTCAACGTGCCGGAAGACACCCCGCCGATGTTCATGGTCCACACGTTCGACGACGGCCGCGACGGCAAACGGGCTTCGACCCACGTCAACGGCGTGATGATGTTCGGGATGGCGCTGCGGGATGCCGACGTACCGTTCGAGATGCACGTCTTCCCCACCGGCGGCCACGGCTACGGCCTTCGCCCCAGCGAACACGCCGTCACCGGCTGGCCGAAACTCGCCGAAGTGTGGATGCAAAAGAACGGCGTGATCCCCGAAGCGGAGTGAGCCCGATCACAAGCCCCGCTTCCTGAGAAACGGTGGCCGAGCGCGGGGGGATGCAGGTTAAGTTCCTCGAGGTTTGACCGCGCTCGCCTCGCGGTTCACAGGAACCTCGGCTTGTTGTATGGCCGACAAGCCGCGCACGAAGTAAGCGGATCGATGTATCCTAAAGCCTCGCTCTATCCGCTTACTACATGCGCGGCTTGTGAGGAGAATTAATATGGCATCCATCAACAAGCCGCACTTCCTGAGAAGTGCGGATCGAACACGGGGTGAGGCGGGAAGGTGTTGTCGACATGAGTCCCCGCGCTCGGCCACCGTTTCTCAGGAACCTCGGCTTGCTGGGAATAGGGTGCCGGGGTGCGTGTCGCCCCCGTCTCTGGGTGTTCGTGGGCTTCTTGCACTGCTTTGCTTCCCGGCAGGTTTTTAGGCTTCGTAATAGGTGCGATGCAAGAAGCGGGCCGAGTCTGCCCTGCGGGGGCGACACGCCCCCGGCACTCTGTGAGCGAGCGTTGCCGCGCGCTCGTTTCGCGGTTCTCAGGAACCTCGGCTTGTTGGGCGCGAGGATTTGCCCTCGTGTTCGGTCGGGGTAGAGTTCATTCTTGAACACCTCGTCTTCGATCGAATCCGACCTGCTCAATGAGTGAAACGCAGGGTACATCCTGGGCACAAACGCACTCGGGCGAACCGCCGGTGACGCACTGGTCCTTTACGACCGATGCACCGTTGGTCGACGTGTCGCTGGCCCGCGAGACCGATGAGGTCGTGTTGGCGGACGAATCGGGCGGCGTCTATCTGCTCGACCGTGACGGGCACGTGGCTGCGGTCACGCGGGGGCTGAAGGGCTTATCGAAAGTCGCGATTTCGGACTCGGGTGATTCGATCGCCGCCAGTCACGGACGCAATCGCGTTTCTTTATTGAACCGGAAGCTCGGGGTCACGAAGTCGATCGATCTGCCCGATCCGGTTCACGGCTTGGCCCTCGATCCGTTCGGCCGGAATCTCGCAGTGGCGCTGGGGAACTCACAGGTTCGCATCGTGAGTACCGAGTCGGGCAAGCTGAAGACGGTCGCCGAATTCGCCACGATCCGGCCGATCGCCCACATCGTATTTCTGGCGACGAAGCCGACGCTGATCGAAGCCGCCGAATACGGTCTGCTGTGCGAACACTCGCTCAAAGGCAAAGCGTTGTGGGACGAGAAACTGTGGAGCAACATTGGGGCGATCGGTGTCTCCGGCAGCGGCAGTCTCATTGCGACGGCGGCGTTCGCCCATGGGATTCAACTCTTCGGCCGGGGCGGGCGAAATCGGGGCGCGTTGCAAATCGAGGGCACTCCGCATCGCGTGGCCGTCACCTACGACGGGCGTTACATCATCGCCACGACGCTTGAGCGGCACATCTATCGGCTGACCACGAAGGGCAAAGTCATTTGGACCGGCCTGGCACCGCGTGAAGTCAAGTTTCTACGAGCCGACGCCTTCGGGCATTCGATCGTGTGCGGAACGGAAGGGGGCCGGGTCGCGCGGCTGGCGTGGACGCCGCTGGGCCCGCAAGATTCCGACGACTTTACCGGCGGCGACGCTTGAGAATTCGCCTTTGATTGGGCGGGTGTTCCGATCGCGGTCGAATTTCGGGTGGCGGTTCGGTTATTCTCACTGGGTACTCTTCCGTTCGCGTTCCGCTTTTCACTTCGCGCGGGCTTATCAATGTCGACCGATTCCGACGAGCAGGAAAGCTCGGAGCAAGTCACCTTGCAACCGGGCATGCAGCTCGGACGTTATTTGATTAAGAAGCGGCTTGGCGAAGGGGGCATGGGGACGGTTTGGCTGGCCGAAGATACGCAGTTGAGCCGATCGGTCGCGCTCAAGGTTTTGAAGACCGCCAAGGGGACGCCGCCGAACCTGATCGCGCGGTTCCAATCGGAGGCCCGGGCGGCGGCGAATCTCAAGCACCCGAGTATCGTCTCCGTTTACGACACCGGTGAGATCGAAGGCGTGCTGTTCATCGCGTTGGAATACGTCGAGGGAATCGACGTCGAACGCCTGATGGAAAAGAAGGGGCCGATCCCGTATCGCCGAACGGTCTCCATTATCGGCCAGATCGCCGATGCCCTCGACCACCTGCACGGGCAGGGGTTTGTGCATCGCGACATTAAGCCTTCGAACATTTTGATTCGAAAAGACGGCTCGGTCACGCTGACCGATCTCGGTCTGGCCCGCGCCGTCGAGGAAGAGTCTGAATCGCGGATCACGCGGGCCGGACACACGGTCGGGACGGTCGACTATATGCCGCCCGAACAGGCCCGCAGCAGTCGCTCCGCCGATATCCGCAGCGACATCTATTCGCTGGGCTGCACCTGGTATCACATGCTGACCGGCGACGTGCCCTATCGGGCCGATAGCCTGACGAATCGTCTCCGCGCCCATGCCGAAGAGCCGATTCCCGATCCGCGAAAAGCTCAGTCCGATACCCCGGAAGCAGTCGTGGCAGTGCTGCGTCGGATGATGGCGAAGAAGCCGTCCGATCGGTATCAGACGCCCTCGGCGCTCAGCAAAGACATTACCAAGGCATCGCAGCGCCGCTCGTCTGTTTCCGTCGACGATCTGGCCGCGCTCTCCGGTAGCGACACGGCCTCCGCCGACAGCAGAGACGAAGGTCCGCTTTCGGATGCGTCGATGGGGGCATCAAAGATCAGTGATGGGGCTCTGCCGAGTCGCAAGGCCCGCCCGCAACGTCGTTCGAAGAGTAAGTCGAGTCCGCGCGTGGCCGCGGCCCCGCCGCCGGGACGAAGGCCGCTCAAGCACGAGATGAAAGCCTCGGGCAAACCGACCGGTCAGGATTCGGCGATCGTCGTTGCCGGCGTGGTGGGATTTATTTTGTTCGCGCTCGTGGCGTGGTGGCTGGTGATCGAAGTCGGGGGCTCTTACGTCAAGCTGTCCGACGAGGGGGGCGAGGTCACCAACGTCGATCCGCGGATCAACGAAGGCGGCCCGTTGACTGGCAATGGCTCCGGCAATGGCATCGGCAACGGACAGCAAGACCCCGCGGGAACGCAGCGCGATTCGCCGAACGGGCAATCAGGACAGCCGACCGGTCCCGAACCCGGAGGCACATCGCCGAACCCGACCCGATTCCCCGATGTCGGGGGCGGAACAGGGACGAATCCGAATCAACCGACCGTGTTGGTGCCGACGCGCCCGGACAAGACCGACGACCCGAGTGAGGCCGCCCCGACGCCACCTCCGCTGTCGATCGGGACCGAACAGGAACGACCGCACTTTCCCGAATGGGTCGCGACCGTCGCCACCGCGGAGCGGCCGCATCCGTGGAATCAGCCCGGAACGGAAATCAGCGTCGGACGTTCGGACCGCACGTCGACCGACTACGTCAACCTGAGCGAAGCCTTCGCCAATCTGCCGGGCACGACCGCAACGATTCGGCTGCACGGGGACGGGCCGTTCGTCTGGAAGCTGCCCGCCGCCCGGGTTACGGCTCCGCTGACGATCGTGGCCGCAACCGGTTCTCGGCCGGTGATCACGTTCGTCGGTTCCGAGGTGCAGGGGGCCTCGGATGCGTTGCTTGAAATCGATGGTGCAGAACTCGCTTTCATTGGCGTCGACCTGACCTTTGACCTCGCACACGCTCCACTGAATGCCGCCGACGTGTTCGCAGTCGCCGAGGGGTTGCTGGCTCTGCGGGACACCACGATCTCGGTCGAACGGAGCGACGCGACGGCGGTTGAAAACCTTGTCCGCCTGCGACAGTTGGATGCCGACCCTGAAGAGCGCCGCCCCGCCGGTCGAGTGTTGTTCGATCGCTGCGTGATCGACTCCCGCGGCACGCGACTGGTTGACGTCGAACCGCTCCAGGCCGACGTCGTGGTTTCAAACAGTGTTGCCGTCCTTCGTGATGCCGGGGCCTTTCGTGTGCCCATCCCGAGCGGCTTTGACCCAATGAGCAATCCGGGCCGGGAGGTCGAACAGGTCGAACCGACGCTGCGGCTCGCCCTGTTCTCTTCATCGTGCTTTTCGTCCGAATCATTCCTGCGGGCCGAACCCGTACCGGGCTTTACCGTCGGGTCGCAACCAGCGATGTCGTTCCGCGCGATGAACTCGGTCGCCGCGAGTTTTCGGGGCGGTGAATCGCAGCCCCTCCTCTCCTTGGGGCAGGCCTCTTCGACCTATCGCCCCGAGAACGTTATCCGGTGGAACACCGATCGATTCGCGTTCGGGGTGTGGAAGCCGCTGATCGCGATGGACGGTCAGACCCAGCCCATCGCGGCTGGGCCGTCGAGTTGGCAGCGGACTTGGAACGACTACACGCCACCGCTGCTGATCCCGCTGTCGAGCCTTCCGCGATCGGAGTCTGATTCGGCAACCCCGATCGACAAAATCGATCAATTCGCGCGGGTGTCGAGCCATCCGGATGTCGGTGCCGACCCCGCGTTGCTGCCGGAGCGATCGGAGCGGAATTTCGTCGCTGGCCTGTTCGAAGCGAAGCTCCCCCTCCCCGTCCGCATTCCCGACCCATCGCAGACGATCAACTTCAATTTGGGCAGCGGCGATCTCGGCAGCTTCGTCAATTCGGGCAACTGGCCCGATGGTGCTCGCATCATCGCGTCGGGCAGCGGTCCCGTGCCGTCGAGTTCCTTCGCGATCGCCGGCCGAACACTGACGATTGAATTTGAGACGGCGGGCGAATCGCCGCCAACCCTACGGCCGCGACTGGTGCCGGAGTCCTCGCCCCCTGCCCCATTTATCAGCGTCAGGAATGGCCGACTTCGACTCATTAATCCGAACGTCGTGATGACCGGTTCGACCCGCCGGCGCGGCCCGAACTACTTCCTTGAAACGGCTGACGCCACGGTGCTGATCGAGTCGGGCGAAATACGCGGTCCGGAACGAGGCAGCCTCGGGCATGTCGGCATGTTTCGCCTGCGATCGGCCGACGCGAATGCCACCAGCTTCGGGAACTCGCGCGGGACCGTCGAACTGCGCGACACGTTCCTCACGGCGGAATCGCCGGTCGTGACGATCGCCTATGAAAGTTCCCCGCTGCGGCTGACGAACTGCGGGATTGTCACGACTGACGACATCTTGCGATTGCAGACGACGAGCGGAACCGGAAGCATGACGGCAATGATCGAACACTGTTCGCTGTCGGCCGGACGCGCGACCGCCTTATTCGCCGGGCAGAACGTCGGGCGAAGTGCGACTGACACGGTCCGAGTTTCGATTCGAGATACGGTGATCCTTCCGCCGCTGGGAATCCGCCCCCCGTCCCCTCCCGCGGTGATCTTCGATCAGGACCAGACATTCCCGACCGATGTCGTCCACTGGCGTGACCGTCACCTTGCCGTTGCGATTGACGACGTGCGGCTGCTGGCCGGCCCCGGCGTTTATCTGGACGAACAACGCTCCGAAACGAGGTGGCGGTTATACGCCGGCAAATTCGGGACGTCGGAACTGCATCTATCGAAGGACGCGGTCCGCCTCGCCTCCCGGCCGCAGATCGATCGCGTCGTCGAAATTGAGCCGAGGGATCTGAAGCTCGACCCAGCGTGCGAAGCGGCAAGTGCCGGACGCGGAGGCAAGCCGCTCGGCTTTACGATGCCTTAGGCCGCTTTGAGGGGTCGAGCCGATTGCGACCAATCGATCCAGTCGCCTACTTCCTCGACCGTCGGTGACTTCCCGCTGCGAAGAATCCGCTGGCCTTCTTCCGACTCGCAGAAGGGCGCCACCAGTTCGAACAACTCTTCGGCGTCCAGCGCGACGAGATCGGTCGGGTCGGTCACGCCGCACGCGACGAGGATTTGCGAGTCGTGACCGCGGAGGTTCGGAATCTGACAGCACAACCGAGCCTGGCGTTGCCAGTCGCGAAAGACTTCGGCGGTGATATAGGTCACGCCGAGACGTGCAGCGACGCCGGTCGCATTGGCCCCCAGAAGATCGGCGACCGTGCGGATGCCGACGCCTTCGAGTCGACTCGCTGTCTTCGGTCCGATCGACGGCGCATCGACGACCGGGCAGTTCCGATCGAGATAGAACTTCGGCCCGTCCGATTCGCCGCTTGCGTCGGCGGTCGATTCCGTGTTCGGCCGCAGCTCCGGCGGCAATGAATCTTTGAGCGAAATCGTCGGCTTTTGCGGCGGTTCTGCGGGGGGTTGTTTGGCCGTCGTGTTGCCGCCCCGCGGTGTCTCAGCCTGGGGGTCAATGATCTTCCGCATTGAGCCGAAGTCGGCGAACGGGTCGGCCGGGTTGATCTTCTTGGCTTCCGGACGGGCGAAGTTTGCCGGCTTGCTCTGCGTCGTTGCGGTCGTCGATTGCGCGGTCTTTGCTGGCGTGCCCGAAGCAATCGTCCGCGCCAGATTTTGAGCCGGGGACGATGTCGTCGAAACGGCCTGCGGCTTGGCCGGTTGAGCCGGTGCCACACGGGGTGTCACCGGGGGTCGGCCGGCCGTGTTGACCGTCCGTTGCGGCGGCGACTGCTTGACGTTCGCAACCGCCGGAGTCGGTTGTTCGACTTTGCGAGCCGTTGGTGCGGGTTCAGTTCTCGCCGCGGGCTTCGCAATTCCGGACTCTTTTCCGACCGGCTTGCCGTATTGGGTTCCGATCGGTCGCAGCGGCTTCTCATCAAGTTCGGCGAGGGGCACGTTGAGCACTTCGCGGGCGTGTGCTTCGCGGACGGCGTACTCATCTTCGGGCAGATAGGTGAGGACTCGTCCGGTTTGTTGATACTCGCGATAGATCATTTCCACGATCTTTCGCTGCCGCGAATTGTGCATCCGCTTGGTGACCCAGAAGATCGGCACCGTCAATTTCGAAAGCACCCCGATGAGCGTGATACCTTTGCGCGGCGGGGCGACGCCGGCGTCGACGAAAGCGCGGTCGAGAATTCGGCTGAACCCGACAGTCGCGTGACCGAGACATCGCGCGATGCGAATGCGGAGGTCCTCGTCGAGGCCTTCGACCGGTCGTTTCCGGCCGACCTCGAAGTCGTAGCGCTCAATGAGTGCTTCGTAATGCGGATTGGATACGCAGGCGCCTTCGATGACCATCTGCTCGAGCCAGTCGCCGCCGGAGGGGACCGCGACGTCGGGATAGCCGAGTTCGTCGATCAGCATTCCTCGCAACGTGTCGTACGACTTTGTCATGCTCCACTCGGCGGCGCGGTGGATGACGGTCTCTTCCTCACTCTGCCCGGTGTGAAAGGGCATCAGCGGGTCGGTGTAGTAGTGGCTCAGCACCCCGGCTGCGTAAATCGCGTCGTTCCAGTCTTTGTTCGCGAGCAACTCAACGGTTTTGTCATACCACTTCGCTGCCGCACGCGGGGCACCGCCCCAGTTGTTGTCACGCACGTGCAGCACGTGATTGGTGAAGTCCTTGAAGCGGGTGTCGGGGGCCTTGGCCCCTTCGAGGTACGCTTCGATGTTCCGCAAGAATAAATTCCGCCAGCGCGGAGCGTGTTCGTTCTTGAGGTGCAGCAGTGAGTCGAGCGCGAGCTTATGGTGCGTGCTCTTGCACTTCTCGGCGAACAACACATTGAACAGTAGCGACATCGGCCCGGCCCGCCTGCGAACGAGATTGTCCCATTCTGACAATTCATCGAAATTCATTCGCGCGGGTTGTCTCAGATGCCGCCCTTGCCGACAAGATCGATCGCGACACGAATGTGATCAGTTGACCAGAAAGAGGCCGCCGGGCGACGAACGTCTTCGGCCCATGAATCGCACGACCGAAATGGAAACAGGCGATCAGGCCGATTGAGCAAGACCGGCCCTCGCGGTATTGTATTTTTAACGAAAAGGCTCGCGTTCAGGAGGAACCATCAATGCCCAAGTTACGCAACTTCGCTTTGTTTCCAACGAGATCGTCAAGCGGAACGCGATCGATGTGTTCGCGGGCCGTCAGCCAACTGATGGTCGGCTTGATCGTTGCGGGGGCGTGTCTGGCTCCGGCAACCACTGCCATCGCAGAGCCTCCACCGCTTCCGGCAGACGCCGACGTGATCGTGCGGTTCGAGACACCGCGCCGGACGCTTCAACGGGTCGACCGTCTATCACGCCAGTTCCTGCCGAACGTTCTGCGGTTCGCCGATGGCAAAGGTCTGGCCGCAGGCCTCGAACCGCTGCATAAGCAGTGGGTGAAATTTCTGGGCGAGACGGATGATCTTGATCATGCTGCCGACTGGTACGGCGTGGGCTATCTCACCGCGGACCTCAACCTGCAATTTGCGGTACTGTTTCCGTTAGGAGAAGCGGAGGAGCAAGCGGCTTCGAACCTGCGGAGTCGGCTACCAGCCGGTTGGTCGGGTGAGGCGTCGGGCCGCTGGCTCATTGCATCGGCCGAGCCGCGGATCGTGGTGCGTGTTGCCGATGCGGCGGACGATGCCTCGGCCAAATTCGAGTTTCAGTCCGGGTCCGCGCGGGACGCCTTCACCGAGAGCGACTTCGCCGTGTGGGTCAATATCCCGGCCCTGCGCGCGAAGTTTGGTAGTGACAAAAAAACCGTCATGCGGCAGATCGGCCAAGTCCTGCAGCAATCTGCCGAAGCCAATGGCAATGACGAAAATGAAGAAGAGAACAGCGGCTTTATTGAAACTATTCGTAAGAACGCTGCGGTCATTAAATTAATGCTCGGCATGCTTCTGGCCGACGCCGGCGATGCCGAAGCGATCGTTGCCGCGGCGAATTTCGACAACGACGGGCTGGGCAGCCGGCTTATCTACTCCGCCGCAGCCGATTCTGAACTGGCGGCCGCAATCTCGACACGTCGGCTCTCGGCATTTCCCCAGTTGGCCGAACTTCCGACGAACGCCCTGTATTACGTTCTGGCAACGGGAGAGGAACCGGAGTGGGTTGCCTCATTAATATCCTCCCTCGCGATGCTCGAAGGCGAAGAATTTAAAGCCTTAAAGAAAAAGTTAATGACGATTCTTAACGAGCGTCCCGTCGGCGACTTCGCGGCTGCGATCTGGACGGAGCCTTTGGCAAAGTCGAAGTTGCGTGCGGCAGCGATTGTCGAACTTAAAGATGACGAGGGCGTGATTCAGGAATGCCTCGGCACGGTCGAATCGATTGCGTCGTCGGCCCTTCGCGGGGGTGTCTCCGCGCGGACCACTCACTTTGAGGAAACACTGCCCGATCAGCACGGCGATGCCGCCACCCTTCAAGTGACCCGTCGCATCTCTCTTCAACATAGCGGTACGAAAAACGAGAAGTCGAGCATCTGGCTCTCAGCGTATGAAGCCCTTTCCGGCAACGAAGGATGGATTATCAGTTCGCGGCAGAACCGGACCCACGCGACGATCTCTGTAAGTTTGAACGACCCATTGCCGCTGCCCGAACATCGACTCGACGTTCAAGAATTCAGCCAGCCGGTCGAAGCCTCTCGGACGATCGGTCCGCGGCTTTCCGCTCCCGCTCGGTATGCCGCCTACCTCGATCTTGCCGGGCTTGCTCGGGAAGCGCTAACGATGTTCGCCATTGCCCAAGCCGATCAATTTCCGTTTCCGCTGGAGCAGCTTGATGCGCTTGAGCTCGAGCGAGACTTCGTTCGGCTGCGGGCCGATCACACAGAACGGGCCGTCCGCTGGGAATTCATCATGCCCGCGACGCAATTCACCGGCATCGACTCGATCGTCGGTCTGCTGTTCTCGACCGGTGCGCTGAAGCTCTGATCGCGTGTTATAATCTTTAATTAATCAACCGCTTCCGGTCGGCCACGTCTTTATTTCACTCGGCAAGATCGGTCCCAGCGGCGGTAGCGGGGGGAAGTCGAACAGGCTCGGCTTCGGCTCGATCTTCTCCTCAGGCGGGTCGAGTACCGGGTCAGGCACCGCGCCGGTCGACTGATACTGCTCCCAATTAAAATGCAGCGCCCGCATCGACGGATAGCTCGCAAAGATCGTCGTCACCGATATTCCGCAGTGCCGCCTGAGCTGACTTCGCGTCGGCCGCCCCCCTCCCAGATACTCCCGCACCTCGCCGTACGCGTCGAGAATCTGCTCCAGCGAATAACTGGTATTGGCCGGCGTCGCCCAAGCCGGATCAAGCCCCGCCGACTCCTTTAAACCGGACCAACCCTCCCGGCCCGCGAGTCGTTTCAAGGTAGTCAGACCAACCCCCGACCACTCGCAAAAATCATCTTGCCGCGGACACTCCTCCCCCGTCTCGGCGGCGTAACGTTTTAAATGCTCCACAATCATCGGCCGGCTCCACGCCCCGGCCCGCGGGGCCGACCGCCGCTGCCCTGCCTGCGGATCGCTCCGCCCGATCTGCTCCAGCCAGGCCAGCCGCAGCAGCTCCGCCCAACCCCCCTCGGGGAAATGCCGCCCGACGGTATTCTTGCCGACCCGCATCCGCTGCTGAAAATCAACATGCGTCATCGCCACCCCCGGCAACCCCACATAAGCCTGCACCTTCTTAATTAAAGTCGCCCGCGTATATCGCATGGTTACAAGTGGGTTAAAGTGGTGATGATCCCACCCTACTCAACTTTGTTGCGCACGCGTCCGCGTGTTTGTGCCTGCGGCAGCCCGTTCATCGGGTGGCCCGGGTCCAATCGAGCCGGGCGGCACAGCCGAAAGAGGCCTTGGGGAAGAATGAGCCAGTGCCGTGACTCGGGGCACCCCACCACGACCTCTTGTTGCTCCGCAACCCGGACGTATAGCGTCCGGGCCACCCTGCGTATCAACTTCAGGCTGCATGCTCCTTTGCATTGCGGTTCGGCAAAGTGATTCTGCCTCTTTGGTACTATTGTTCGGTCATCATAAACGATCGTACGAATTCTCAAGACCTTTTAAGCTGACGATCGAGAACCTACGGTGTTCTCAATTCTTCTTTTGCCCGATCGGACGCCTTTCGCCGCCGCGCGCGATTCTTTACCACCTCAATGATCTGACGGACGTATTCGAGATCCTGTTTGCCTGACAATTGGTCCCAGCCGTCGAGTTCAAAGCTCTCTAGTTGATCCATCAGAAGGAGACGCTCGTACTGTTCAATGCTCAGTTCCGGGGCACCTTCGCCGAAGTAAAAGTGCTTTAAACGTTCGCTTTTGAAAAAGTCAGCGAGCAGATCGGGGTCTATTTGCGATCCGAAAACGAAAGAAAGGCTTCGCAGCTTACTATTGAGTACGCCGACCGCCTCAAAGTCCGCTTTGGTGGGCTTGCCCGCGAATGACCCGACGTGCAACTCGAAATACAAAAGTTCGATATCTTGAAATGCCGAAATTGATTGCAGGGCGGATGTCGAAAGATGCCCTTTGAAGTCAAAGAATTTAAGGCCGGGCATTTTTCCGAATAATGACAGGCCGCCTTTCTCCGGAAAACGGCAGTTCTTAACAATCAGGGTGTGAATGCAATCGGATGTTGCGAGGTCATTCATTTGAGAGGATGTGAAGCGGTGATTACTGATGGAGAACTGGCGGTCCGCTGCATTGAACCGGCCCTTTTTCATCCATTTAAATGGTGGGCTTTCGTCTAAATCCTCGGAACACGTGTAAGTGCAAGACACCATGCTTATGGCGAATGCCAGTACTGTAGCCAAACGTATCATTCTACAATTTCCTTGACACGAATGTTACTGTAAATTACCCCGCTGCCCCAGTGCTGCTGAAACAAAATTGTGTCACTTTTGGGACGCGTTTTCCCTCCGCCTGTCCCGCCCTCAATTGTTCCGTAGTCGATCCAATCGCCATCGCCGAGCTTGACGAGAACACTATAAGTGTTATTTGAAGGTTCGTTGTCATCCGTCCTCAATCGCTGAATTCGCATTGTAATGGAGCCACCGCCCTGAGGAGCGTTTTGCAAGTCAGTCAGTAATGTCGCGTCCGTTTCATTGTAAGGCACTCCGGTGATCAGAGAAGCCACATCCTCCTGCAACCATGGCTTCGTTCCACCGGTCATATCGACCTTCCCGCCGACGACGGTTCCGCTCACATTGGCAGTGTTCCCCCCAATAATAACCTGCCCGGCAGTCATGGCAGCCAGCAGAGACGCGGTATCGAAGATTTGAACCTCTACCTTGTTATCAAAGTAGACGCCACCGTTCGAGAAGAAGCCCGGCTTGCTCTTATGATAATCCGCATCTACATAATTTCCGGCTGTCACTCCCGGGCGGCCGTCCTCAAGACTATAGTCGGGCGAAAGTTCATAACTCAGGCACACATCATTTCGACCGATTAAGAGGGGCCAGCACCGTCATTGCGAAGTTTGCTTCGCTTTCGATTGAAGAAGGCGCGGGAGCGTCGTTGAGCACGAGCTTCGGCAACTTCCATGATGATCTTGACGTACCGGCGATCGGGATCGCTCAGCTGCTCCCACCCGCTGAGATTGACGGTTCTTAATTCATCCATCAGAAGCAAATTCTCGTAAGTCCTGACCGGCAAACCAGGTATTGGATCTTCGATTGAAAAGCCAGTTAACTTGGGGTTGGCAAGAAGTAGTTGGATCAGCTTTACGTTGGGTTGAATACCGACCTCGATACCAAATCCTTTCAAATGCTTGTTCAGAGCGGGAATCGCTTGCAGCTCGCTCGGGCGCGCGGTGTTCCATTGCGAATAACTAGAAAGCGACACATTAAACGACTCGAGCGATTGGATTTTCGCCATGGTGGCAAACATGTCTTCGGGAACCGTCGAATAGAAGTCGAATGACTTGACGGAAGGCATCGAAGCAAGCGGTTCGATCGAATTATCCGGGAATGAACAGTTAATGAAAATGATATACGGCACATGATCCAGTTTGGACAATTGTTCTAACTGGCATTTGTCGAAGGATCTTCGTTCAAATCTCAGCGCACCTTCTTGGAGAACCTCGTCCGGCTTAACCCACGACAAAAGACTGTCATCCGCCGCAACAGGGTGTTGGCTCGCCGAGTACGCGAGAGCGTGGCAAATAACTAGTAATGAAGCCGCTTTACATAGGCCCCAAAGTCCCGCGCCCATCAGATTTCCTTAATATTAATGTTGGAGTAAATCACGCCGCTGCCCCAATGTTGCTGGAAGTGAATCTTCCCATTGGGAACGCGCCGTTTGCTTGATCCGCTAGTTCCACCGTCGATTCTAGTCCATTCACCCCAGTCGCCGTCTCCGACGAGTGTGCGAATTTCGTAGATGCTGTCGACTCCGTCAGCCTCTATTCTGCGAAATTGAATTGCTATTTGACCGCCTCCCTGAGGCGCAGTCTCCAGATCAGTCATAGAATTCAAAGAACTGTCGCTCGCGTACGGCACACCACTAATCAAGGTGTTCACACTTTCCTGCCTCCAAGGCTTGGAGCCACCAGAGAGATTCGTCACACTTCCGTTCAACCCGCCATTAAGTGTCACCTGATTTCCGCCGATTACCACGGGTGTTCCATTAATTGCCGCAAGCAATGCAGCAGTGTCGTATATCTGTAGTTCAGCTTTGTTGTCAAAGTAAACACCGCCATTCGCAAAAAAGCCCGGTTTACTGTCTGCATTGTCAGCTTCGACATAGTGCCCGGTTGTTATACCGGGGCGACCATTCTCAAAAGAATACTCAAACGAAATCTCGTAGGCGTAACTGCCAGCTTGATCAATGTCAAACGTCACGTCGTATGTACTACCAAGGTTCTTACCCAACCACTGCCCGGTCGATTCATTCTTCACTGGCCCCGGCGTGCGGAGTTGAGCGGGTGTTCCGCCTGCGATCGTCGCCAATGACCCGATGACTTTCCAGCCGGTCGGCACATCGACGGTATTGTCCCAATGCGATGTATCGAGACTCAAGTCGGTCGCGGGGTCGACTGCGATTTTCAGAGCTTCGACGCTGACACTGATCGTATCTCGCTCGATGATTGTGGCACGGTCTTCGGAGTAGAGCCGCAAGTGGACCTTAAAATCACCTTCGCCATAACCTTCCACATAGACCGTGCTCGGGAGACTGCTTTGCCCATCGGCGCCGATCTTCCAATAACGACGTGACCCCTGTGTTACAGTCGGATCATACCCAGTTAGCGACGACTTCTGCTGATTGCTATACAAGCGAAGCTGGGTTGCTTCCAAAGCAATCCATTTCCCGGCGTTGGCTGCGACATGGACTTCCGAAAGATCAAGCGACACTTCGAGCAGGTCATCGTCGATAAAAGTGCCGAAACTTGTATATGTTGCAGAGGAATCTGATGAGTCGGCTACTCCGTTCAAATTGTCATCATCAACATTAACGAAAGTTCGCAGGCCGAGACCATTTGAGGGGTCTTCCGCGGCGTCATCGTCCTCATCGATATCGCCGTCTCCGTCAATATCGGCCCCCAAATCAATCCCGGTCATATCCGCAACCGAAACCACCACCCGTCCACTCGCCGCATCAAAGCCGGCTGCGCCGCCCTGTGTCGCAGTCACTTCAAACGCTTCGGTGAAGCCGACGCCTTTCCAGGACTTGCCGTCGATGTAGCCGGTCGATTCATAGTCGAGCTGTTTAATTAATGTCAGCTTGTGCTCGCCGTCGATCTCTTCGATTTCGAAGTATTCGCTATTGCTGAGCGAGACCGAGAACGGATCGGACGCCCATTCGGCGGGGAGGGTAGCGACATAGGTGCCGACGGCCGTGTCTTCGCTCAGCGTAATATTAATGTCGCCGACGACCGCGATCTTAACGCCCGCGGAGTCGCTCGAAACGCCATCGGTCACCGTGTAAGACAATTCATCCACGCCGAGGTAGTCGGCGTCGGGTTTATAGAACAGGCCGCCGCGTTTGCTCAGCCATTTCGCGACACCGCCGTCGGTCGAGACGTCGCGCTGCGTCGTCGTGGTGAGGTCATCGCCGTCCGAGTCGTTGTCGTTATCGAATAACGGCCCGCGCCAGCCGGTGTAAATGTCGTCTTCATTATTAATGACGAATGCGTCGTCGGCCGCCGTGACGGCGCTATTTTTAAGTTTAATATTGACCGTCGCGTCGTAGGTGTCGGTGCCGTTGTCGACGGTGATATCGAAGGACGCGACGAGTTCGTCGTCCGCGTTGGTGCTGAAATTCTTAGGCGCGATCCAGTCGATGCCGCCCCACTTACTAACCCATCTTAATTGTCCGCCGTCGACGCCGTTGGCGGGTGTGAAATTGCTATGCCCGGTAATTTGGGCCGACGGGTCGTTTAATTCATCGAGTAGTAACGAGTCGCGCCAGCCGGTCGAGATCCGCTTTTGGGTTTGATGCCAGTCGATGTCGATCGTCTGCGGGTTGGTCGCGGTGCCCGAAAGCATCACCCGCTGCTCCAGCGGTTCGATTGCGGTGAAGCCGCGTCGACGGCGTCGCGGGCGAAAGGAATTTGCGGAATCAACGTAGAGGGAGCGCAGCCAGTCCGTGACGACCATCGGGAAATTCCTTCGGCAGGGAGGGCAAATGCGGCACAGCCGCGGCTGGGATTAAATGCGCGTACAGTAGTGAACGTTGAGTTGGTGGGGAGAATATCGCCACGTTTCTGCAACGCAACCGCAATCGAGAAAAAACCGCCCGAGGGGGGGTGACAGATTCTGTCACCCCTCTGCCGAAGTGCGTTGAAAATAACGAGTTGCAATCGGCGATTATTTTGGAGAAATTTTGGAGTTTTGCGACCAGCCGGGCTTAGAAGAGTCTCCGCACGGTTGTTTTATCGATCGATGTCGAAACGCAACTCTTAACTTCGCCTCTTCCGGACAAATCGAATTTGTCAGGGGCACGGTCAGGCCCGGCGAGTGTGATGATGTGGCTGGTGGCCAATCTGCGCGGCGAAATCGCTTCCCAAACAATCCCAACACTTTCCCATTTTCCTGTTTGAAAGTTGCGCCGGGCGGTGGGGAATCGCCCCTTTTTACCTGTTGATGTGAACCGGTGGACGCCGGGGCGTCAAGGGTGGGGGAGAGGTTGGAGGTGAGAGGTGAGTGGTGAGTGGTGAGTGGTTAGAGGGAGTGCTGGCTTCGCTCGGTTTTGTGTTTGTGCTGCGGTGGGGTTGGTCGCGCAACGGGATGGGGCGGGGGTGATTTGCATCAGTCCGCGGGGGGGATGCTCCTTCGGAGTTTAGAGTCTAGGGGCGAGTGGCTAGTGGAAGGAAGGAGCTTCCACTGGAACGCTGCCGCAGGCACAGAGGGACGAACGTCCCCCGCAGGCACAGGGACGCGGATGCGTCACCAGTATTTGCGGTCGAGGGCTCGGTAGTTGATGGCTTCGGAGAGATGATCGGCAGCGATTTGGTCTTGTCCGGCCAGGTCAGCGATGGTCCGGCTGACGCGGAGAATGCGGTCGTGGGCGCGTGCGGAGAGTCCCATCGAGTCCATTGCGGCTTTGAGAAGCTGCTCGGCATCGTGGGTGAGGGAGCAATGTTGGCGGACTTCGCGGGCGGACATGCGACCGTTGAGCAGGGTCGGATCAGGAGTGTTCTGGAAGCGTTGCCGTTGTCGGGAGCGGGCCTCTAAGACCTGATGGCGCATCGTGTTACTGTCGGTGCCGGGCTTCTTGCCGGAGAGCTCGCGGAAGGGGACCTGGGGGACTTCGAGGTGGATGTCGATGCGGTCCAGAAGGGGGCCGGAGATGCGGCTGAGATACCGCTGGGTCGCGATGGAACTGTCGGCCTTGTGCCCGGTGTCGTCTCCCTTGTGATAGCCGGAGGGGGTGGGATTCATCGCGGCGACGAGCATGAATTTCGCGGGGAATGTGGCCGAGCCGATGGCTCGTGAAATCGTGACGACGCCTTCTTCAAGCGGCTGGCGCAGGACTTCGAGCGTGGTGCGGCTGAACTCGGGGAGCTCGTCGAGAAAGAGGACGCCGTTGTGGGCCATCGAGATTTCGCCCGGTCGGGGGATCGACCCGCCGCCGACGAGTCCGGCTTGAGAAATCGTGTGATGCGGAGCCTGAAAGGGCCGCTTGAGCACGAGCGGGGCTTCGTTTTCGAGACGGCCGACGGCAGACCAGATCCGCGTGGTTTGCAGTGATTCTTCGGGCGAGAGGTCCGGCATGATGGTCCCGATCCGGCTGGCGAGCAGCGTTTTCCCGGTGCCGGGCGGACCGATCATCAGGGCGTGATGAGCTCCCGCTGCTGCGACGGTCATGGCTCGTTTGGCGAATTCCTGGCCTTTGACGTCGGCGTAGTCGATCTCGTAGCTGCCCCAGCGTTCGACGGCGGTGTCCCATTCGAACGGGGAGGGTTCGATGGTGAGCTGGCCGGTCATGAAGCCGACGGCTTCGGTCAGAGAGCTGACCGGGATGACGTCGATCTCGCGAACTACTGCTGCTTCCTTCGCGTTTTCGGCGGGGACCATCAGTCCGCGGAGGTTCTTTTCGCGTGCGGCGAGAGCCATCGATAGCGTGCCCTTGGCGGGGCGGAGTTTGCCGTCGAGGGCGAGTTCGCCGATGCAGGCGAATTCGGCGAAGCGGTCTTCGGGCAGTTGCTGGCTGGCGGAGAGGATGCCGAGGGCGATCGGCAGGTCGAGTGAGGCGGCCTCTTTGGGCAGGTCAGCCGGGGAGAGATTGATGACGATGCGATCGAACGGCCGGTGATAGCCGCTGTTGACGAGGGCTCGCTCGATGCGGTGCGTGCTCTCTTTGACGGCTGCTTCGGCCAGGCCGACGAGTATCGTCTTCGGTAACCCGGCCGGGCTGATATCGACCTCGACTTCGACGGCTTTGGCGTCAATCCCGTAGAGGGTGAAGCTATGAAGCTGGGCGAGCATCGGGACGCGGATCGGACAGGAATCGGACTGTGCGGTCGAACAGCGAGAGGCTCAGCGATTGTGGGCAGGGAGTAAAGCGACTGCAACGGTCCGGTCCCGTAGATTCCCGCGATCTTGATGGACTTCGGAATGCACAACGGCTGCGAATGGTCGGCGATCACTGGAGATTGCCACACAGTTGAGAAGTGTTGGTTGAGTTCGAATCGAAGTGTGGTTAACCCCCTGCCCCGTAGTAAGCCAGGTTGGTTGCGCGGCCACCAACGCGGGACAAAGATTACGTCCAAAACCAGCGAATATAAGGATTTTGGCGACTGGCACGGCCTATGCACCCTTCAGAGGCAAGCGGATAACGACCGGGGTGTCGTCGGAAACGATTCCACCACACACAGCTTGAAATGTAAGGAGGCAGACGCAGTCGGCCCAATTGATAAGAGAATCAATGGGTGCTCAGCAGATTTTGACTTGAAGGTTTGCACCAGTACGACTGCGGCCAATTCACTTCCCCTGTCATTTCATCCGTGACGTTTGAGTCGCGATCGATCGCGGCTCGCCGGCCAAATGGTTTGTGCCGGGACACGCAATTCGCGCCTGTCAGATTGAGGAGAGATTTATGAAAAAGTGGACACTCACCGCATTTGCGACGATGCTGGTTGCCGGACTTGGCACCAGTATGGCGGTCGCTCAGTCCGAGCCGCTGGAAAAAGACCCGGTCGAAAAACGACTGAGGGGCGGGACCTCGGATGAATTGCTCGAACGCCGTGGGCGATTCGATGCCGTTGACGTCGATCGCGTCGAGATCAACGACTCCGACGAGTACCGCGGTACCAACGAGCGTCGTCAGGCCGATCGCTTCGACGCCAGCCGATTTGAAGGCTACGACGAAGTCGAAGCCGACGGCCGGTACTATTACCGGGACGGACGGCGTCGTTTGGTCGATCCGAACTCGGGTCAGCCGGCACGAGTCCGAAGCGGCGTCGTGATTCAGGTCATTCCGAAAGGAACGATCGAAGGGCTGATGAATCGCTCTAGTCACGACGGCCAACGACGCAATCGCGGGAACGAGCAGTATGGCTCGAACCAACCGCAGAACCGCGTCAACGCCGCCGTTGTTGTGTTCTCGCCGATGCGGGATTCACAAATTGACGGACACGTTCGCATGGAACGCAACGGTGACCAGGTTCGCTGCTGGGGCGACGTCTCAGGGCTGAGCCAAGGCCAGTATTGCCTCTGCGTGCACCAGTTCGGCAACATGCTCGATAGTGCCGAGGGCCAGGGAATCGGCGACCAGTATCAGTGGCGTCAAAACAACTCTGATCAAAGGCAGAGCAACAATGCCAAGCGGGGTCAGTTCGCGACCTTTAAGGTCAACAAGAACGGTAAGGCTCAGTTCGATAAGACAGCCAGCCTTCCGCTCGGTGAATTCGTCGGACGTTCGGTCGTAATTCACGAACTTGGTAATAATGGCCAGCCTAAAAAGGCCGTCGCCTTTGGTATCGTTGGCATTACCGACGAAGCGACCGGTTCACGGCGTGGCCAGAAAGAACGGACTTCCGGCTATCGCGGAACCGACAGCGAGCAATCCGCTGACGACCGCGACGAGCAAAAACGGAACGCGGAAGATCGCGAACAGAATCGCGATCAGGCCGATAACCGAGAAGCCGCACGTAAAGAGCGTCAGCGAAATCGTGACCGCCAGCAGAACGACAATCGCGAACGTAATCGCGACCAGTCGAACGCTGCGGACGAGACTCGGAATGAGTCAGAATCGGACCGCGCACTGACGGTGCCCGAGCGTGATTCGAACGAGTCTTCAAGCTCGGTGGACCGGACAAAGACCTCGAATGACTCGACTTCGGGTCCGAATAGTGCGGCCGGTCGCTCAAACCGAAACGGTCAGAATCAAGAGTAATTGATTCGCATCGGATTTAATTTTGTTGGACCCCGTTAGGCGGGAAGGCACCGGAGGCCTTCCCGCTTTATTTGCGCGCTGTCAGTCAACTCCCTCACATGTCCCCGTAGTGTTCGGTAATGCCTAAGAGGTCTTCATCTTCGGTTTGCGGTGCATCGATGATTGGAAGGGGTCGCCAGTCGAACCATTCGCTGTGCGGAATCTTTCCTTCCTCGATCGGCGGAGGTAAGAAAGCTGCTGCGTAGAGGTGGTTCATCCAAATTTCTGATTCGTCAGATACGATGCCGGAATCGACCTTTAAACGATAGGAAGCGGCGAAGGCCGGGCGATTTCCCGTGTAGATATAAATCACACCGCTTAGGTCGCAATCGTCTAACTCTTCGTGTTGACTGATTGGGTAAGCAACCTCGAAGGCCTCAAACGGCTCAATCGTTTTGAATGTCAACGAATTCGAGTCCTCTTCCGCCTTCGATCGATCGTAGGTCTCGCTGACGAGCACCCGATTAAAGATTTCAGGCTTAAAGAGTTCTTTCGTGGCGTTGGGGGCGCGGCGAATTTGGATGTTCACAGAAGCAGCGTTTCCCGACGGGAATTCATTGCCGGGAACTAGCGTCTCGCGATTCGGTCCGATGAGTGAAATTTCGAAGATCGCCGTCGCGTAGTTGCCTTGATTAAATAATTTCGGGTCGCGTTCGTTGTTGCCGCGATAGTAAGTGTGCTCCGTACGCCGCGGGTGTGTCATCCGGACGGGCAGTGGCGGGTTCCCATAAAGATCGGTGGTCGAAAGAGTTTTCCCGGATAATTCGGCAACCTGTGTGTTTAACTCGCTCACGCGGGATTCGAGTATCGGGATCAGGGCTACTTGTTTGTCGAGAACGAAAATTCGACCGAGCAACCCGAGGGTTACGGTTGTCAATATCAGCAGCAATCCACTGCGGCGTCCGATTCCGGCAGCCGCTTTGCCTAACCATGATGGGGGCGTTCTATTTTTCTTCTGCAATTCGCGCTCGTATCGTTGCGCGATCGCTAAGACAATCAACACGCAAAGACAGGTGGCGGACAGCCCAAACAAATGGGGAATCGCAGACGCGAAGGTGAATAGTGAATCGATCCAATCCGCACTCAGAATGAGAACCCACAATGGGGGTGGGCTAAACTCGGAATCGGCACTCTCTAAAAGAGGATTTTGCTCGAACTTAAGATCATCCGGCCAATTGGTACCCTCGGCAACCCACCGCTCCAGTATGGCGAGCTCGTCATCAGATAGTCTTTCGGTATCGCGAGGCATCCTGTAGTTGGGGTCGTTACTTAAGACACGTGACAGAATTTCGTTCGAATCGAGGTCACCCCCCAAGAGTGCGATCCCGGAATGACCACCGGCTTGAGCGAACTGGCGCGTGTGCAGCCTCAGCCCGCCTTTATCGTGAAGCGGTCCGTGACATTGATAGCAGTGGCGGGCGAAGATCGGGCGGACATCAGTGACGAAATCGATGTCCGCAGTTTCGCTCAACTTCGTCGCCGAGTCGGATTCGGCCTGCGTGGGACGCTGCGCTTCAATCGGCGGGGCGGCGGCAGAGTCTTTAGCGGTGGCAAGGCAGGCAAGACCGCAAGAGGCGGTCGCGACCAGGCAGAGTGCGATTCGGAGAACGTAAGGCATGGCGAAGGACAAAAGACGCCGGGAGCAACTGCATTGAACGATAGCGATCAGCACGGCGGAGTCACGCCCTACCGATATGAATTTCTTGCAAGCCGCTGTTCATCACGGGTGAAACCAGAACACGACCGCGAAGAACAAGTAAACCGCCAGGAACATCGCCCCTTCAATCCAATTTGACTCGCCATCGTTGAGGGCAGCCGAACTGACGAGTACCGCCGCCCCGAGCGATGCGATCTCGAACAGGCTGAATGTCAGTGACATCGGTTCGGAGGCGAGAAAATACGATGCGATCACGAGCACCGGAGCGACGAGCAACGCCACCTGCAGGCACGAGCCCATCGCGATTTGAAAGCTGAGTTCCATCTTGTTGTCGCGGGCGACCCACACCGCGACCATCCCTTCGGCCGCATTGCCGACGACCGCGACGATAATCACGCCGATAAACAGTTCGCTCATTTGAAGCGTCCCGGCTTCCCGCATGTGCTCGATCGCGCCGACGAACGATTCCGAAAGGAAGGCCACGCACAGCGTCGCCCCCAGCAATATCCCGGCCGAGAGTTCCTTGGACCACTCAGCGGTTTCGTGATGCTCGACATCGGGGCGGAGCAGAAAGCGATGCGTCCGGAGCGAAAACACGAGCGTCAGCCCGTAGAGAATCAGCAACAGGATCGCCGCGGTCAGTGACGATTCCTGCACGAACGTGCTCGCCCACTCCGGATGCTCGACGAAGACCGGGTCGACCTGCGGGAGCAGCGTGATAACCGTCGGCACGCTGAGCATAATCAGCGTGACCCACAACATGCCGACGTTGACGTGGGCGCCGGTCCGGCTGAAACTCTGCGTCTGGTACTTCGTTCCGCCGTAAAGCATTGCGGCGCCGAGCACCAGCAGCAGGTTGCCGAGAATCGACCCCGTGATGCTCGCCAGTACGACCGGGTACATCGTCGGGCCCGCGACGAGCCCGAACATCGCGATAATGAGTTCGGTAATGTTGCCGAACGTCGCGTTGAGCAGCCCGCCCCACAGCGGGCCGGCATACACGGCGATTTCCTCGGTCGCTTTTCCGATCAGCGTCACCGTGCCGAGAATGGCGATTCCCGAGCAGATGAAAATCGCGATCGGGTCGGCGTGTGCGATTTTCAGCACGATGACCACCGGCAGGAATATCAGCAGGTACGACAACTTGGGGATTGTCGCGAGGAAGGCGCGGGGCTGGTCGGCGTCAGTGTTCATGAGGGATTCTTGGAAGCGCGTCGCGCGTCTTACATTGAACGGGATTCGCATTCCTCCGATGAATCGGAGATCGTTGCGCCGCCGGCTCGGAGTTTACACCGAAGTTGAACGCGATGTCGCCTCAACACACTACGAGACCGGTGCCAGCCGAAGCGAACTGCCCTGCGCCGAAAAGCCGGGAATTCATCTTTGGCGGGCGATTTCATGACCTAAACTCTGATGCGGGCCCGGTCGTCGTAGATGTCGTTCTGACACTGCGCCACGGAGCCATTCGGCATGTCTTTCAAAGTTGATGCATTTCTGGAACGTCGCAGGTCCGCGGGCTGGGACTGCGCGCTGCCTCGGCTCGAATTGAACGTGAGCCGGGAACTGCACGCGATTCTGTTCGGTTTCAGCGAGAACGGGGAGCACAACGCGCTCGCGGAGCGATTTCACCTTGAGCCCCGCCCTCTGCCGGACGACCTCTCGATCGAAACGAACGTCGAAGTCGTTGAGCAATCGCAGCGCGAGCGGCCGCGCCAGGTGGTGCTTCCGGCCGAGGCATGGGACCTCTATCGGCAGATGTCCCGCAAACTCGATCCGAGCGTCGTCGCGAGTACGGGGCTGCCAAAATTCCTGGAAGAAATCGCGACAGCCTTGCTCAAGGCGGAAGGCAAAAGCCCGATGCTGGCGACGTCGCGGGCTTGGATGAAGAGCCGAGCGACAGGGCGACCGTTTACAGGGACCCGGCTTTGCGGCTCAGAAGTGCGGTCATTCTGCCAACGACGCGATCTACGTCTGATTCTGTTCTCAAAAGCCGTGCCCGCCCGATCAGCCGCTTGTCCCAAATGATCGACGAAGCGTCTCGAAATCCGATGGCACTTTGCATGTCGATGCGAAGCGTCGCTCTCACCCCAGCGAACCGCCCCCCTCGGCGGAGTGCTCCAATTTGTCGCGCACCCGTGCCCGCAGTTGGTCGAACGCCTTTTGCTGAGACACCGAGAGATCGTCGCGGCGAATCGGACGTAACGCCTTGCGGGCGAGATCGGGGCGGTCGGAGTGGTCGACGAGCAATCGAGCCAGTTTGAGCCGGACCTTGAGCGTCTTCGTGCGATCGGTCGCCGCGAAGCGCTGCAAATACTCGGTCAACAGGGGCCGGGCGTCTTCCCAGTGTTTTTCGCGATAGATGCCGTCTGCTAGCAGGTAGAGATCATCGGCGCCCAGCCGGAACGAAGGGTTCGACGCGATCAACTTGTCCAACTCACCGACCGCGGCGACGGCGTTGCCCGAATCGAGAAAGCGACGCAGTCGCCGCAGCGGGGCCTCGGCCTTTGTTCGCCGACGTTCGGACTTCGGATCGGCTGTCGGCGATGCGTCCTTATCCCGGTCGCTTGATGACCAACTCGTCTCATTCCCGTAATCGCGATAGCGGTAGGAGTCGAACTCTTTCGGATTGCCGTGCGTGTTGTTCCAGACGGCGAACAAATCCCAGTTCTCGCAGTCGACCCAGTTATTTTTCAGCATCACGACGCCAACGACCGCGCCAAGCGCGGCACCGATGACGTGAGATAGGATGCCGCTCAGTTCGAAGCCTGTCAGCACGAGGAAGACGGCCTCCATCGCGATATAAAGGCCGCAGAAGGTCAGGATCGAAATCTCAAAGATGAACACCGCGAAGAGTCGAAATGTCGGCAGCAGTACCAGCACCGTCACCTCATTCTTCGGTGCCCAGACGACACAGATCGCCAGCAATCCGTAGATGATTGCGGAAGCTCCGGCCGCGCCGCCTGCCGGACCGCTGTAGCCCAGGGCGATCGTTTGGGTAATCGCGCACTCGATCGCCCCGATCGACAGGTAGATGATCAGATACCGCCACCAGCCGAGCTTGCCCTCGACGACCAACCCGAATCCCCACAGGAAGATCATGTTCCCGACTAGATGCATCGGGTCGTAATGCACGAAGTTGGACGTGACCCATTCCCAGGGCCGCAATCCTTCGCCGAATGCGAGTTGCAGGCCGATCTCGCCCCCGTCTCGAAATCCGAGGCCGGTGTAGGCGGCGACGCCGATGTTGGCCACGATCAGGGCGACCGTCATCCACGGCCAGTGGTAGATCGGGGCGTCGGTCTTAAGCGGAATCATCGCGAACCGCGGCGGGCGAATTGAAAACGAGGCGAGTCGGTTTAAGCATAACGCTCGCGGCCCCGTTCAGTTCAACAAAAAAGCCGGGCGAGAGCTTGGTTCGCGGACTCGAGCGAGTTCGCGGGGACCAATTGTCCCAATTTAAGACCGAGCTAATGCGAATAAACGGGCTAGCACTTCGTCTTCGGCCGCTTGAACTGCTACTGCTTGGCCGCCGCATTCGCCCGAAAAATCTCTTCTTGAACCGGGCCTACGACCTCAAGCACCTTGGTCAGCACCATCGCGGGCGATCCCATCGCATCGATCGAATTGATCATTTCATCGGGGTAGCAATTCAGGACGGGCGCGGTGTCCTGCTCGTACACGTTGAACCGATGGCGGATGATCGATTCGTTGGCATCATCGACGCGACTCTCACGAATCGCACGGCGTTTGATGCGGTCGACCATCTGATCGAGGTCGAGGCAGGTCAGGTGGACGACCGCCCGCACGTCGATGACTTCCGAAATCATCTCCGCCTGATGCACGTTTCGCGGAATGCCGTCGAGGATCAGGAGGTCTTCGCGGGGCTTGAACCGCGAGAGGAAGATATAGGCTTCAAGGGCCTTGCGCCAGATTTTGACCGTGAGGTCATCGGGGACGAGTTCCCCCTTCGAAATATACTTGTATATCACCTGCCCTTCGTCCGATTCGATGTCGATCGAACGAAAAACGTCGCCGGACGACAGGTGGAAGAAGCCGGGCACGAGTCCGAGAATCTTACCCTGAGTGCCTTTACCCACACCGGGCGCACCGAAGAGCAAAGCGGCTTTGTAGCGACCGTTCTGAGACATGGGCAAACCGTATCAAGCAGCGTCATCAGATTTCCGTGCCCGATCGGCGCCCGGGCAGGGACGAAAAACATCAATTCGCGAAGTCGTGTTTGTGGATCAGTTTGAACGAATCAAAACGCAAACTGAGTGGCGGTCGACGGCGTCTCTCTAAAGCCCACAGCGATATCTTGTCGCCGGCGACACCTGCACCACGCAGTCACGAGTTCGACTTCCGTGAGGCTGCGAAAGTGCTGTCCCAGTCGACCCGACGGTCCCACGCGACGTCAGAGTCTAAACGCCCGGCTGACGGGCAACAACTGCGCTACGTCGCCGCACTTCTGTATGGCGCACGGGCATCGGATTGAAGTCGAACTGTCCGGTGAATCTGGATTACCGCGACAGGAACGCGACAACAGCACCGACGTCGACCGGCAGGCTGACATCTTCGAATGTCGGGACTTGCGTCACGACCGCTCGCAGGTCTCCCGGCTCAAATGTGACCCAGCTCGCCCGCTGTGACATATCGGCGGCGGCGATTTCGGAATAAATCCCCTTCAGGTTCGATCGATTCCGAACGGTGATCACATCCCCCGGACGCACGACGATCGACGGCGTACCGACGGTTGTGCCGTTGACCTGGAAGTGCCGGTGAGCGATCCCCTGCCGGGCCTGCGGACGGGTCAGCGTGAAGCCGGCGCGGCGGATCACGTTGTCGAGACGTCGTTCGCACAGGATCAGGAGATTTTCCCCCGTGTTGCCCTTCATTCTGCGGGCCTGATCGAAGTACTTCCGCAGTTGCTTTTCACGTAACCCGTAGTAGTAACGGATCTTCTGCTTTTCGATCAGCGCGGTGCCGTAGTTCGACATCTTACGCCGCCGGACGGTCGGGCCGGGCGGAACGGGTCGGCGATCCAGCGCTTTGACGGCACCGGCCGACTCAAACACTTGGAATCCCAAGCGCCGGTTCTTTCGACCTTTCGGCCCGGTGTAACGACCCATCCTCTAACTCCCGTGTGACGCACTCTGGCAGACGTAATGTAAGCGGATCCGCCCGCAAAAAGTCGTCCGCGGGCGGAGAGAAGTCCGAGAGAATAAATCGGCACGACTTCATTTTCAACCGTGCTCCGCCGGGGGCGACTGCGGAGGGGTCGAAGTGAGCGGGCTCGCTCACTTCGTTGTGCCGGACTTCGGCCGGTTCGTGAGCGAAGCCGTGCCTTCAGTACGGGTGCCGTTCGCGATCGTCGGAACCGGTTGATCGACTTCGGCCGCCAGCGCCGGCAGATCTCTGATCACGATTCGCCGGCGTCGGATGGCGATCAGATTCTCAACCTGCAAATCGCCCAGCAGAAGCGTCACCGACTCACGCGTGCTGCCGATCACGTTGGCGAGTTCCTGATGAGACAGCTTCAGCGACAACTCGATCTCAGAATGACCGTTTCGGAGACCGTATTGCTGAGCCAGTTCGACGAGCAGGTGGGCCAGTCGCTCTCGATTCGAGCGAAACAGGAGAGACTTCAACCGTCGCTCGAATCGCTGACGTCTCAAGCCGATCAACTTCGTGATTCCGAACATGAAATCGGGGTGATTGCCCATCAGGTGCCGGATTTCCGAACCGGGGACGATCACCAACGTCGTCCGCTCCATCGCCTCGGCGTATTCGTCGCGCTGCCCGCCGGTGACGACGGGCAATTCCCCGAACACTTCGCCCGGGTCGATAAACGCGAGGACGGCCTGTTTGCCGTCAGAGGTGATGGTGTAGAGCTTGATACGACCCGAAACGGTGAGAATGACACAATCCGCCTCGTCCGACGGAAGATAGACGAGTTCGCCCTTGGCAAAACTCTTCGACCGGGAGGTACGCTCGAGTCGCGTGATCTGCTCGGAATTGAGTCGCTCGAAGAGCTGACTGCTCCGAAGATGCCAGTACCGCTGGTCCATAAAGAACGACCTGCCCGCGTCCGACTGATTGCCGTGAAGTATTCGAAACTCAGACTACTCGAACAATCAGATTACCAGTAACTCAGGTTGGAGATGGGCTGCCGAACGGCGAAAATCGGACGCTCCGCCGGAAATAATGCATTCGAAATTTCCGGCTCACCCCCGCCGATCTTCGATTCGAAGAGCGAGCGGCACGGCGGGCACTTCTCCAAATGGGCCGTGATCTGGTCCGACTTTTCAGCGGAGAGGTCGCTGGCGATATACAGGTCGAGTGATTCTCGAACTTCATCGCAGCGGATTCCGGCGATCAGTGGGTTGTGCCGCAACGCGTTGACCGCCGCGAACGGGACCGCAACCGCAATCAAAATGGCGGCCGCGGCGATCGATGCCCGCGCCGCGGTTCGCACGGTCCGCTTCCGGCGCAGGCCCGAGACCATTTCACCGATCTCATCCCGATTGCAGGGTTCCCAATGGGGGGCTGACTGCGTTCCTGAGGACATGTGATTCAATTGGCTCAATAAATGGGTTTCTAAATCAGACGCTCAGGCTTTCCTTTTGGGCGAGTGCGGAGTCCCCCCAAGGTGTAGCGGTGTCCGGCGGCGATTCTTTCGATTTTGCAGGCATTGTGCGTTCGATAGCCGCTACAGTTAGCCGGGACCGGCTCTAGAACCTTGAGTATCGACCGTTTCTGGTCACGTATCTGTGAGACACTTCACTGAACTGTCCAATGGTATCGCGATTCAAATCATGGAGTGGACGTGTCGTCTGGCGTTGATTGCATGAGGAATCCGCTCGATTGAGCGATTCGCCAGCACTTCGCGCAACAGGCTTTTTCTTCTATGACACTGGCCCCTTCCACGATCAGCGCCGCGCCTCCCCTTCCGAATCACGTCTGTGGGACCGCATTCTTTCCCAGCTTCGCAAACCGAAATCCGTTGAAACGAGTTTTTGTGAACCGTCTCACGGTGTGAGACGGGCCTCAAGGACGATCTCACAGACAGACGAATCAATAAAGTACCCATCCCGTATCGGAGTACCGACCCATGGCCACGAAAAAGCTGTTCTTTCCCTCGGCAATTCCTTTGTCGATCGCGCTGGCCGTGCTGGGAGTGGGGGTCGCCGCACACGCTGCTCCGCCGACCGGCAAAATCGAATGGCGCACTGATCTCGAAGGCGCCGTGGCCGAAGCCGTCCGCACAAAAAAACCGCTGATGATTCAGGTGACCGCGGAATGGTGTGGCTTCTGCAAGAAAATGCTCCGCACGACCTATACCGATCAGGACGTTGCCGACCTCGTATCAACGCGCTTTGTGCCGCTGGTCGTCGATGCCGATGAGCACCCGGAATTGATGAAAGAGTTGGAAATCAAGGCGTACCCTTCCACGGTGATCGTCGATCCTCGCGGCAATATTGTCGCGAACATCAAGGGATTTCAGGACGCCGAGAAGTTTCACCCGAACATCGCGCGGGCTTACATGCGGGCAAACCCGATCGCCGCGGGCGTCGGGCCGAGACGCAACTGATCAAGCCGCTATCGATCGAACTGACTGGGCTACAAAACACAAAGACGCATCCGCTCGGATGCGTCTTTGTTCGTTTGGTCAGCGCGTTAGGCCCAGTTGGGCCCAATAGTAGTGTTGCGTCAAGAACTACGAGATCGGCGAATCGTTGCGATCCATCAACGAACTCAGATAAAGCAGGTCGGAGTCCCGCCCCGCCGGTGCGACGAGCAGCATGTCATGCACTGAGCGGAGCAGATCGCGTCGACTGACCTGACCGACGACCTTCCCGTCTTCGAGTACGGGCAGGCGACGACAGGGCATTTCTTCGAACATCTGCGCGATTGAAAGGATGTCGGTGTCCGGATCGACCGTCTTGGCGTGTCGATCGATGAAGGGGTCGATGATCGCCTGCGGCAGCGATTCGCAAGCGGCGTCCAAAATGACCCGCATGCTGCATTTTTCCGAGAAGACGCCGATGTAATCGCCGTTCTCGTCGAGCACCGGTGCCCCCGAGATGCGGTGCTTCAGCAACGTCGCGATCGCCGCATAGACATCCATCCCGGCTTTCAGGGTGACGAGCCGAGTCACCATGATGTTGCGTGCAGTCAATGAATGCATCATCGGTCAGACCTCCAATTGAAGACGCGAATGCGAGTCGGCCCGTCGAGCGACGAGAAGAAATGGCGCGGCTCTGCGTCAATGCAACGCAGGCGCAACTCGTCCACGCTACCGAGGGTCGTCCAGTTAGTCAAACACTTTTTGATGCGTTGGCGGAATTGCGGCAGACGCCTCGTCCATCTGCGCTATGGGGTATTAAGCTTTGAGAGCAGGATCTCTCGTCGCTGCTGATACCGTTTCTCAGCCGTCCGAAAGTGATCCGACTCGTTCCATGCCGCGGAGGCCTGTTGCAGCCAGGTCGCCAGAGCGATCGCCAGCAGCACCGAAATTGCAATCGCGACAACTCCGAACCCTGAGAACAGATAGAACCCGATTCCGATCGCCAGCGCACTGAAGAAGGCCCAGATACCCCAGATCGCAAGAATCGATCGGCCGCCCAAGCTGCTGTCAGAGACGTCAAGACCGCCGAGCGATTGCATTTCGACATCCCAATCGTTGTCGAGTGCGATCAGGGCTTCCCTCCAAATTTCCTTGTCGACCCGCGGCGCGAAGGCGGGTTGCTGCGGATCGGGGACTTGCGAAACGACCGACGCGGGTGGCTGGATGTCGGCTGTCGCCACCGGGCCCCCCGCATGGAATCGGGAGGCCACCGGATTTGAAGCCTGATCGGTATGCGTATCGACTGGAGCCGCTTCCCCCGCTGGCGATTCCCGCCCTGCACCGTTGATCATGGCTGAGGCCGGATTTCCGCGTCCGGCTCCCGACTCGTCGACCGACTCCGCGATCGTCACATCCGCTTCTCGCCGCACTCTCAAATGAGCGCCGCAGCTATTGCAGCGCAGAAACTTCGCGACGACCGGGACACGCAGCGACTGGCCGCATTCGTTGCAAGGTAGCGTGATCGATTCCATGGCAACACTCCGGTGCGAGGCTCATCCAGAAGCGCTTCGTTTAATTGAGCGAGCGTGCCGAAGTGGCGCGCCCGCGTTTGCGTGACCTCCGGTGTCGCCCGACTCCCTCCAGCCTACTGTGTCACAAGCTCTCGTCGCCTCTGTTTGTAACGATTCTCCGCTTTTTCATATTCCTCCGCTTTTCGATAGGCGTGTATCGAAATCACAATCCCGCCGATCGTGAACGCGACGCCGAACAGCGGAAAGATCAGCGGGATGATGCTCAACAACCCCAAACCCGCCCCGCTACCGACGGCCGCCATTCCCCCCGTAATGGCCAATGCCATCACCGTCCAGAAGATGCCGAAACAGGTGACGAACACGCCCCCGACCACCGACATGCCTTTGGTCGGGACTTGCCGATGCCCATTTTTTCCCGTGATCATGAAATTCTCGCGCTCCATCTGCCACTCGCGGTCGAGCTGCTCGACGGAGCTGAGCTGTCCAAACTCGTCGAGCCGCTGTTCGATCCGCTCCGTTCGACTTTCCAATCGTTCCAGCAGTTCAGTGTAAGTGGCCGATTCGGTGCGGCGGATGGCGAGCTTGGACCCGCAGTGGGCACAGGTGGCGTAGTTCGACGCCGGGCCGACGTCGAGAGTCGCCCCGCAATTGTCGCAGGCGATCGGAATCGTTTCGAGGCTCATGCTGACCGGTTGCTTGTGTTCGCGTGTAAATGAAGATGAAGTCTTTTCAGTTCACCGAGCTGGCTTCGCGACCGCTCGGCAACGCGGGGAACCTATTGCTCTTCCGGCTCGAGACCGGCCGGTTCGAATCCCGACTCCACCAGTGCTTTGAACCCGGGCTTGAGCGGTCGGACCTCATACCCGAGCCGGCGGAGCGGCTCCGCGGCGATGACGCATCGCCCGCCCGAGCGGCAGTGCGTGTAGAGAACTTTTTTCTCAGAGAGTTTTTCTCGCAGGGCGTCGCGGTATTGTTCGTCGCCAACGCGTTTGGCCAGTTCGCTCAGCGGTACGAAGATGGCGTGTTCGAGGTGGCCCGACTCCCACTCCGATTTCTCTCGCACATCGACCAAGAGGGCGTCCCCGGCTCGGATCTTTTCACGAATTCGATCAAGCGATTCGTCGGTGTGCTGCCCCGACGCGGCCGAGGGCACCGCCAAGGCGGTGCAGACGGCAACCGTCGAACCCGCCATCAGCGGGATGTTGGGGACGATTCGCAACCAACCAAACATGTGATCTCCTCGGTTCGCAACGGCGGATTGATCTCTGTGGATTGATCTCGAACGGACTGTGACCGAGTTTAGCGTCTCACGACGCGACCGTTAACCAGCAAGTATTGACGGGCGAGTATCATGCAACCCGATCCGCGAAGGATATCGGTATGAAACTGGTAGTGATCACCGGAGCGACCCGCGGCCTCGGTGCCGCGATGGTTAAGGAATTCCAAAGCCGTGGATGGACCGTCGCCGGTTGCGGGCGATCCGAACAACACATTCGCGAACTTTCGGATCAATTCGGTTCGCCGCATTATTTCGAGGCGGTCGACGTCACGGACCGGGACGCGGTGCGAAAGTGGTCTGAGCGAGTGCTGGCTGAGGTCGGTTGTCCGGACCTGCTGATCAACAACGCGGCGATCATCAATTCGCCGGCCCCGTTTCACGAGATTCCGGCTGACGAGTTCGACCGGGTGATCGACATCAATATCAAAGGTGTGGCGAACGTGGCTCGGGTCTTTCTCCCGGCATTGATCGACCGAGGGAGCGGTGTCGTCGTGAATCTCAGTTCGGGCTGGGGTCGATCGGCGGGCGCGGATGTCTCCGCGTATAACGCGTCGAAATTCGCGATCGAAGGACTGACGAAAGCGATTGCGTTGGAACTTCCCGCCGGGATGGCGGCCGTGCCGCTGTCGCCCGGTGTCGTCGATACCGACATGCTGCGAACGGTCATGGATGACACGACGTCGAACTCGTCGCCGGAACATTGGGCGAAAGCCGCGGTCCCCTATTTGATAGGGCTCGGACCAGAGGACTCGGGCCAGTCATTGACCGTGCCGAACGCTTAGAGCAGTTTCCTGCTATCTGTCGCGGCTCTCAGACGCACAACGCCTGCGTATTCGCAAGGATCGCCGCCGGAACCCGCGACACTGACGGGATATTCGCTTAGCGCCGCGATGATCGGTCGTGACGGCTGACCGAGGTCGGTTCGCCCGTCACCGGGATGGCCGGTATGATGCTCTGCCCGAACGCTCTCACCGTTGCCGCACTGATACTCTATGGCCACCGATCAGACGACCGCCGACATCGAAACGCAGGACGGCCCCCCCGCTGCCCCGGCTTCCGGTGCGGAGGTCGGACTGGTTGAAACGCGACATATCACACTGTTCGAGAACGAACCGCTCAAGACGGCCTCCGGGGACCGCATCGGACCGATCACCGTCGCCTATGAGACGTACGGCGAACTGTCCCCCGAGCGGGACAACGCGGTGTTTCTGTGCCATGCCCTGACCGGTGATGCGCACGCGGCGGGACGCCATTCGCTCGATGAGAAAAAGGCGGGCTGGTGGCACCGGTTCGTCGGTCCCGGCCGCGGAATCGACACCGATCAGTATTACGTCATCTGCGCGAATGTCTTCGGAGGCTGTCAGGGCACGACCGGACCGGGCAGCATCAACCCCGCGACCGACGAGCCTTGGGGATTGAGCTTCCCGTTCTTGACCATCGGCGACATGGTGACGGTTCACGCCGAGCTGGTGCGATCGCTCGGCGTCGACAAGCTGCTCTCAATCGTCGGGGGCAGTCTGGGCGGAATGCAGTTACTCGAATGGGCGGCTCGCTATCCCGATATGCTCGAATCGGGCGTCGTGCTCGCCTCGGCTGCCAAACTCGCGGCGCAGGGGATCGCGTTTAACACCGTCGGTCGAAGGGCGATCCTCGCCGACCCGAAATTCAACAGCGGTAATTATTACGGCGGGGAGAAGCCGCAGTACGGCCTCGCCCTCGCCCGGATGATCGCCCACATCACCTACCTCTCGGAGTCGTCGATCGAGCAGAAGTTCGGTCGACGTCTGCAGCACAGCGATCATTTCGCCTATGACCTGACGAAGGAGACCGAGTTCCAGGTCGAAAGCTACCTGCACTATCAGGGGAAGCGGTTCGTCGAGCGATTCGACGCCAACAGCTACCTCTACCTGACGCGGGCGATGGACTACTTCGATCTCGCCCACGACTACGGCTCACTGACCGACGCGTTTCGAAAAACGTCGGCCCGCTTTCTCGTCGCGTCCTTCACGACCGACTGGCTCTTCCCGACGTCGCAGAGCCGCGACCTCGTGCGGGCATTGCTCAAAGCCGGTCGGGACGTCACGTTCCTCGAATTCGACAGCCCCTACGGCCACGACGCGTTCCTGATCCCGAAGGAACTTCCGAAATTGGCATCGACCGTCGGTCCGTTCCTGGAACGCACGCTGTCGAGCGTGCGGAAAACGTCGGGGCGTCAAGGTCAGGCACCGGTTGCAAATTCGATTTGAAGCCGTAGCGATGCACGGAATTGTCTGCGCTTAAAAAGGATCCGATCAATTTTCGGATCGATCCGTTGTGCCGTTCTCCTGAATCTCCGTTTTATCCTCAGGAGCCGATTGTCGAGGATTTGGGCAAACCGACTGTAACCCGTCGATGTGTTCGTTGAGGTCGGGCCGGATGGGAGCAAACATCGGGTCGAGAATAAAATCAATCCCCTCTCGACGCGCCATTTTCGCTGCCGGCACGAAATCGCTGTCACCCGCGATGAGGATGATCTGGTCGACCTGTTGTTTCAGCGAAAGTGAAGCGATATCCAAACCGATTCGCATGTCGACGCCCTTTTGACGCACGTCGAAGCAGAAGTCATCGTCCGTGAGCTCTTCGAACTTTCGCTCTTTCTTCAGGAGGCTTTTGAGAGCACCTTTGCGGAGAATCCAGCTTCCATGCTTCTCGTCGATGAACCCTCGGCGCAGAGCGACCTTCCGCAGCTTGAGGAGTTCGCGATGAAGATCAGTCCGAAATCGAAACACGTCGGTCTTGGAAAAATCGAGCGACCGACCCGATATCGGATGATGCACTTTTTTCGCTAGTGGCGGACAGTCGTAGAAGAAAATTCGATAGAGCCGGCCCGGTTTGCGTTGCTGGCGTCGCAGGTGGCCAGTCGCGTGCTCTCGAACAAAATGAGCTGCCTCCTGGGCAGTCACCCCGCCATAAACCTTTCGAACTCGACGTAAGAAAAACTCGCCGTCGATCAGCAAAGCCGTTTTCATAAAAAGAATGCCCTTGGGATCGGCGAATCCTTGATCTTGGAGACTCGCGTACGGCCAAGGGCGTTATGTCTGACTAAATCATCGGTTTCAAGACTCAGAGTGTCAAGCACGATCGCTTGCTCGCCGGAAAACGAGAGAGGTTGTTTGCGAGGTTTGCGAATTGGCAACGCCTTAGCCGATGAACAAGCTTGGCAAGACCCTAAAAGTTGTGACGCGGTGCATGTAGAACATCGTAGAACATCCTTGAGAAGTATCTGATCTCGCGGATCGGACGTCATTGCAAGACCGAGACAATCCGAATGAGCTTCGGTTCAATCAAGATCGTCTTTGTCCGGAAGTCGACGCCGTCGCACGAACCAATAGATCAACGAACTTCATGCGTCATCTTGCCGCATGAAATACCCTTTGATTCCCGGTCGGTCGACGTGAGAATTCTTGACGTGCTGTCAGTCGCCCCGCGCCCTCCGCAAAGCGGTCCCGGTTCGGTCGGCGTTCAGTTGGAAGCACGCAACACCAAAGCTAACCTGTGCGCGGGAAGTCTGCTCCGCTTGCACTCGGGATATAGACGGCTGTCATGGTGAAGATTTCCAAGGGATTGAACCTGCCGCTGCTCGGCGCACCCGATCAGTCGCGGATCGAACAGAAGACCTGCAAGACGGCCGCGATCGTCGGTGGCGACTACGTCGGTATGAAGCCGACAATGGCCGTCGCTGAAGGCGATGCCGTTAAGCGTGGCCAGCTCCTGTTCGATGATAAGAAGACCGAGGGGGTTCGATATACCTCGCCCGCCTGCGGTAAGGTCATCGCCGTCAATCGGGGGGCGAAGCGGGCCTTTCAGTCGGTCATCATCGAGATCGACGGCGAAGAGCAGGTTAAGTATCAGTCATACGCCGATTCGGATCTGACCACGCTCGGCCGTGAGACGGTCCGCGATGCCCTGCTCGAATGCGGGCTCTGGCCGGCCCTTCGCAGTCGACCCTTCAGCAAAGTGGCCGATCCGGCGGTCGTGCCGCATTCGATCTTCGTGACGGCGATCGACACCAATCCGCTCGCAGCCGATCCCGTTCCGCTGATTAAAGAGCGACCGGACGAATTTCGCTACGGCTTGCAGGTCCTGCGTCATCTGACCGACGGCCCGGTCTACCTCTGCAACCGGCCCGGCTCTGAACTGCCGGGGCGTGATTTTGATTTCGTCCGCGTCGGCGAGTTCGATGGGCCGCACCCGGCGGGGTTGGTTGGCACGCACATTCACTTTCTCGATCCGGTCAGCGAAAAGAAAAAGGTCTGGTACCTGAACTACTCGGACGTGCTCGATATCGGGCGATTCTTCGCCACCGGTGAATTGCCGGCCGAGCGAATCGTCGCCTTCGGGGGGCCGGTGGTGAAAGAGCCTCGGCTGCTGAGGGTGCCCGTCGGAGCTAATTTGGCGGAGATCACCGAAGGGGAATTGAGCAGCAGCGACGACGTTCGGCTGCTCTCCGGTTCGGTCTTCAACGGTCGGAAGTATCGCGAAGAGGACGGCTTCCTCGGTCGATATCACGTGCAGGTTTCGGCGCTCGAAGAGGGGCATCACAGAGAGTTCCTCGGCTGGCAGGGTCCGGGGTTCGAACAGTTCTCGATCCGCCGGATATTCGCATCCTCTGCCGTGCCCGAAAAGAAATACGCCATGACGACCTCAACCCACGGCAGCCCGCGGGCGATGGTGCCGATCGGGATGTACGAAGACGTCATGCCGCTCGATATTGAGGCCACTTTCTTTCTGCGGGCACTGATCACCGGCGATACGGAGCAGGCCCAATTGCTCGGTGCGTTGGAGTTGGACGAAGAAGACGTCGCGCTTTGCACGTTCGTCGATCCCGGCAAAACGGAGTACGGCCCGCTACTTCGTGACCAATTGACGCAGATCGAGCGCGAAGGCTGATCTTCCGCCCGCCCAAGCCAATAATTTCTGCCCTTAGACTCACCAGCCTCAGGCGATTCCGAGAGACGAATCACTGATGAAACCATTGCGAAAGGCTCTCGACTCTGTCGAACCCCTGTTCAAAAAGGGGGGCAAGCTCGAGATGTTGTATCCCCTGTACGAAGCCGGGGACACATTCCTGTATACCCCGGGCGAAGTGACCTCGACCGGCAGCCACGTCCGCGACGGCATTGACCTGAAACGGATGATGTCGTTGGTGATCGTGGCGCTGATGCCTGCGATCCTGTTCGGCCTGTGGAACACCGGCTATCAAGCCAATATTGCCCTGCAGCACGACGCCCCGGCGTTTCAGGCAGCCGCGCCCGAAGGGACGACCATCACGTATGAGGAGACCGAAGGCGGGCTCTACAACGTGTCGTCGGTTACCGGGTCCGATTGGCACTACTGGATTATCGAACTGCTCGGCATCGGTTACTCGCCAGATAACCCGCTGGCCTGCATTATTCAGGGGGCCGTCTGGTTCCTTCCGATCTATATCATCACGCTGATTGCCGGGGGCACGTGCGAGGCGATCTTCGCCGTACTTCGCGGGCACGAAATCAACGAAGGCTTTCTCGTCACGAGCATGCTCTATCCGCTGACGCTGCCGGCGACGATTCCGCTCTGGCAGGTCGCGTTAGGCATCATATTTGGGGTGGTGATCGGCAAGGAAATCTTCGGGGGAACCGGAAAGAACTTCCTCAACATTGCCCTGACGAGCCGAGCGTTCCTGTATTTCGCTTATCCGGGCGAAGTCATCGGCGACAAGGTTTGGAACGCCGCCAGCCAAATCGTCCGACAGCCGGATGGGACCTTCGCCACGGTCGATGGCTGGTCTTCCGCCACGATGCTGACCTGGCTCGGGGCGAACGGCGGGTCGACCCTCACCGATTATCAGAATTGGTACTCCGGCATGGGAGCCGGGTCGTTTGACTGGTTCTCATCCTTTATTGGCACGATCCCCGGCTGCATCGGTTCGACCAGTGCCCTCGCCTGTCTGATCGGGGCGGCGATTTTGATCGGTGTCGGAATCGGTTCCTGGCGAATCATGCTCGGCTGCGTGATCGGTCTCGTCGCGACGACGTTGCCGCTCTGGCTGATCGGCAGCGAGACGAACGCGATGTTCCAAATACCGCCGTGGTATCACTTGGTGATCGGTGGCTTCGCCTTCGGTGCGGTTTATATGGCGACCGATCCGGTCTCGGCCTCGATGACCAATACCGGTCGCTGGTGGTACGGTATTTTGATCGGGTTCATGACGGCTCTGATCCGTGTGATCAATCCGGCCTATCCCGAGGGGATTATGCTGGCCATTCTGTTCGGTAACGTCTTCGCCCCGCTCATCGACTACTTCGTCGTGCAGGCCAACATTCAGAGGAGGCTGGCCCGTGTCGCGTAACTCCGTCGGTAATGTGTTCCGGGTATCCGCACTGCTGTGCTTGGTTTGCTCGCTTGTCGTTTCGACCGCCGCGGTCGGCCTCAAGAGCTTCCAAGAGGCAAACAAGCTGCGCGAAAAACAGAAGAACGTTCTGTTGGCAGCCGGGTTGGTCGAGTCGGATGTCGCCAATGAGACGATCACCGAGGTCTACAAGGCGCGTGTCCGGCCCGAGATCATTGATCTCGAAACCGGTAAGCCGGTTGAAGAGGGCGAAACCGTCGAAAGCGATGGCGAAGAAATCACCGTCCCCGCTGAGTACGACCAGCGGGCCGCGGAGCGCAGCGAAGATCTGACGGTCGCCGTCGACGAATCTGCCCGACGCGAGTTCGGATATCCGATCCCGCGCGAAGTGCGTTTTGCCGAAATCTATCTGATCAAGGCCGAAGGGGAAGACGAGTCGATCGAGCAGATCGTGCTTCCGATCCGCGGAAAAGGCCTGTGGTCGACGATGTACGGCTTTCTGGCACTGAAGTTCGATCCCTCGAAGTCGGACCCCTCGGAGCGGTATGTGATCAACGGAATCACCTACTACGAGCAGGGCGAGACGCCGGGCCTGGGTGGCGAAGTCGAAAACGAGAAATGGAAAAAGCAATGGGACGGCAAAGTCGCTTACAATAGCGATTGGGACCCGCAGATTTCCGTCGATAAAGGTGGCTCAGGCGAGTCGCATATCGATGCCCTCGCGGGGGCCACGATTACATCCAACGGCGTGCAGTCGATGGTCAATTTCTGGCTGAGCAAATACGGATTTCGCAATTACCTTGAGTCGCTCGATCCTGATCAGAAGTCGCAGACCGCGAGTCTGCCCGTTGAGCGGAACTAATCTGTTGAGCGGAACTAATCTGTTGAGCGGAACTGAGACGCTATTCCACTTTGCGTGTCGGAAGACTCCGACGCGGATTGAACCCGAACCGGCAAAGAGACAATGGCTGAACCGAAACCGATGTCGGTGCTGTTCGACCCGGTCTTCAATAACAACCCGATCGGCCTGCAGATCCTCGGCATCTGTAGTGCGCTCGCGGTGACGACCAAGCTCGAGACATCTCTCGTGATGTCGATCGCCGTGATCGCCGTGACGGGCTGCTCCGGAGCTGCGGTCGCATTTATTCGCGACTACATCCCCGGCAGCATCCGGATCATCGTGCAGATGACCATCATCGCCAGCTTGGTGATCGTGGTCGATCAGATCCTCCGGGCGTTTCTGCCCGACATCGCCAAGCAGTTGTCGGTGTTCGTCGGATTGATCATCACGAATTGCATCGTGATGGGCCGCGCCGAAGGCTTCGCGATGAAGAACGGGCCTTTCATCAGCTTCCTCGACGGCGTCGGGAACGGCTTCGGCTACGGGGTCGTGCTGATGATTGTCGGCTTCTTCCGCGAGTTATTCGGCAGCGGTTCGCTGTTCGGCATCACCTTGATGGAAAAGACGACCGACGGCGGCTGGTACACGCCCAACGGGTTGATGCTCCTGCCGCCGAGTGCGTTCTTTATCATCGGAATCTTCATCTGGGTCGTGCGGTACTTTAAGCCCGATCAAATTGAAGCAGAAAATTAAGAGCTGTCGGCTGTCAGCGTCCGGCTGTCAGCGTCCGAAAATATTTGCGGAAACCTTACAGCCAAGTGCGTCATTATGATTGAACACTATCTCTCGCTGTTTATGAAAGCGGTGTTCGTCGAGAACCTCGCGCTGGCGTTCTTCCTTGGGATGTGCACCTTTCTGGCCGTCTCGAAGAACGTGAAGACGGCGATCGGGCTTGGCATCGCTGTGATCGTGATCCAGACGATCACCGTGCCGGCGAACAACCTGATTTTTCAGGGCCTGCTCAAGCCCGGGGCGTTGGCTTGGATGGACTCAGCTCCGATCGATACGGAGGCGGAGCCAAACCAACTGGACGCGGCGAACATCGGTGGTTCGGCCGCCGGCAATGACGCGGCTGGCGGGTTGACCGAGTCGGCGGTTCCGACCGTTGTCGAATCAGAGTCGGCGGAGAAAGAGTTCAAATACGGGGACCTCGACCTCACGTTCTTGGGCTTGATCAGTTACATCGGCGTGATCGCGGCGATGGTGCAGATTCTGGAGATGACGCTCGATCGCTTCTTCCCACCGCTCTACAACGCGCTGGGTATTTTTCTCCCGTTGATTACGGTGAACTGCGCGATCCTAGGGGGGACGCTCTTCATGGTCGAACGCGACTATGATTTTGCAGACAGCGTCGTGTTCGGCTTCGGCTCTGGCGTGGGCTGGGCCCTCGCGATTGTCGCGCTGGCCGGTATTCGCGAGAAATTGAAATATAGTGATGTCCCGCCGCCACTGCGCGGTTTGGGGATCACGTTCATCACGGTCGGCTTGATGGCTTTGGCCTTCATGTCGTTCTCCGGAATTCAGCTCTGAGGCGTCGGCAATCAGCACCGTCTGACTATAATGAAGGCGGTTCGAAAGTTTTGATCACGGCTCACAGGAAATCATTCGACGCGGCGAACATCGCCCGGATTAAATCATGACCGGATTCTTCGTCATTCTGCTCGGCGTGCTATTCTTCACCGGGATCGTATTGGCCCTCGTGGTCGTGATCCTGACGGCTCGCAGTCAGCTCGTCTCAACGGGCAACGTCTCGATCGATGTCAACGAGCAGAAAACTCTCTCGGTGCCGGCCGGTGGGAAACTGCTCGGAGCCCTCGCCGACAACGGAATCTTCGTCTCCTCGGCCTGCGGCGGCGGGGGCACCTGTGCCCAGTGCAAAGTGAAAGTCTTTGAAGGCGGCGGCGATATTTTGCCGACCGAGAAAGGGCATATTAATAAGGGCGACGCGAAGGAAGGCTGCCGGTTGTCGTGCCAGGTCGCCGTTAAGCAAGATATGAAGATCGAAGTCCCCGAAGAGGTCTTCGAAACGAAGAAGTGGGACTGTACCGTCCGCAGCAATCACAACGTCGCGACGTTTATTAAAGAACTCACGCTTGAGTTGCCCGAAGGAGAAGACGTCGACTTCAAGGCGGGCGGATTCATTCAGATTGAAGTGCCGCCGCACGAACTCGACTATAAGACGTTCGACGTCGAAGAACACTTCCGCGAAGACTGGGACAAGTTCGATCTGTGGCGGTACCATTCGAAGGTCGACGAGACCGTCTTCCGGGCGTACTCGATGGCGAATTACCCGGGCGAAAAGGGCATTATCATGCTCAACGTCCGAATCGCTTCGCCCCCGCCGCGAGCGCCGGAAGGCACGCCGCCGGGTAAGGTCAGCTCTTACATCTTCGATCTTAAGCCGGGCGATAAGTGCACGATTTCCGGCCCTTACGGTGAGTTCTTCATTAAGGACACCGAGGCCGAGATGGTCTACATCGGCGGTGGTGCCGGAATGGCCCCGCTTCGCTCGCACATCTTTGAATTGCTCAAGGGGCAGGCGGAATCGGGTCGGAAGATCACTTACTGGTACGGCGGTCGCAGCACCCGAGAATTATTCTATATTGATGAGTTCAAAAAGCTCGAAGAAGAGTTCCCGAACTTTAAGCTGAACATCGCGCTCTCTGATCCGCTGCCGGAAGACAACTGGACGGGCTACAAGGGCTTCATCCACAAGGTGCTGCTCGATGAATACCTCGCCAATCACTCGGCGCCGGAAGATATCGAGTATTACATCTGCGGGCCGCCGATGATGCTTCAGGCCGTCCTTAAGATGCTCGATGACCTTGGCGTTGAGCCAGAAAATATCGCCTTCGACGACTTCGGCGGCTAAGCCGTTCGGGGCCGAGGCTGCGAGCGTGCCGTTTGCTGGCGTTGCGTGTTTCAGCAAGCGATCGAATCGACGATCTTGGTGTCCGGTTGATCGGCCAGGTCGATGATTTCGCCGGTCCATTTGATGTCCGCCGGGTCCGATGCTTCGTCCGTGGCTAATTCGAGGACGGGGCGGACATAGTTGGATTCATTGGTGCTCACCACGCGACCGATTCGGCCATCACTGAGCAGAACGACCGAGCCGACCGGGAAGGCCGAGAGGACTTCGAGCAATAATCGGGACGAGTCGGCTTCGAATTTCCCGACGGCAGTGTCCTGCAGGACAAGTCGAATCGCTTGAAAAGCGTTATAGGCCGGGCGATGAGGCCGGTCGGAAACAAGGGCCACGAACGCTTCGGCGACCATCGCGATGCGGGCCAGCCGATTGATCTGCTCGCCTTGTTTGTTGCGAGGGTAACCGCTGCCATCCCAGCGTTCTCGGATTTGGTACGCGACGTTCCGGGCGTCGGCGGGGATGTCGCGGACCTGTTCGAGCAGATCGAAGGTCTTGCCGGGGATCTTCGTGATTTCGAGGAACTCGATCGAAGTTAACTTTCGCGGGTGCTTTTGAACCTGATGCCGCAGGGATGATTCGCCCAGCGTGGCGAGCAAGCAGCCGAGCCCGAGGTTCATCAGTTTCTCACGGCTCAGTCCGGCGACGGTCCCCATCGAGATTGCTAATTGCGACGTGCGATTGCCGTGATGGTGGTTTCCAATCCCCGACTTCTGGCCGCCGAGTCCTTCGATCGCTTTGCGGACGAACAGGTCAAAATCGGCGGCGAGCTGGTCGAGCGTCTGCCCGGTGACCTCGACAGCGGTGCGGCCCGCGAGTTTGCCGTTTCGATTTGTATCGGCAAAGAGTTGCTCGACCCGCGATTCAGCGGCCCGCATGTTGTCACCGAATTCGGTTTCCAACTCTGGAGATGTGCGACCTTTCGACCGCTGCACCGCATGCGCGAAGGCATCGGCGTCAAATTTTCGTCCGCCGAAGTTCTTGGGCTGAGGTTTCTCGACCGGTCTGCGAGCCGGCGTTTTTCGGGGGCTGTTGACGAGGTCGTTCGCGTGGCGGGCATCGACGCTGACGCTGTCGATGCCGCGCGCACTGAGTTTGCTCAGCGCGGCCTTGGTCATCAGGGCGCCGCGCTTGAGCAGCAGCGTCTCGCCGTTGCCGCGCGGGTCGTAAATGTGGACGGGGAGCTTCACTCCGGTCCGCAGTCGCGACAGGGGGAGTGTGACTCGATTTTCGGGGGGGCTCGCGAGGGGCATTGGGCAACGATTATTCGAGACGCTGAGCGCGTGGGGATGGCAGCCGACACTGACAACGTGAGTCGAAATTGTGTCTCGACACGGCACAACACTCGCTTCTTCCGGGAATCGCGGTCAAGCCGGGTCCGGTCGCGCGGCCTGCTCCGCTTGTAACGAAACGATCGCGTTCGGCCACGGTGGTGTTTCGGGACTTTGCAAAGCGGCCGCCAGTTCCTGAGAACGATGTCGCCCTCCTCCTACGGATGACACGGACTACGCCGTGCCCTTACGATCCGAATTCCCCGTAAGAGATGTTGCCCTTCCGCCCGCCCGCGATTGGCCGGGACGGACGACCGGTGCCGAAATCGATGAGTGATCTCCATGAGTGATGCCGCGAACGAAGACCGACCGGACGAAGGGGCGCCGACAGCAGACATCGGCAGTAGCGGGCAGGCCGCGAGTCCGCCGGAATCGCCGACCGAATCACAGAAGAAGGCTCACTCGGGCAATCGGCTCACGCTCTACATTCTGATCGGGATTATCGCCGCCGTCACGGCCGCGTTCGTCGCCCCGGAGGCGGCGAGTATGACCGCCGTGGGTGGCGAGATTTTCCTGTCGCTGCTGAAAATGATTGTGGTCCCGCTCGTGGTCACCAGCGTGATGAGCGGCATCCTCGGGCTGGGCGACGTCCGCAAACTCGGTCGGCCGGGCCTGTACGCGATCACGTACTACCTCTCCACGACGGTGCTCGCGGTGATCGTGGGACTGATCTGCGTCAACATCATCTACCCCGGCGGGAACATCTCCGAAGAGCAGAAGGCCAAGGCCGAACAGGAGGCCGACAAGAAAGACCTGACGGCCGAGGCGCGATTGCGGCAGCAGGAGCGTCAGCGCCTCGAAGAAGAAATCACGAAATATAACGCCGCCCTTGATGAATTGGGCGAAGACGGGCCGGCGGATGAAATCGCCCAAATGGAAGCCGAACTGGCGGCCAGTCAAAACCGCTTGCGGGAGATCAAAAAGCAGGACGGACTCGGAGCGATCTTCGCAAATCTGCTCACGATGCTCTTCACCGAAAATCTGTTCGAGTCCGCGGTCAAGATGGATTTGTTGCCGCTGATCGGCTTCAGTCTGATCTTCGCCGCAATGCTGACGACCCTCGGCGAGCGGGTCGATTCGCTGACTCAGCTCATCGACCAGACGAATCACGCGCTGCTCGCGTTCGTAATGCTGCTGATGAATGTGGCGCCGCTGGGCATCTTCTGCCTGGTCGCATCGCGATTCGGTGAGGCCCAGCTCGAAGGACGGCTCGGCGATGAGTTGCAGCAGATCGGTGGGTTCATGGCGACCGTTCTGATCGGCTTGGGCATTCACGCCTTTGTCACGCTGCCGGCGATCTACTGGATCTGCACGCGGAAGAATCCGTACGTGTTCATGTACCAGATGTCCCAGGCGCTCCTGACGGCGTTCTCAACCGCGAGTAGTTCGGCGACATTGCCGGTCACAATGGAGACCGCCACCCAAAAGGCGGGCGTGTCGGCGAAGTCGGTCGAATTCGTCGTGCCGATCGGGGCGACCATTAACATGGACGGCACCGCGCTGTACGAAGCCGCGGCGGCGATTTTCATTGCCCAAGCTGTGGCGGCCGGTGATCCGACCTTCGTGCTCACGCTGCAAAGTCAGATCATTGTGGCGGTCACGGCAACGCTTGCGGCGATCGGAGCGGCGGGGATTCCGGAGGCCGGGCTGTTTACGATGGTGATCGTGCTCAACGCCGTCGGGCTGCCGGTCGAATATATCGGGCTGATCCTCTCGGTCGACTGGCTGCTCGATCGCTTCCGCACGGCGGTGAACGTGTTCGGCGACAGTATCGGGGCGGCGGTCGTTGAGAAGTCGATCCCGGATGATGCGGTGCGTCCCGGTGCCGGGTGATCGCAACGAATCCTGCCCCTGGCCGACAAGGCCCACACACAACAAGCCGCGCACGAAGTAAGCGGATCAAACGACAACGTGACCTCGATCCGCTTACTTCGTGCGCGGCTTGTCGCGGGGATGTTATCCGCGAATCATTTAGGTTTTTTGACCTCCAAATTTCCGCGGCGGTATAATTTCCTGACCCGATGTGAGCCGTGGTCGTCTGCGGTGCGTTTCCTGAGTGAATATTCGGCCCGAGATTCAGCAGAGATCGAACAGTGCGAATTCCGATTTCAACGTTCATCGGTTTGATGCTGACGGCAAGCCTTTGGCAATCGTCCGCCATCGGTCAGGAGGCCGCTCCGGATGCCGAACTTGATACCGACTCCGGACAGGCGGCGTCGGTCACACCGGCACAGGTCGTCATTCTGCCCGGGGCGATTGACGCCACCGCGGCCGGACGGGTCCGCAACGTCGCGCTGCGGCTGCAGCAGGATGCCGCCGGACGGGACGATAAGGCGATCCTGGTGCTGGAGATTCACTCGGGATCGAGCCGATTCGGTGCGGTCTATGACCTCGCCGCGTTCTTGACCTCCGCGGAGATCGCCGACGTCCGCACGATCGCCTGGATCCCCGAAGAGGTCAACGGCAACAACGCGGCCCTCGCGCTGGCCTGCAATGAAATCGTGATGCATCCCGATGCCTCGCTGGGCGATCTCGGTCGCGGCGGCGTGATGCCACAAGCTGATTTGCAATTCGTGATGAATCTTGTGGACGGCCGGCACAATCCGCGGGTCAACCGCGCTTTAGTCGCGGGGATGGGCGACCCGGCCGAGACCGTGCTCAAGATCAAGCTCGGCAAAGGCGACTCGGTCGAGTCGCGGGTTGTGACACTCGAAGAACTTAAACGGCTGCAGGAAGATACCGATGCGATCGTCTCCGACGTCGAGACGCTCAAAGACGCCGGGGCGATCGGCCGCTTCACCGGTCGGCGAGCCCGGGCGCTCGATATTCTGATCACTCAGACGGCGTCGGACCGGACGCAGGTGGCGGAGCTGTACGGCCTGCCCTCCAGCGCATTGCGTCCCGACCCGACTGCCGGGGGGAAGCCAAAGGTCGCCTACATCAAGATCGCCGGGGTGATTGAGCCGATTCTCGCCGAGTTTATCGGCCGGCAAATCGATCGATCGGTCGCCCGTGGCGTTAATCTGATTATCTTCGAGATTGACTCCCCGGGCGGCTATTTGCAGCAGAGTAAGGACATCGCCTATCGCATTGCCGACCTTGAAGACGAAGGTGTGCGGACCGTCGCGTATGTGCCTGATGAGGCTTTAAGCGGGGCGGCAATCATTTCGCTCGGATGTGACGAAATCTATCTGCATCCCGGCGCGACGATCGGCGATGCCGGGCCGATCGAAGTCGGTGAGAATCAGCAGTTCGAGCGTGCTCCCGAGAAGGTCCTCAGCTTCCTGAGAAAGATCCTCGCGGAACTGGCCGAAATGAAGGGGCGGCCCGAAGCCGTCGCGATGGCGATGGCGGATAAAGACCTGCTCGTCTATCGCGTTGAGAATGCCGAAACTGGCCGCGAGTGGTACATGACCGAGGCGCAAATTCACAATGCTGCTGGGGAATGGATTAAGCAGGAAGTCGTGGAGTCGTCCCGCGAGGACAACCTTCTGACGGTCGGTGCCGAAGAGGCACACACGTTGAAGATCGCCGAGCCTCCCGTCGCCGATCAGGATGAATTGCGGCTGCGGCTCGGTCTGCCGCCCGACATGCCGTTGCGGGCGTTGGAGCGGACTTGGCTCGATACGCTCGTCTTTATTCTGAATACCGACTTCGCCATGGCGGTGTTGGTCGGGCTTGGAATCATTCTCATTTATCTGGAGCTCCACTTTCTAACGGGGCTGCTGGGCATTCTGTCGGCACTGTGTTTCTCGCTGTTCTTCTGGGCGCGGTTCCTTGGAGGGACGGCTGATTGGTTGGAGGTCGTGCTGTTCGGCCTCGGCATCGCGTGTCTGGCGATGGAATTTTTCGTGATCCCCGGGTTCGGTGTGTTCGGGGTGTCGGGGGGACTGCTCATTCTCGGATCGCTGGTCATGGCGACGCAGACATTCGGCAACATCGAACCGGGCTCCGACTTCAATCAAATGGCAAACAACGTCGGCTGGCTCGGGGCGGCGCTCGCCACGACGATTCTCATAGGAATGGTCACGAGTCGGTTCCTGCCGCACATCCCGCTGTTCCGCGCTATGATTCTGGCTCCGCCCGGTGCCGAACTAGCCGACGTCAACGAGCCGCGACTCGACCCGAGCCTCACGGTCGGCCCCGATAGTCTGATGTCGCTGATCGGTCGCACCGGCAAAGCCGCCACGACGCTGCGGCCAAGCGGAAAGGCCCTGATCGAAGGCGACTACGTCGACGTGGTCAGCGACGGCGGCTACATCGACGCGGATGCCGAAGTCGAGGTCGTCGGCGTGGAAGGGAATCGCGTGATTGTGCGCGAGGCGTGATGGGAGGTGGGAGAGCGAGAGAGTCGGGGGCGTGTAATGAATACCTACACATTTGACCTGATTGTCGATGGATTCGACGTGATGTCCGACAACTTTGCGGATCGTTTGTATGAATCGAGCGACTTTGATCTGACGCCTGGAATCAGGAACAGTCGACCGGAAATCGGATGTACGGTCGAGGCGACTTCGTTCGGACAAGCGGTGCAAATCGCGATCACAGCGGTGAAGCAAGCCGAACCTTCCGCAAAAATCGTCAGCTTGCAGATCGATGGCGAAGACCTGTCGCCCCTGATCGGTGCCGGGTAAGTCCGAAACGGGTGGCCCGCCGGGTCGCGCAGCGACAAGATGCCGTTCGAAAACCTTCCGAGTAAGGGGAACGGCTGATTTTGTTTGGAATCGGCTCGAGCAGCATCTTGTGCCTGTCGGCACCCGGCCGATTCATTGCCGGGCCGCCAATTCCCCCGACTCCCCCGCTCTCCAGCGTCTGTTCTCCCCGTTGCGTTGCATCTTACGTCGTGGTTGCTACAGTACCGCCTTGACGCGAAGACAATTGGGAAAAGTTGTGGCCGGGGTTCGGCCGAATTCAGAGGGTTTGCATGTCGATCACCAGAGAAAAGAAACAAGAAGTGATCGGAGAGTACCGGCAGAGCGAGTCCGACACGGGCTCGTCTGAGGTGCAGGTCGCTGTGCTTTCGCACCGAATTAAGGCGCTGACGGAACATTTGCGGACCCATCAGAAGGACCATTCGAGCCGACGTGGTTTGCTCCAATTGGTCAGCCGCCGGCGTCGCTTGCTCAATTATCTTCACCGGACCGCGCCGGAAACGTACCGGTCGCTGATCGACAGCCTTTCGCTCCGTCGCTAGTGGCTTTGAGCCTGGCATTGGGGCGAGCGTCGATTTTTTGTTGTGTTCGCGATGCGCTCGGCGCATCGCGATCGTGTCGGTTGTCATTGTCCCCCGCCGCCTTTTGATTGTGACCCCGGAAGAATGTGTTGCCCGGGGGTGAGGCGGCGTTTGTCGGCGAAGAAAGTAAATTCGTGAGTGATCAAAGCCCGTTTCCGCAGCCCGTCTCCGTCGAACGTGAAATCGGCGGCCGCACCTTCAAACTGACCACCGGCGAGATCGCCAAGCAGGCCAGTGGTGCCGTCCTCGTTCAATTCGGCGACACCGTCCTGTTTGTCGCCGCCCAGCACGGCCCGCCGCGGCCGGGCATCGATTTCTTCCCCCTGCAGGTCGATTATCGCGAGCGTCTCGCTGCCGCAGGTAAGTTCGCTGGTGGGTTTCTGAAGCGCGAAGGTCGCCCGACCACGCGAGAAATTCTGACCGCCCGCGTCACCGACCGGCCGCTGCGTCCGCTGTTCCCCAAAGGTTACAAAGACGAGATTCAAGTTCAGGCCAACGTGCTCTCGTCGGATGGCGAGAACGACCCGTCGCCGCTGTGTGCGACCGGGGCCAGCACCGCTTTGATGATTGCCGAAGAAGTGCCGTTCGGCGGGCCGATTTCCTCGGTTCGTGTCGGACGGGTCGACGGCGAACTCGTGCTCTTCCCGACGCACGAAGAGATGATGGGCAGCGACCTCGATCTCACCGTCGCAGGCAGCAAAGAATCGGTCTTGATGATCGAGGGCTTTGCCAACCAGCTTCCCGAAGCGGAGATGGCCGAGGCGATCATGTTCGCCCACGAATCGTGCGTCGAACTGTGCGAATTGCAGTTCGACCTGATGAAGGCTGTCGGAATTGAGCCGACGAAGTTCGAAGGGCCGCCTGAGAATCCTTTCACCAGTACGCTGCAGGAGAAAGCGTACGACAAGGTGAAAGAGGCGAAGACCTCCGGCAACAAGCAGGAGCGGGCCGACAAAGTCTCGGAAATCAAAGACGGTCTCGTTTCGGAACTCTTCCCGGAAGATGCCGAAGAGACCTCGGACGGCAACACCAAGGCGCAGTTCAAAGAAGCCTTCTACAAGCTCGAAGCCAAGGTCGTGCGTGACCTGTTGCTCGAAGGCAAACGTCTCGATGGCCGATCGCCGGACGACCTCCGCGCCGTCGACAGTCGCGTCAGCCTTCTGCCCCGCGTGCACGGGTCGGCGCTGTTCACCCGCGGCGAAACGCAATCGATGATGACCGTCACGCTGGGCACCTCACGCGATCAACAACGCGTCGATGGCTTGTTCGGCGAATCGGCTGAGCGGTTCATGCTGCACTATTACTTCCCGTCCTATTCGGTCGGTGAAGTTCGCCCTATCCGTGGGCCGGGGCGTCGGGAAATCGGGCACGGCGTTCTTGCCGAACGCAGCGTTTTTCCGGTCATCCCGAAGGCCGAGAAATTTCCCTACACGATCCGCTGCATCTCTGACATCACCGAATCGAACGGCTCCAGCTCGATGGCGAGCGTCTGTGCCGCCACGCTCGGTTTGATGGATGCCGGCGTGCCGATTCTGCAGCCGGTCGCGGGTATCTCGATCGGAATCGTGAAAGAGTCGAACGACAAGTACACCCTCCTGACCGACATCATGGGGGATGAAGACCACTTCGGCGACATGGACTTCAAGGTCGCCGGTACGCAAAAGGGCATCACCGGGATTCAGCTCGATCTTAAGATCGACGGCATCTCCGAGCAGATCATCAAAGACACGCTCGTGCAGGCCCGCAAGGCCCGCATCGAATTGCTTCGCGTGATGCTCTCGGCGATTCGCCGGCCCCGCGGCGAAATCTCCTCCTTCGCCCCGCGGCTGCTGCAAATTAAGATCGACCCCGAAAAGATCGGCCTGCTCATCGGCCCGGGTGGCAAGACCATTCGCGCCATTCAGGAAGAGTCGGGCGCAACGCTCGACGTTGAAGATGACGGCACTGTCACGATCGCCGCCAACAACGGCGAAGCAGCCGAGGCGGCCCTCGCCCGTGTTGAAGCCCTCACCGAAGAAATTAAGGTCGGCCGCATCTACGAAGGCACCGTCAGCAGCATTAAAGACTTCGGAGCCTTCGTCGAAATCGCTCCGGGCAAAGACGGGCTGTGTCACATCAGCGAACTCTCCGACGGGTTCGTGAAGAACGTCACCGACATCTGCAAAGTCGGCGATAAACTGCGTGTCAAAGTCATCGCGGTCGATGAGCAAAACCGCGTGAAGCTGTCTCGCAAGGCCGTGATGGAAGAAGAGTCGGACGGCGACGGCGGAGACGACGAGGAGGAATAATTCCTCCCGATTCGCACGGAAGCGCCTCGCTTCATCCGAAGTCGATCTTAATTTCGTTATTAAGATCGGACCGAGTTTTGAGGGCATACCGTGGCTGCCGAGCAGAAGACCGTCGACGCGACCGAGGAGCTGCGATCTCGCTATCACGAGATCGCGGCGCTCGCCGGAGGTTTCGCCCATGAGTTGCGAAATCCCCTCTCGACAATGGGCCTGCACCTCGAGATTCTCGCCGAAGAACTGAGCCCGCCGGGCGACTCGCGTGACCATCGGCTGCTGGAACGGGTTAAGAAAATTCGCGGCGAGTGTGGTCAGCTCGATCATATTCTGAAGGCGTTTCTCGACTTCGCCCATGCCGGGCAGCCGCAATTGCAGCCGGGCGATCTCAGCTCGGTGGTGGGCGACTTCGTCGAATACTTTCGTCCGCGGGCCGAGCGGGCCGGTCTTGATCTTCGGCCTCACCTCGACCAGTCGCTGCCGTCGGTTGAAGTCGACCCGACGTTGATTAATCAGATGCTCCTGAATCTGGCTTTAAACGCCTCTCAGGCGATGCCGGATGGGGGAACGTTGGAACTCATCACGCGGCTCGGCATGGATGGCATCGAATTATTCGTGATCGACAACGGCCCCGGCATCGACGAGGCGACCCGCGACCGGATGTTCGAACCGTTCGTTTCTACCAAACCCGAAGGCAGCGGGCTGGGCCTGCCGACCGTCGCCCGCATCGTCGCCGCCCACGGCGGCACGATCGAGTGCGAAAGCGAACCGGGCAAAGGGACTCGATTTCGCGTGTGGTTACCGACAAGCGATTAAGACGCAGTCATCAGCCGGACCGGCAATGCAACAGGGGTAGCCAGGCCAATTGTGGCCGGGTCGCGAAGCGACAAGAGCACTCAGGTTGAGATCTCCCTGCCAGTCCGGCGTCCAATGTTAATTGTGGTCGGCAGCTGCATGCTCTGGCGGCTGCGCCGCACGGACGGTGTCCGTGCCACTCGGAGATTGGATCAACGCCTACCCAATTCAAGTGTGGCCCGGACATCGTCCGGGTCGCGAAGCGACTAGAGCACTCACGTTTAGATTTCCCTGCTGATCAGGCATCAAATTTTAGTTGTGGTCGGTAGCTGAATGCTCTTGCGGCTGCGCCGCACGGACGGTGTCCGTGCCACTCGGGATTTATTAATTTCCTTTCGGTGTCGGCCTCCAATTCTTTCTTAATGTTTTCGAGCGGCATCTTGTGCCTGTCGGCACCCGGCCATGAAAGGCCGGGCTACCCGTGTCTTACTGATCGCTGACAGCCGATAGCCGACAGCTCTAAAAAAAATCGGACGCGCGCCCGGCAGTCTTGCCGCGGCAACATCCGCCGCATGGGAAGCTGCAGCCAAGTGACTGCACCCACCGGCGGGGCGAACAGAGGCGGTGCGCACCGTGTGTTCCTCTACCCTTGGGAAGATGGTTGCGCGGCTCCGTCGAATTTGGGTGCCGGGGTGCGTCTCGCCCCCGTATCTGGGAACTCGCTTCGTTCTTGCACTGGTCGCGTCGGCGACAGCCGGTAGGGGAGCCGGATTGTGGTCTGTGTAAGAACAGAGCGAGCCTTGCCCTGCGGGGGCGGCACGCTCCAGGCACCGGAAGTCAAATTACGATCACAAGCCGCGGTTCCTGTGAACCGCGGATCGAACGCGGGTCGAGCCTCCAACAAGCCGATGCGGCACGTCACTGCGTTCGATCCGCACTTCTCAGGAAGTGCGGCTTGTCGAAAGCATATTTAAGACGGCAGCATTTCCGCCCATTCCTGGATCGGTTTGACCCGGGGTTGGGGGTCGGCGTGCAGGGCTTCTAAAGCGTCGACAACCGCGATGCAGCCGGGGATGGTCGTGACGCAGGGGACGCCGTAGGCAACCGCGGCGGAACGGATACGGCCTTCGTCCGTGCGGCTGCCGCGGCCCGACGGCGTATTAAAGACGAATTGCACGTCGCCGTTGGCCATGAAGTCGAGCAGGTTCGGCCGGCCTTCCTGAACCTTCTTAACGGTTTCGACCTCGATGCCGTTTTCGCGAAGTAACGCCGCGGTGCCGGCGGTCGAGATGATCTTAAGACCGAGTTGCCGCAGCCGACGGGCCGGTTCGATCATTGCCTGCTTGTGGTTCTTCGCCATACTGATGAAGACCGTGCCCTCGGTCGGCAGCGACGTCCCCGCCCCGATCTGGCTCTTGGCGTAGGCCATCGGGAACGATTCGTCGATTCCCATGACTTCACCGGTGGAACGCATCTCCGGGCCGAGGATGATGTCGACGCCGCTGAACCGCTGGAACGGGAAGACCGCTTCTTTGACCGAGTAATAAGGGGGGATGATCTCGCCGTCGATGTTCTGTTCGGCGAGCGACACCCCTGCCATCACCTTCGCCGCAACTTTCGCAAAGGGCCGCGCCGTCGCTTTGCTCACGAACGGCACCGTCCGCGAGGCCCGGGGGTTCACTTCCAAAACGAAGACTTCGAACTGACTCTCGCCACTCGACTCTGGCCTCTCGCCTTTTTTTACCGCGAACTGCACATTCATTAATCCGCGGACCTGCAGTTCCTCAGCCATCTTTCGGGTCGCGACCTTAATTTCATCGATGACCGACTGAGTCAATGAATGCGGCGGCAGGGCACAGGCGGAGTCGCCCGAGTGAACGCCGGCTTCTTCGATATGCTCCATCACCCCGCCGACGACCGTCGTTTCGCCGTCGCAAACCGCATCGACGTCGACTTCGATCGCGTCTTCCAGAAATTTATCAATTAAGACGGGACGATCAGGCGACGCGTCGACCGCTTCGTCCATATAGCGGGCAATCTCTTCTTCCGAGTAGCAGATCTCCATCGCCCGGCCTCCCAGAACATAGCTGGGCCGCACGAGGACGGGAAAGCCGATTCGCTCTGCGGCGCTGCGAGCGCCTTCGGTATTGGTAGCGGTGCCGTTCGGCGGCTGCTTTAAACCGACCCGATACAGCATCTGTTGGAACCGTTCCCGGTCTTCGGCCGCGTCGATCATTTCGGGCGATGTGCCGATGATATTAATCCCGGCCTGCTCAAGTCCGCGCGCCAGATTTAACGGCGTCTGCCCGCCGAATTGGACGATCACCCCGTCCGGATCGAGCCGGTCGCAGATATTAAGAACGTCTTCGAGAGTTAATGGTTCGAAGAATAGAAGGTCGGACGTGTCATAGTCGGTCGAGACCGTCTCCGGATTGGAGTTGACCATGATGCTTTCGACGCCGAGTTCGCGAAGTGCGAATGAGGCCTGACAGCAGCAGTAGTCGAACTCAATTCCCTGGCCGATCCGGTTCGGACCGCCACCGAGAATCATGATGCGAGGCTGCGCTTCGCGTTCGAGTGTCGAGAGTCGAGAGTTGAGCGTCACGCCCGGAATCTCTTCACGCTTTAGAACGCGGTTCGAAACCGACGGATGCAATGCCGATGCGGCGACGTCGGGGTCGCCCCCTTCCATCTTCGACCTTCCCTCCTCGGCCGACTTTCGCGGTGGCGTTTCGTCTTCGCTTTCATAGGTTGAATAGTAATAAGGCGTAAATGCTTCGAATTCGGCCGCACAGGTATCGACCTGTTTAAAGGTTGCTTCGATGCCGTGTTGTTCTCGGCGGTTGCGCCGAACCTCAAGCTCGGTCGAGCCCCACCACAGGGCGAGTTGCATGTCGGAGAAACCGGCCCGCTTTGCTTTTCGGATTAACTCGGGTGTGGCGTCCTCCAACCGACCGATGCTGCGAATCTCGTCCTCGATCTGCACGATCTGTTCGAGATTGTCGAGGAACCACGGATCGATGTCGGTTAATTCATGAATCTCTTCAACCGTCATGCCGCCCTTCATCGCATAGCGGATATAGAAGATGCGATCGCAGTTCGGCACCGACAGTTTTCTCTTAATCTCTTCCGGCAGCGGTTGCTTCGCCGTGCCCCAGAGGTCTTTCTTGCCGCCGCCGAGGCCGAAGTGGCCGGTCTCCAAGCCCCGCAGCGCCTTCTGCAACGACTCTTTAAAGGTTCGGCCGATCGCCATCGTTTCGCCGACCGATTTCATCTGCACCGTCAGCGTGGGGTCCGCCTCGGCGAATTTCTCGAAGGTCCAGCGGGGGATTTTTGTGACGACGTAATCGATCGTCGGCTCGAAGCAGGCGAGCGTCTCGCGGGTGATGTCGTTGGGAATCTCATCGAGCCGATACCCCACGGCGAGCTTGGCGGCGATCTTGGCGATTGGAAAACCGGTCGCTTTCGAGGCGAGGGCCGAACTCCGCGAGACACGCGGGTTCATCTCGATGATCACCATCCGACCGCTGTCGGGATCGATCGCGAACTGCACGTTGGAGCCGCCGGTCTCGACGCCGATCTCGCGCATGCAGGCGAAGGTCGCATCCCGCATCCGCTGATATTCTTTGTCGGTCAGCGTCTGAGCCGGGGCGACGGTGATGGAGTCGCCGGTGTGGACGCCCATCGGGTCGAGGTTCTCGATCGCACAAATGATGACGCAATTGTCTTTGCAATCGCGCATCACCTCCATCTCGTACTCTTTCCAGCCGAGGATCGACTCTTCGAGCAGCACTTCGCTCACCGGAGAAAGCTTCAGCCCGCGGCGGACCATCTCCTCGAATTCTTCGCGGTTGTAGGCGATGCCGCCCCCCGCCCCGCCGAGCGTGAAACTCGCGCGGATGATCACCGGCAGCCCCACCTCGCGGACCGCCGACCGGGCTTCGTCCATATCGTGGACCGTAGCCGAGCGCGGCACGTCGAGGCCGATCTTGACCATCGCTTGCTTGAAGAGTTCGCGTTCCTCGGCCTTCTTGATGACTTCTTCGCGGGCGCCGATCAGTTCGATCCCGAGCTGGTCGAGAATTCCCCGCCGGGCGAGGTCCATCGCCGTGTTGAGTCCCGTTTGTCCCCCTAACGTAGGCAGCACGGCGTCGGGGCGTTCTTTCTTCAGAATCTCGGCGACGTACTCCCAAGTGATCGGCTCGATGTAGGTTCGATCGGCCGTGTTGGGGTCGGTCATGATGGTCGCCGGGTTGCTGTTGACCAGCACGACCTCGTAACCCTCTTCTTTCAGCGCTTTACACGCCTGAACCCCGGAGTAGTCGAACTCACATGCCTGCCCGATGACGATCGGCCCGGACCCGATGATCAGAATTTTGTGGAGGTCGTCTCGTTTGGGCATAGCGGCGCAAGTCTCTCGACAGCAGTCAAAACATAGAAAATGACCCTCGGTCCTGAGCGAAGCACTCGCGGACGAGGGTCGTCGGTTCGGCGTCAGGGGGAGACGGCTCCCCGTACCGTTTGGCGCGGCGGAGGCGAATCTCGTAGAGGGTAACTGGCCCCGTGAGAGATTCAACCCGCGGGCACTTCGCGATGTCCGATTCAAGCTCGGGCGATCAGTATGGCGGCCACGTTCGCAGAGCTATGCTCTGGTTCGATGAGGTGAGAGAGTCGAAACGACGGTGCCGCGGAACGACCCATGAACGAACAAAAACTGACTCATGTCGATGCCTCGAGCGGGGTCAACATGGTGGACGTGGGCGACAAGCCCGTCACGGCCCGCCGCGCGATTGCCGAAGGGATTGTCCGGGCCGCGCCGGAAACGCTCATCGCGTTCTCGGAAAATCGGATGCCGAAAGGACCGGTCATCGAGACGGCGAGGTTGGCCGGCATCGGTGCGGCCAAAAAAACCTTTGATCTCGTTCCACTGTGCCACCAACTCCCTTTGGAGGATGTCCGCATCGACTTTCGATTTGCGGCTGACCAGTTATTCATCCGCGCCGAGGTCTCAACGACCGCGAAAACCGGTGTCGAAATGGAAGCGCTGACGGCCGTGTCCGTGGCGGGTTTGACGATCATTGACATGGGAAAAGCCATCGACCGGGAAATGTCGCTTGAACGCATCCGGGTCGTTGAAAAGTCGGGCGGCCGGTCAGGGACTCATCACTTTGCGAGTGACTTCGAGCACGCAGAAGTATCCGACGACACGGGTGATAAGAGCAAAGCGACGGAGCACGATTCAGAAATTCAACCGCCGATTCGTGCGGCCATCCTGACGGTTTCGGATCGCTGCGCCCGCGGCGAACGGACTGACACCTCCGGCCCGGCGCTGGGCGAGATGGTGCGACGTGAACTCGCCGGGGAGGTCGTCTGGACCGGATGCGTCCCAGACGACGCAGCGCAGATTGAGCGGTCGCTGATTGATCTTTGCGATGACGAAGCGGCGGTCGATTTGATCCTCTCGACCGGCGGGACAGGTCTCGCCCCCCGCGACGTAACGCCGGAAGCGGCCGCCGCCGTCATTGAGCGAGAGCACGCCGGATTAATGGAACTGGCGCGAGCGCGGTGCGCATCAATCACGCCGAAGACGTATCTGTCACGCGGCATCGCGGGGACGCGCAAAGGGACCTTAATTATTACGTTGCCCGGCTCCGAGCGGGGAGCGACGGAGACGCTCGGCGGGGTGATCGATATTTTGCCCCACGCGATCGAAACGCTTCGCGGTGATGTCAAAGACGGATGATCGCGCGAATAATGTTCCGAGAGTTTACTCGGTTTCCGTTCCCCGATATTGCGGTACTTTCCAAATTGGAACGTGCTGCTTCATCCGATCGATAAAGACTGCGATGAAAGCCAACGCATTAGGGCGATGGGCTGCGGCCGCTTGCAGCAGGAACGAGCACTCCCCGTGCGGCACGAACCCCACGCTGTGTTCGACAAAGCAGCCGATGATGTCATGGGTCGCCATTAATTCTTCGGCGAGGCGTCTTAATTCGCGAGAGGTCATCGGCTCATAGACTTCGTAGAGCAGACCATCAATTTCCCGCTCTCCTTCATGCGGGCGGACGATGCCTTCGAACGTGAGAACCGCCCCCGCTCCGGCAATCCGTAACGGGTCGTGACATTCAATCGGGCCGGGCGTGAGTTTAATTTGAAGTTCCGACGCTCTTTCCGACATACATCCGATCTCACTCTTATGAGGTTGTCACGCAACTCAATTAACCGCCGCTGACGAGGCCGATCAGCGCGAGTTCTTCACTGCCGTCAATGATCGTGTCGGCATCGGCGATCTCATGATTTACGGCCAACTTGCTGCGAGACAGGGATGGTCGCAACGGCGGGAAATGCTCGCCGATGTTCGTCAAAATGCTCCCTGCGGTGGTCGGCAGGCCCTGATGCGGAACGATCAAGGTTTCGCCTTTCACCATCCGGGCCTGTGGTCCGAAGACCAGAACCGTTAGCGTCGAGGAAGTGTCGCACGTCATGATTCAACCACCGATCGAGTGCATCGCGCGATGTGGCCGCAGGAACGTCAGGTCATCGGTCCCGTGCCCCGCCTTCTTATTACTGATGACTTCGCGTAGCAATTCCGCGATGGCCTGATCGTCAGCGGAGTTCCGTAATAGTTTTCGAACATCTCCTGAATCGTCGCCGAACAGACAACTTCGAACTTTGCCATCCGCGGTCAGCCGAAAGCGATCGCAGGAGCCGCAAAACGGTTTCGTCACCGAAGAGATAATTCCGATGCGGCCGACGCCGTCATTAAATTCATATTGGGTGGCGGGGGACGACGAGTCCTCGTTCAAGAGGACGAGCGGGCGGATCGCTTCGCCGAGTCGGGTGATGATTTCGTCCGCGCCGAGGACCTGCTGCTCACTCCAAAACTGATCGGCCTCGAGCGGCATGAATTCGATGAAGCGGACCGTGATTCCCGTTTCCCTCGCAAATAGTCCGAAGGATTCTAATTGCGATTCGGTAACACCGCGCATCGCTATGGCGTTTAATTTCACGACCATCCCGAGATCGCGGGCCGCATCGATTCCGGCCAATACCTTAGTAAGTCCGGGGCGCCGCGTCGCCGCCTGGAAGTCGGCTTCATTCAGCGCGTCAAGGCTGACATTGATGCTGCGGAGGCCGGCGTCATATAGCCGCGGTGCCTGCTCGGCCAGTAACGTTCCGTTGGTCGTTAAAGCGATGCTTTTTAAGTTCTCTATGTTATCGAGCATCCGCACGAGTGTGTGTAACTCGCTTCGGACGAGTGGCTCACCGCCGGTCAGCCGCACCTTTGTGACGCCCAGCGAAGCCGCAACCTGCGCCACTCGCGAGATCTCTTCGAATGTGAGAATTTCGCTTCTCGGATGGTAGTCCGGCGTGGCCTCCGGCATGCAATAAGTACACCGCAGGTTGCAGCGGTCGGTGACGCTGACCCGCAAGCTCGTGTGACGGCGGCCGTATCGATCAATGAGCATTCGCAGCCGAGGCCAATTCTTCAGGAGTGTTGAAAGAAAGTCGCTCCGGCCAGTCGGACGGGAATGCCAGTGCTCTCGCGGCGACATCCGAAGAATTCAAGAGGCCCTGCAGCGATTTGCCGCGACCCTGACTTTTTAACAATGATTGCGCACTCGGCAGAATCGACGCGCGATAAATTCCCGGGAACGGTTCCCACCACTCGCCCCGAAACGCGATCGAGCCGGCCTTTGGAGTATTAATGGCCTCGTTGAGCAGCTCGTCGATCCAAGCGGCCTTCAATTGAAGCAGGTCGCAACTGATCATTAATACTGAGTCGGATTGCCGTCGTTGTGTCGCATCGGTGAGTGCGGCCTCCAATCCGGCAATCGGCCCGCAGTCAGCGAAGTTGTCGGCGATCGTCTCAATACCTAAAGACCCGTAGAAATCGGGTTCGCGGGCAACTGCGGTGACCGTTGGACAACCGAGTGCGACAAGCTGTTGCTGCAGGCGAACGATGTTGGGCGTTCCATCGTGGACCGCGAGTGATTTGTCCGAGCCGAATCGTGCGCTGCGTCCCCCGGCAATAATGTACGCCGGGGGAAGCAATTTGCGGAGTAAAACATCACGGCGTGTTCGATCGACCGTCGCATCATTCATCACGAGTCGCCTCGTCATTGCGGTCGCGATCAAACTGCACCTGAGCCCAACTCCAAGCGGCGACCGTCGCGGGGAATCCCCTCGTGTTCATCCCCAAGAGAATGGCCTGCTCGATCTCTTCCTGCGTGGCCCCCGCCTGCATCGCTCGTCGGACATGGCTCCGGAGGGCCGATTCCAAACCCGCGCCCAAGGAAATACCGATCTTCACGAGGAATTTCGTTTTGTCGTCGAGCGGGCCGACCGCATCAACGGCCCCGGCCATTTTCTCATGCTGCGCGACGATGCTCGGATATTTGGTCGAGAAGGCTCGAAAAGTCCCCGGCAGTTTGCTGGCTTCGCTCATCGGTCGCACTTTGAGTTCTTGATAGTGTTACGGGAAACGCGGAACACACCTCGAAGCGGCAGCGGCAAAGTCCCGCGATCCGTTGATGCCGCTCGGCGTCTCGTCCCCCATCACACGGTTCATTTCCTTTTCTGCGTGGAACGTCGAGTATAACAGCGCGGTGGTCCGGATGCAGTTTGCCAAACTTCTCGATTCATCAGCTCGGGTTCGAACCCTCACGATCGTCGATGGCTGATTTTCAATACCAAAACCCTGATGACGCGATCGCCGCGGCGGTGTCAAGGCTCCGGCCGGTCGCCACCGAAACGATTCGCATCACCGAGGCGGGCGGTCGAGTCCTCGCCACGGATCTTATGCTCGATCGAGACAGCCCGGCGTGCGATGTCTCAGCGATGGACGGCTTCGCCGTGCGTATCGACGAGCTGACGGCCGGTTCCGTTCCGGTGTCTGCCGAAGCGGCGGCAGGTCATGCGCCGCCGACTTGCAAGGCGGGAACGGCCGTCCGCATCTTCACCGGTGCCCCGGTTCCGCCGGAATGCGACACGGTCATTAAGCGCGAAGACGTGCATGAGGCAGAAGCCGCGATCACGCTGAAAGACGGCATCGCTCCGCCGCGTATCGGCAGCCACATCCGCCGCCGCGGTGAAAACGGATTGTCCGGCCACTCTTTTCTGCAAGCCGGATCGGTTCTCACACCCGCAGCTCTCGCCGGGGCCGCAACGTGCGGGGCGGCCGAGTTTTCGGTTTACCGCCGAGTGCGGGTCGCGATCGTCACGACGGGCGATGAGTTGTGCCGAATCGACCAGCAACCGGAGTCCTGGCAGATCCGCGATTCCAATGGCTTCGCGCTGCGGGGACTGTTTCAAAGCCGCCCCTATCTCGATGTCGCAACGCCAATTCACGCCCCCGATAAGCTGACAGAGCTGACCGACCTCTTAAAGCGACTCTCGTCGGAGTTTGACGCAATTTTTTTGACCGGCGGCGTCTCCGTCGGTGATCGAGATTTCGTACCCAAAGCGGTGAAAAACGCCGGCGGCGAAATCATTTTTCATAAGTTACCGATTCGCCCCGGCAAGCCGCTGTTAACTGCGGTTCAAGACGGCACGTTGATCGCGGGGCTCCCCGGTAATCCGGTCTCGGTCCTCTACACGGGCCGGAGGTTCGGCGTCGCGTACCTCCAGCATTTGGCAGGTTTTAACAAGCCGGAGCCAGTCTTAACGACGAGTCTATTAAACGCGGATGAAAAATCGCTGCATCTGCACTGGGGTCGGCTCGTGCAATTGGAACCGCAAGGAGCCAGACTGCTGGAGAGCCGAGGCTCCGGCGATGTCATCAACGCCAGTCAGTCCGATGGATTTATAGAAATCCCCGCCGGACAAAGCGGTCGCGGCCCGTGGAAATACTTCTCTTGGTAGAGAATTTTTACAACGACGGACGCCGACCCATTCTGCCAACACTGCCAAACGTTAAATCAACAATTCGCCGCGATCTTAATAACGCCGCAACCATTACTCGCCGACTCGGGTCGCGTCGAGTTCGTCGGAGAGATTCGGGCTCGCAGGCTTCGGCGGAAGGTACCCCAGCGATACGAGAAACCGATCGGCCTCGTCGAGCGTCGCATTGTACATCGTATTACCGCCCCGGTTCGCATTGAAGAAGCCGTGTACTTGCTTGGGGTAGCCTACGACGACGCAGCGATTACCGTTGTCGTGCATCTTCTGAGCAAAAGCTCTTGCCCCTTCAAACTTTGTCAAAGGGTCGTCTATTCCGTTGACGATCAAAGTGGGCGGTTCATCTTCGCCTACATGGCGATAGGGACACAGGGCCCGCATCTGATCGGGACCGCCGAACCGATCGGAGAGCTTGGAGTGGCGTTCCAGTGAATCCAATTCCTCGCCTTCGACATTGGCGATGATCAGCGCGGGATTAAACAAGATCATCGCGTTCGACTCTGAAGACGTCACGTCCGCCGCGCGGACCTGCTCTTCGATAACGCCGAGGCACGCCGCGAGATGACCCCCGGCCGAGCCGCCCGAAGAGACGATGCGATTCGGATCAACGCCCCACTCATCGGCGTGGTCTCTGACATAGCGAATGGCATCACGAGCGTCCTCGAGACACTTGGCGGGCTTCACGCGGTGCCGACTGTGCACGCGATACTCCGCACTGATCGCGACGATCCCCCGCTTCGCAAAGTGCTCGCAATGCGGAAAGAACTGCTTGGGGTCACCCCCGGCCCAACCACCGCCGAAGAAGAACACGATCGCCGGGCGTGCCTGCGCCTCATCCGATTCCTCGACGGCAGGCCGATAGACATGCAGCTTGAGATCGGAGTCACTGGCATGTTTATAGACGATCTCTTCGCGCTGCGGCGCATCGTCAGCGGTCGCGGCGTGCGAAACGATCAGTAATAAGGCCGCCGCAAGTGATGCGATCGCTTTCATCTTGGTTCCTTCTTCGAAATCGATGAGTCAATAAGAAGCCCCGCCAACCGGTTCTCGCCGGTCGACGGGGTGGAGTCAAGGTTGCGGGCGGTAGCTTCGTTAAGATGAACCGCTCGCATCGGACGGTTGGGTTGCGTGGCCACGCCAGCGGGAAAACATTCTTGCCGGAATCCACTTCGCTTTGTGGCTGCTAATGATTAGAGCGCCGATGAGGGCCGCGATGCTCCAGACCAGTGCCGAGACGGCCATCCAGCCGTAGGTCTGGGCCAGCATTCGGAAGCCGATGGCGATGCCTTCGTAAGCTCCGATTCCCAAACAAATCGCGGCCGAGCCTGCGAAGACCGGACTCCGATGAACGCCCGCGACAATTGCCAGTAGCATCAGCAAAGCCGTCACGTAACCGACTTTGTACTCGGCGGGAATTGTTTCGACCTGCGGCGCGAACAGCACCAAGCCTGTCACGACGGGAAAAAGCCCTGCCCCGATGAGCGAGAAAGTTCGTCCCAGCCAATCCCGACAGGCAAGGCCGATCGCGATCATCAGCGGCCACAGCACGTGCAGGCAGATGGAATGCCGAAAGGCTTCGAGTTCTGTCCCGTCGAGCCACAGGTAAACCGCGCCGACCGCCACAAACGCGGAGGCCGCGAGGGACCAGGAAGACAGCCGGCGGAAGCCGTCCGCCGCGATAATCGTCGCCAGGCCGATCAGCACGTAAGCGTTCGGCTCCGCGAGTGTGTCAAAGCCGATTGTGGTCGGATGCACTACGGTCGCGACGCCCAATGCGGCGACCGCTCCGTATCCCGCCCAGCGGACGCCGCGCAGCCAGCACACGCCATAAAGCGTGATCAGCAGCATGACCGCCATCCACAGGGGCGACCCGAATGTCTCGGTCACATGCAGATAGAACGACTCGAAGACGGCCGTCTGCCCCCATGGGAGCGCGAGTACGACAAGTGCGGGAGCGGCCACCAGGGCGCCGTTGAGCAGGCGGGTATTTCGGCGAACGATCCCCGCTTCCGCGATGAGCACCATGACGGCGAAGAGCATAGGAACGAGAAAGTACGATCCCCAGATCGTCGCCAGTACGATCGACCGTCCGGTTTCATGGATGCTCCAGATCGGGCCGGTCGGGCCGAAGGTGAGCGAGAGCGCATAGCTGCGCAGGGCGGCTCCGCCGGCGAGAAAGGCGAAGATCGACCATGGAAACCACGGCCATGGCCAAGGCGTGCCGCTGGATCGCGCCGTTTCAGCGCCTCGTCGCACCGCCGGAATTAATAACAACAGGATTGCCCCGGCCGCGGTGGGAAATGCCAGCAGCAGCCATTCGACGAGTCGCGCGTCCTGCGTGTCGCCACTGGGGGCAAGTAACCAAGGGGCCGCAAAGAACAACGCCAGGAACAGGTAATATGGCAGTCGATAAGCGACAGCGAGCCGGATTCCCGAAAACAGTAACACCGCTTCAGACAATATAGCCGCAAAGACAAATCCGAGCAGCATCAGGCTCGCCCCGTCGCGGGTCGAATCCATCGCCACGAACAGGTCGTCCGCTCCGACCGATATCGCCAGGAACATTAACAGGCACAGTAGCAGGACCGAGCGGACATCGTCCCACACTTTGCCGAAGCGGATCAGCACGACGGCAATCGCCGCCAGCACCATGGTGTAGACCGCGAGCACGCCAATGAGCATGCCGCAGTTGATATAGCCGATCTGCAACTCACCGTATGCCGCGCGCACCGCGAAGATCAGCAAGACCGCACTGATCACGTAAAATGGATTGTGCGTGTAGAGATATTCCCAAAAGGGTTTTTGCGGTTTGCGAACCGGTGTGGCGAACTTCACCTCGCCGTCCGGGGCTTCGGGAATCTTCTCCGGCAAATTCTCAGGTGTGTTCGACATCAGTCAGCTCCGTGATAGGAAAAGAGAATAACGCATCGATATGTGTTGAATTGTCCTTTCCGAGTGCTGAAATGTCGAGATGAATTACCGCCGACATCCAAAACGCGAAGCGGGCGGCGTTGTCTAATCGTGAATCAGATCGGACAAGTAGAAACTTCAAACTGGTGGTTGTAGACGGCACCTCGACGGCGCTCACAGTGATGGCGTGTTCGGTGGCACCTTGGTGTAGCAATCTCAAGTTCGAAAATTGGCGTTCCGGGGGCGGCGAAAGCGCCATCCCCGGCCACCCGACAGGAATCCCCCGTCGTTCCCACAAAAAAAACCGCCCCCTCCCGGGGCCGGTTTGCGGCTTTGGGAGAGGGCGGCTGGTCGTTTTTGCGTCGGCTGTGACGCGTTAGTTCATCCGCAAACTACGGGTTGATCTGGATGCCGACGCTGGCACCGCGACCGGCGCGGTTGTCGTAGGCTCCGCCGTCACGGGCACCACTGAAGTCCCCGGTGGGGTCTTGGCCGAATCGATCAGCATCGCCACCGCGGAAGCCCGCGGTCACGCGACCACTCTGGCGATCACCGCTCCACTGGCGATACTGGTTCCCGTCCCAGCTTCCTCCGATGTAAACGCGGCGGCCGTTGTGCATCACCGCTCCGTCCGAGGGGCGGCGTCCGCTATCGGCCATTTCGCGGCTGCGTGAGTCATCAGAGCGGACGATCGTGCGTCGCTGATATTGCTCGCCGCGAACGTAGCCCTGTGAATGACTGGACTGGTGCGACCGGCTGTTCGACGCACAGTCGGGTCCGGTGCAGTACGAACTGCCGCTTGAGTGGCTGGGCGAATGATGCGATTCGTAGCTCGCACTTCCGCACGATGAGCATCCGCTTGACGAATGCTCGTGCGACACTGTGCCGCAGGACGAGCAGTCGCTCGACGCGTGCTTGTAGGAACTACTGCAGGCTGTTGAGCCGCCACAATGATGGCTCGCCGTGCTGTAGCTGCTGCAGTGGCTGCCAGACTTCTTGCAGGCAAATGCATCAGCTCCGGTTCCGACCAGCAGCGCCAAGGCGGAACAAATAACAGTCATTTTCAACATTAAGAGTCCTCCAGACAGGTAGGGACGGCTCGGCGGCACAACTACCCACACGGCAGTCTTGAACGCCTCAGGCCGCGAGCCGTGACCGCGATCACCGCGGCAGTCTGGAAGGATGCGCAAACCGTGCCGTTTGTGAGGAAGATTCCGCATTGCTGGGAATCAGTCGGAACGTTCAGTGCCCGACGATCCGCTCGGTCGACGGGCAATCGGACGAGGCCAGTTCGAATTCCAATGTCGAATGTTGAATGCGAAAGTCGTTTTCCAGAAGGGATTTAAGTCGTTGCTTGGTCACCTCGAATGTCAACAAATTCGACTCGTCGATCACCACGTGGGCCTCCAGTGCCCGGTGTTGCTCGTCTTGCTGCCAGACATGAATATGGTGGACGCCACGGACGTGCTCGACGGCCTGCATGGCTTCCACGAGATCACCCAGTTCGATGTCGGCCGGTACGCTGTCCATCAAAATGTGGATGGTCTGCCGCAACATCTCCCAGCCGTGCCACAAGATGTAGAGGCTGATCAATAGCGTGGCGAGCGGGTCGATCCAGTACCAGTCGTAAAGCAGGATCAACGTCCCCGCGATGATGACTGCGACCGACGCGAGTGCATCTGAGACGTTGTGGATGAAGGCCGCGCGGATGTTCAGGCTGTCTTTGCTCTGAGCGTAAGTCAGCAGGGCGGTCGCGACATCGACCACCAGGGCGATCCCCGCGACGATCACCACGATCCAGCCCGCAATCGGCTCTTGTGCCGCGAACCGCATCACCGCCTCGTACATCAGGTAGATGGCCACGAGCATCAACGTGACAAGATTGATCAACGCCCCGATCATCTCCGCCCGGCGATATCCGAACGTCCGCTTTGAGTCGGCGGGTCGCCGCGCGATTCTTCTTGCCACCAGCGCGATGACCAGCGAGCCGGCATCATTGAAGTTGTGCAGCGCGTCGGCGATCAGCGATAACGACCCGGCGATGAGTCCACCGATCAATTGTGCGAGCACGAGGACCAAATTGACGGCGACGGCAACGATCAACCGAAGATCGCTTTGGTCTTTCGCGTGAGCGTGGGCGTGCGAATGCCCGTGTCCGTGATCGTGGCTGTGGCTGTGATTGTGAGGCAACGATGAGGCCCGCGATCGATGAAGGAAAGCAATGAGCAGCGTCGACTTCGCGTTCTGCGACGCGGCAACGACGTAGACCACCGCGGGCGTGCCATTGTTCCGAACTCAGCGTGGATTCCCAACCAACAACGTCGATCTTCGGTTATGATGTCACGGCGTGCAGTGCGGGGTATCGAACGTCCCTCACATCCGACGGTCGATCGAGATGACCAGGAAAGGAAATTATCGATGAAATGGCTCGCCATCGTATTAGCGCTCGTGTGCGCGGTCCCGACGATCGCGCAGGCAGAGGAGGGGGATTTGATTCTGGTCCCTCTCAAGGATCCGACGAAATCATCCGAACTGGCGGTTGAGATGAGTATCTCCCTGCTCGACCGAGAAGCGTGGGGGCAAATGCCCGATTCCCGCGTGAAGGTGCATCACCTGCCGAACCGCCCGCTCTCAGTACGTCATCTGCTCAATAGCATCGAGGCCATCCCCGCCGATTCGGATGATGCGGTCCTGCTGCTGTACGCCGGCCACGGCTATATCAATCAGCAGCGACAGCCTTATATCAAGCTCAATGGCGACGGCAAACCGGTTTTAATTAAAGAGATACTGCGGCGTTTAAAGAAAACCAAAGCCCGTAAGACAGTCGCCCTGTTTGAATGCTGTCAGGCGATCGGCAATGACTCTTACTGGGCCCCCGCCCCGAACTCTCCGCGTGAGCCTTCGAAGCTATTTAAGGCTCTGTTCTTTGATCAGCCCGCGGACATTCCGGTCTGCATCATCTCGTCGAGTGCCGGTGAATATGCGATCGGAGCTCATCTTGAGCCGTCATTCGATGACCCGAATCAACTGCAAGTCGTGAATGGCGGTATTTTCTCCTACGAGATGGCCGGGGCGCTCCATCGACATCGAAACGAGGCCCTGAGTTGGAAGGAGATTTTGGCAGAAGTCAAAACTAAGACCGGGCAGCACTACGCGAAACTAAAAGCTCGCCGTGACGTGGTGCTCCTGTCAGGCAATGCGATCAATGATTTAAAGCAAAAATCACAGACGCCGCAGTTGTACGTTCCGATCGAATTAAAGCGACCTTAAGCGACAGCGTTGATGAAATACGATGACCGTTTCTCGATTTAAGTTTGCACTGCTCGGGGCACTGACCGGGTTGATTCTCTCGCTCGTCTACATAACGGCGCCCGGGGTCAACGCCGAAACGGTGCCGTCCGCTCTGTCGCGCGAGCCGTCGATGGGAAATAGTGCCGGGCAAAATCCCGGTTCCACTGCCGTTGTGACATTCGGAGCAGGTGGTGCGGGATGGAATGCGGGCGATGACGGGTCCCGCGGATACTGGGAGCTCATTGCCACGGAACTGAAATTTGATGGCGTGGCCAAAGCGGTCAGCACGATTCAAGAATTGCCAGACCGTTATACGGACGTGTTCTTTGCCCGCTTGGTCGGGGTCATGATTTCGAAAGTCGAGCAGGGTCACGAAATCAGCATGGAAGACATTCGGTTGCTCGAGCAATTTGCGATGAATCATCTCGACTCCGGACCGGCAGCGTGCCGAGGTTGGAGCCTGCTCGCCACGCTGCGATATTATATCTCCGATTCCGAGACCGAGCCGACATCACAGCAGCTTCTCGCTCAAGCCCGGGCGGCGGTCGAAGAGGACGTCGGACATTCGGTCGCGTCAGATCGCAGCCCGTATCTGCCTTACTTATGGCCGGCGATGGCTACGGTCGGCGGGTTTATCGCATCGCTGTTTATCGCCGGCATCGGGGAGGGCCTCGCCGGAACGATCGCCGCGGGGGTCGGCATGAAGGTCGCCAAGTCGATCGCGAAGACACCGGAAAAATAAAACCGACGACGAGGTTTCAATCCGCGAACTGCGGTCTTCGCGGCACCGCCTACGAATCGATATTCCGCCGGCAGGCGAGAACGATCTTGATATCTTCGTAAGTGATCTCGCCGTCGAGGTGCTGAAAGATCGGCTTTAACATGCGGTCGCCGACTTCGTCGATCGCTGAGAGGACTTTGCTCACGGCGTCGCCGGAAACCCAAGGGGTCGGGTCATCAATACCTTCGTGCTCAATATATTGCAGCAGATAACCGTTGACGGTCGACGCGGCCCGGCCGCATCGCTCGCCGACGTCTTCTCGCGAGCAACCGTCGCGGAAGAGTTCGAAGGCGGCGATCGCGCCGGCTGACGGCCCGCGCTTCTCCGGCATTTCCAAATCATCGGGCAGGCCGACGTCGGTCTGCAACTGTCGCTCAGCGCATTGCTCTTTAATTACGGCGAGAAACTCCTCGCCGTAGGTATCGGCCTTGGTGCGACCGACACCGCGGACCTGCAGGAAGGCGGGAATCGATGTCGGCCTTAAGCGAGCCATATCCCGCAGGGCATCGTCGGCGAACACGACATAAGGCGGTACGCCCTCCTCTTCGGATTTCTGTGACCGGACCTCCCGCAGCGCTTCAAACAGCTCGCGGTCGACACCCTCCCACGACTCGGCCGCGGCGGTCGATCTTTGTTTCGGTTTCTCAGCCGGTTTGAGCAACCTGGGAGTGGCTTCGCCTTTCAGAAGCAACCGCCCCTCCGGCGTCACGCTGAGCGTGTTGTACTCGCCGGTCTTGGCGAGAAAGCGTTGCCCGACGAGTTGTTCAACCCACCCTCGTACCGCCTGCTTGGAATGCTCCGAGAGCAACCCGTAGGTACTGAGTTGATCGTGTTCGGCGGCGAGAATTTTCTCCGACTTCGAGCCGGTCAGCACCATCGCGGTGTAGTCGCCGCCGAATCGCTGGCCCAGCCGCACGACACAACTTGCGATCTTCTGCCCGATGACCAGCGAGTCCTCCACGAGGTCAACCTCACCCAGGCAAACGTCGCACGCCCCGCAGTTGTCGTGCTCCAAATCCTGCCCGAAGTAGTTGACGATCGCGCGGTGCCGGCACGTCGCGCTCTCGCAGAAGCCCTCCATCGCGGCGAGCGACGCGAGAGCCCCGGCATTGGCTTCGCCCTTATCGATCAAGCGGTTCCACAGCTGCACATCGGCGGATGAGTACAGCAGCACGCAGTCGGCCTCCAAACCATCGCGTCCGGCCCGACCGCTCTCCTGCTGATAGTGCTCCAGGCTCTTCGGCATACCCGCGTGGATCACGAAGCGGACGTTCGACTTGTCGATACCCATCCCAAAGGCGACGGTCGCCACAACGACGTCGGCCTCTTCATTCAGAAACATGTCCTGATGCCGATGTCGCTCTTCATCAGCCAGTCCGGCGTGATACGGCACCGCGCGGATGCCGAGACTCTTCAGCGAAGCGGCCGTCTCATCGACCTTCTTCCGGCTGATGCAGTAAATGATGCCCGATTCGTGCTTGTGTCGATCGATGACTTCGCGGATTTGATCAAGAGCCCGTGACCGCCTCGTGACGCGATACAGCAGGTTGGGTCGGTCGAAATGTCCGACGACATATTCCGCCTTCGGCAGCCCGAGTTGGTCGGCGATGTCGAGCCGCACTTTTTCCGACGCCGTCGCCGTCAGTGCGTGGACGCCGACGTTCGGGTAACGCTCCTTGAGCACGCGGAGCTGTCGGTACTCGGGCCGAAAATCGTGACCCCACTGACTGATGCAGTGTGCTTCGTCGATCGCGAACAGCGAGACATTTTGATCGTCGAGGTAGTTGAGCATCCGCTCGGTGACGAGCCGCTCGGGGGCGACGTAGAGCAGTTTCAATTCGCCATCGCGAACGCGATCGGCTACCTCCAGCCGGTCGGCCGCCGAGAGTGTGCTGTTGATACAGGCGGCGGGCACGCCGCAGGCGGTCAGGGCGTCGACCTGATCTTTCATCAGAGAGATCAACGGCGAAACGATGACCGCGATGCCCTCCTTGCAGACGGCAGGAACCTGATAACACAGCGATTTGCCGCCCCCGGTCGGGAGCACGACCACGGAGTCACGATCGGACATCACGTTGTCGATCGATTCCCGTTGCAGCGGCCGGAAACTGGAGTAGCCCCAGTAGCGCCGCAGGGCTTCGTCGAGCGGATCGGCAGAAGAGGTCACGTCGGCGATCTGCGACATATCTCGACTTTGGGCAGGGATACTGGTCAAAAGACAATGTAACCGAATTCAAATCAGCTTCAAATCAGCCGTCGAATTCTCGCGCGATTTGCGTTTCACCATGTTAGTGTGGGGCGACGTCATCTCAATTGCGGTGATGTCGGGAAAATTTTGGCAATTCGAACGTGGTCAAATCAATACCGCGGTGCGAGTTGGCGGCCCACGTGACTCAACTGATTTTCGATCCGGCGCATCATCGCGAGTCATCCGCTCGCTGGTACGCGGGCGGATTTTACTGCATCTCAGGTGCGCACATGTCCTAGGCGTAATGGCCAATCATCGGTTTCTACAACGCTGCAATTCGCAACCAGACAGTCCCCGGATCGTTCTCGACGGTGGGCAATTAGAAATAGTTCGCAACCACACCCTCAACAGTTTACAGCCAGGCGGATTCAAAGAGGTGGCACTCGTTCAACGAGGTGGTGCAGCAGGCATTGGCTGTTCAGTCCAGTCGTGGAATGTTCGCAAACCGATTGTTCCGCTACATGAGTGAAGAGTGAGATGCCCATTGGCCGGCCCGATTGGTTCCTTGTCTATTATCGAAATAGTAAATAGCGACTTATGCTCCGATACGACCGCGTGTGCTTACTTGCTGCGCTTGCTCTGTTCTGTATTCATCGAGAATCGGATTGTGCTGAAACGGTTACTTTTGCACCGCACACTTTCACGATTCCCGGTGGTTTTGAACTCAAGCGTGTGGCCGCACCGCCTTTGGTAAGGCGTCCGATTCATATGTGCTTCGACGATGAGGGCGTTCTGTATGTCACCGACAGCTCTGGCAACACGGATAAGGCCCCGGCACAACTGAAGAACCCCGCGCACCGGGTGTTGCGACTGGTAGATATCGACGGAGACGGCGTTTTTGATAAGTCGACCGTGTTCGCCGATCGGGTGCCATTTCCTGAGGGAATCCTTGTTTACCACGATGCGATTTACGTGGGGGCACCGCCCTATATTTGGAAGATGTCGGATACCGATGGCGATCACGTCGCGGATCAGCGATCCGTTTGGTTCGACGGAGGGTCGATCGAAGGGTGCGGAAACGACCTGCACGGTCCGTATCTGGGACCAGACGGATTCTTCTATTGGTGCAAAGGCGCGTTCGGCCCGCAGGAACACGAACTGGACGGTGGCAAAACACTGAATTCACGCGCCGCCCACATCTACCGTGCTCGCCCCGATGGCAGCCAACTGGAAGTAGTGATTACCGGCGGCATGAACAACCCGGTCGGGCTGGCTTTCGGGGAAACTGGCGAGCGGTTTCTCAGCGGAACTTTCTTCGATTTATCTGAACCCGGCAGGCGTGATGGAATTCTGCATGCCGTCTATGGAGGAACCTACGGAAAGGAACATGAACGAGTTCTGGCGCCGCTTCCCAATACAGGAAGCCTGCTGCCAATTATGGCGCAGCTCGGTCCGGCAGCACCTTCAGGCATCGTCATGCCACGTCATCGGGCAGCGGGTTGGAAAGATGACCTTGTCTGCGCCGAATTTAACACGCGTCGTGTTTCGAGGCATCGGCTATCGATATCCGGTTCGTCCTACTCTGCCGAACCGAGTGTCCTTATCGAAAGCGATCAGTCAGATTTTCATCCGACTGATGTGATCGAGGATGCGGACGGAAGCTTACTGGTCGCCGATACGGGCAGCTGGTACATGATCTGTTGCCCGACTTCTAAGATTGCCAAACCTGATATCCTCGGGGCGATCTATCGAATTCAAAGAAAGGGAACGGCGCCGCACAAGGATCCGCGCGGCCTGAACTTTGACTGGAGTCTTCCCGAAGTCAATTGGCTTTCCGATGAGCGACCCGCAGTGGTCAAGCGAGCGATCGACGCGCTAGCGGCCCGTGGAGAAGGTTCGTCGAATCCTGTTGTCGACGAGCTGCGAGCGGCCACCGCTGGCGTTCCGGCGGTGTGGTCGTTGCACCGAATCCGAAGTCAGCAGGCGCGGTTGGCCGTTAGGAAGTTATTAAATGCGGATGCCTCTGATGTGCGCGTCGCGGCGATCCAAAGCGTTGCACTTTGGCGCGATCGAGAATCCATAGAGCCACTTCTCGCCATTATCTCCGATGATGACGCGCGGCTTCGTCGACTTGCGGCAATGGCTCTCGGCAGAATCGGCGACAGCAAGGCGGTCGAGCCGCTGCTGGCGTCCTACTCCGCCGAACTCGATCCGTTTTCAAAACATGCAATTATCTACGCACTCTACGAGATCGGGGAAGTCCGCGGCCTACCTGCAAATCACCCTGCTGCTCGTCAGGTTCGGAAAATGAGATATGTTGACGAACGAGGTGTTGTTCCGAGTGACTATCCAGAAATTGAGTTTTCGGAACCCTCGCCGCCGGACGAAGAGAAACTCGCCCGACAGAAGAAACGCCTCGACGAACTCTCCACGTTTCTGCCCCGTGGCGATCTACGACGTGGCGCGAAGCTGTTCGAAGATCGACAGAAATCCAAATGCGTTATTTGTCATCTCAAAGGCGAGCGGGGCGCCAGGCTGGGGCCGGATTTGACAAGGATTGGTACAATTAGAAGCGAACGAGATTTGCTGGAAGCGATTGTCTTTCCGAGCGCATCAATTGCGCGTTACCACGAAACCTTGACCGTTCTGACGAAGGACGGGATCGTCGTCTCCGGCCTACTGGTGAAGGAGACGGTGGACACCATGTTCCTTTCTTCTGCGGAAGGGGTCGTTAAGTCGGTCGCGTTTCAGGATATCGAAGAAGCTCGATATTCCAGCGTTTCGTTAATGCCTGACGGATTTGACAAGTTGTTAAATCCTGGCGAAATTGCAGACCTTGTGGCCTTTCTAAAGCAGCCACAGCTGACAATTGAGCCTGCGCAGTCCGACATCGAATAGTAACATCTTTAATGAAATCACACGAGAAATAATTTGCTGTGTTCATTACTGTGAAGAAAGCTGCCACATTGTGTTCTACAATGATGATCCGACGGCGACATCGGTGAGCTATCGGGCTTGGATCGGTTCAAACTCGAACTGGCAAATAAGCGTGGGGCAATTATTCACTGCATCCGTTTCAAATCGGGTGAGGATACCGAAGTCGACAAGAAGCTGATGCAGTTCTCGAAACACTTCGGTGGCCGGTACCACGTCATCGACGTCCGGCAACTTTCCAAAGACTGATGCTCCGCGCCGCTGCAACTCGGATCGACTTATTGAGAGCCAGCCATGACCAATCTGATCACCACAACCCGGCTGGCCGGAAGTTTGCCGCAGACCGTCCCTGCGCGACCTGGGTGGTATCGAGATGCCGCCGATCAGCACGGCGAGGCATCGGCGAATCCCGAGACTGCGGCGCGGTCGGCTTCTTATCTGCCGACCGCTTGGAAGGGACTGGCGGTCAGCTTCCTGGGGCACGCAGCGCTGCTACTGCTGCTCGGCCTGATCTTCTTTCATCGGGACCTGGCACCGGCATCGGAAGCGATCGTGATCTCGACGGCTCTCGACACGGCGGTCGAACCGCTGACAGCCGTGTCGATCGACGTCTCCGATTCCGCTTCGGCTTCGGTCCCGACGTTCGAGCAGACATTCGAGCATGTCGCCTCTGATTCCTTTCTGCCGACCGCCCCGTCGTCCCCATTTGCTGCGAATGTCGGTGCGCAAGCGACGCTCGCGGGTGTGAATCTCGGATCGCTCGTCGGGGACGCCGGCGGGACAACCGGTTCGGGTGGGGCCGCCAAAGGCAAAAGCAAAACGAGCTTCTTCGGCATCGAGGCCAACGGAAAACACTTTGCCTTTATCGTCGACCGGTCCGGCAGCATGTCGACCTTTAATGCGATCTACCATGCGAAGAAAGAACTTATCCGCGCCATCGGCGCGCTCGGCGTCGACTCGCGGTATGACATCGTATTTTACAACCACGAACACGTCGCGGTCGCCTCACCGCAGGGATCTGAAACTCTGCGGGCATCGTTTAAGGAACAACTTCCTCAGCAAATTAATGCCGTCCTGCCGTTTGGAGGCACGAATCCGATGCCAGCGCTGCGTGTCGCTTTGAAAAGGCGACCGGATGTCGTGTTCTTTTTAACAGATGCAAACTTCGGTCTGTTCGACCGGAACGACTTAATGGCGATCTCAAACTGGAACGAACACGGTTCGACGATCCACTGCATCCGCTTTAAGACCGCGGAAAACACGTACGTTGACAGCTTGCTGAATGCGCTCTCGGTGCATCACGGCGGCCGATATAACGTCGTCGATCTCAGGCAAATCGGACTGGAGTGGATTGGTCAGTGATGGCGTTCGAATTGCGAGCCCGCAACCAGATGAATCGCCCTTGCTTGCGCTGCGGGCTATCAGCAGTTCGGGCTTGTCTTCAGCGCCGTGATTAATCGTCGATGTCGACTTCGACGTAGCCATTCTTGAAGCGATAGTTGACTTCGTATTTGCCGTAGGGGCCGTAATATTTTTCGGTGTAGCGGCGCGGTGAAAAGCGGGTCACGGTCGGCAGCGGCTCGTAGACCGGCGGGCGATAAGCGGCGACCGGAACGTAGGGCTCGTAATACGAGAACGCCGGGGCATAGGTGACCGGCGGGGCATAGAATCGCTGCACCACAACCGGCGGACCGTAGTAGTAACTCGGCGCCGCGTAGTAATAGCCCCCCGCTTCGGAACTCGCCGCGTAGAAGGACGCTCCCGCGCTGATCATTAGAGCGACGGCGACGGCACGAATGCCGTGGCTGGAATGCATGCTCATCGAATTCTCCTTCGCAGATTGTCGACCCCAATGCGGACGATCGCCCGCAGGTTCTCATCTGAAATCATACCCGAACACCGCCGCAAAATCCGCGCATGTATTCTTTGGAGAGGGGGTCAGTTTGAATGTAAGGGCAGCTCATTTGTTGGCTGTGAGTGCCTCCTTAACGACTCGCAGAGATCGCGACCTCATTCGTGCCAGCTTGAAGCCGTCACGACTTTGAGATTGCTCGTTCCGGGGGCGGCGAAAGCGCCGTCCCCGGCCACCCGACGCGCCCTTAGGCGCGGCAAACTCTTTTGTTCCGATCGCTTCTGCTACCGAATGGGCCGGAAGATCCGGGCGAAGTTCGGAATAAACGGCACTCCGAACTGCTGGTAGTCTTCGTCGATCGTGACGTAATCGCGGCCGTCAGGGCCGCGCTTGACGACTTTGTGATAGCAGAACCCCTCCAAGCCGGGGATCGCCCAACCTTGCGGGACGCCGTCCTCGGTCTCGTTTCCGATCGGCAAGCCGTGGGGCCACAGGAAGAAGAACGCTTTGCCGACAAGTGCCGACCGATGTACGGCGTAGCGATGCGTCGCCCCGCGGACGTTGCTCCACAACCGGCTGTCTTTTGATCGCTGGCTATTATCGCCGAGCATTAAGAACTCATCCGGCCCCAGTTCATAGCGGTAGACTTCGGGAGGCACGGCCTGAGCCAGCGCGAGCAGATTGTCGAGGTACAACCGTCCCCATCGTTCGGGATCGGTCACGGCGTCGTTGAGGACTTCGTCGGGCACCGCCGATTCCAAAAAGAAGTCGCCGGCCTGTTCGAACCGCTCGAACAGCGGGTTGAGATATTCGCCTCGGTAGTAAATGTCGCGGTCGATTTTTAAGTCGCCGACGGTCAGGTCGACCCCCCGCGCGGCGATCCCCACCGGCGCGAGATCATTCCCTGTCGGTAGCTGCACCTCTAAGGCACCGTAAGGCTGATACTCGGCTGCTGCGCCGAACTTCACCTCCGAACCGTTAATGAGCAGCCGGAGCCGATCGTCGGTGTTGCTGAAGACGACATCGTAGGCCCCCTCGCCTTTGAGCCACGTATCGGCCTCGGCGAGCATCATCTCATCGTCCGGATCGTCCCCCGCGCTGAGCGCGTCGAGAAACGACAGGCGTGCCAGACCTGTGGAGGGATCGATCCGGCAGCGATAGCGCCGCTCGCCTTCGACAAGCTCGATCAGTACTTCGGGATTTTCGCCGATCGCGGCGATGTCGAACGAGGCTGAGACGGCCAGATCGCCGACCCAATACCGCTGATTGTCGATCTGATTGATCCGAGACGACCACGCGTTGTAACCGCAGAAATCAAGAATGAGGGACGCCTGCGGGTCGGGTTGTTCTCCGGCAAGCACCCGCTCCCAATCTCGTTCGGTGGGTGGCAAATGCCGGTAGCGAAGCCAACGCGGCTTATCGCCTGTTGCCGCGTCGCCGGAGAGGGCGAACGTTCGGCTCTCGTAGTCGGCATCCCAGCCGACGGCGTCGAGCGACCAACCGGCCACGTTGCCCGGTGCGCCGTCTTTGGCGGCGGGGAACCATCGCTCGGGATAGCCGGCTTCGCTGAGTGCCGATGCGGGCAGATTATTGTCATAAACGACAAACCGCATCGCTTGCTCTTTGGCATACGCCTGCTTGCGCAAGATTTCGGCCCGCCCGTCTTCGCCGATGCGGTACAGATCGCCCTGCTTGATTTCGAGCGTCTCGCCCGGCAGGCCGACGAGCCGTTTGATGTAGTTCGTCTCCGGGTCTTCGGGATATTTGAAGACGACGACGTCCCATCGATCGGGGTTGCCGACTTCGTAGGTGAATTTGTTGACGATAATGCGGTCGCCGCGGAACGCCGGATTCGATTTGACGTCGAACTCATAGCGGCAGTTGGGGCAGGTCGCCGTTTGAATCCGCTTCGGTGCGATCACGACCCCTTCGAACTGGTTGCGGCCGAATTCCTCGCTCGCACCGATCTCGAAGTGAAAATCGCACTCAGGACATTCAATGTCTTTGTGCCGGCCGAACAGCGTTTCCGCCATCGAGCCGGTCGGTATCACGAAGGCTTCAGCTTCGAACGTCCGGACCAGGAACGCGAAGATGAAGGCGATCACGATCGATTCGATCGTGTCGCGCGTCCCGTCCTTAGAGCGGGATTTCTTCTGCTTGGCTTTTTTCTGTGCCGGAGTCGCACTCGGCGTTTTTTCGCCCTTCGACTTCGTTCGTGCGGCTGCCTTGGCCATCGCGTCGTCACTCCGTTGAAAGGCATCAGGTTCGATCGCGCACCGAAGTTCGATCCGATGTGCAAATTGGATCGCTCAGGGAACTGCGATCAACGAACCCGAGAGTTGCCAATGCCACTGAAATCAATCCCCGCGATCAGCGTACGAATCTTACGCGGCTGAAGTCGGGGATTCGAACGTCGAGCGTTCGATTTCCAAAGTTCAATGTGCCCGGGCGAGATGGCAAGTGCACGACGAACGGTTTGCCGATCAGCAAATCTCCAGCGACGGCGCCTTCCGGCCAGGCCCGGCTGTCGAGCGACACGGGACTGTTATCGCCGAGCACGAAGTACTCGTCGTCCCCGAGCTGATAGGGTTCGTCGATGCCGTTGCGGGCCCGTCCCGCCGTGTAATGAACGTCGCGGAACAGTCGCAGCCGATCGATGGTCACTTCTCCGCGGCGCACCCCGATCCGCACCGGTGACGGACCGGGTTCGTACTCTTCGGAAGAGGCATACGTCAACGGCTCCAGGGCCAATTGGCCGTCGAGTGCCACGAGTACCTGGCGATCGATCACCGACAGCTCGACCGAAATCGGCCCGGTCAAATCATCTGGGCGGAGCGTCGTCTCCCGCAGAATTTCCCCCGGACGCTCGGTCGAAACCAATTGCATGCGGCCGTCGCCGGCATCGATCAAGACCCGGAAATGCTCACGACCGTCGGCGATCTCGAAGGCGATCTCCGCTTTTGGGGAGAGGGTCACATCGGCAACGAGCATCAGATCGCGGACGTCCCGCACCCCGACACCAGCGGGGTCATGGTTGTAGGCGTAAGCATCGGTGATCGGGGCTTCGTGCGATTTGCGGCGCAGTTCGTCGACGGTCGCGTGAAAGATCGGGCTTCCGTTCCATAATTTGATCCGCTCGGCCCAATCGGCTGAGAGCACCCCGGTGACAGTCAGCGTCCGCTTCGACGGGCTCCAGTCGAACGGCATGAGCGGCCCGCTGATGACCGGCTCGATCGGTCCGGCGCTCTTGGGAATCGTGGCCGAAGTCCGGTGCATCCCGCCGGCGCGAATCCGATGCCGATACCTCATCCAGTGATAAGTCGGTTCGCCATTTGATTCGGCGTCTAATTTCGCTAGCTCAAATCGGTATCCGCCTCCCTCGGCGGGACTCCAGCCGCTGCCCCGGGAGGCGGTCCAGCGAGACTGAAAGTCGGGATCACCCAACGGCAGGAACGACGTGTCATGCACGTTGATCCGCATCCCACGTTGCGATTCGAGCGACTTGCGACACAGCTTGCCTTCGACGTAGACGTCACCGTCACGCACCTGCACCGACTCGCCCGGCAGACCGACGACCCGCTTTACGTAAGCCTGCTGCGGATCGCCGGGGTTGCGAAAGACGACGACCTCCCACCGCGCGGGATGTCGAAAATCGTAAGCGTTCTTCAGTACGAGAAGTTGGTCGCCGTGATTGCGTGGCACGATCCCGGCATTGATATGACGCTGCCCGCAGTTCGGGCAGTCGGCCCGATCACGATCCGACAGCCGGATCACCCCTTCGTACGACGAATCGGAGTCGCTCGCGTCACTGTCATCAGACCCCATTGCCGGACCGGTTGGGGAATTCTCGTCGATTGACACGCCGACCGCGAAATATCGTCCACATGAAGGGCATTCGACCCGCTTGTGGTAACCGTACAGTGTCGGAGCCATCGACCCCGTCGAGATCATATAGCCTTCGACCTCGAAGGCGCGAAACAGCACGACCGACATCGCCAGCCCCGCCAACGTTTCCGCCAGCGCGCGAAACCGCGTGCCGCCGGATTCGGCGGTGTCACCGTTCGGAATCTTTTCCGATGCTGCAGACGGTTGGTTGATTGGCACGGCGGGCGGGGAGAGGCGATAGAAATGTGTCGGTCGCGGAACAGCCATGTATGCGGCGCGGCCGCGAGCCGCGGGCGTCGATCATCATTCTAGTCGACAGGGCGGGGGCACGGGAACAGGGAAGCCGCACGATCACGCAGCTCGCCATTTCGTTCGATTATCAACTGGCGATATTGCTGCTTGTGAAGGTGGCGATGGACAGCGCCCGCTGTGATCGCGGCTTCACATTCGTTTCCGACGGGAATATTTCCGAGCAGTTCCGACTTCGAGGGTTTGCGTTCTGGGGGCGGCGAAAGCGCCGCCCCCAGCCACCCAAGAAGATCAATTCCGGCATTTTGAATCCAATCGCGACTTGGATTTGCTGCGCCGCTGCGGATCGAACTGCTACGATGACGGGGGGGCCGTTCCGAATTCTGAGGAGAATCACCGATGCGAATTGTTTGTTGCCGCGAAGTTCTTGCCGCGGTTTGCGTCGCCGCCATCCTTTCCGCGGGCTCGGTGTCTGTGGGCGTTGCGGCTGACGACAAGCCCTCGTACACGGGCCAATGGAAGAACTTCAAGTACGGCACCAGCGGCCCCCTGACCTGTACGTTTCTGGAACAGGATGGCGAGAAGTGGAAGGCCGAGTTCACCGGGAAATTCAAAGGCGAACCGTTTCGCTACCCGGCAACCTTCAGCGCCAACGAGCAGGACGGAGGTATGGCCTTCAAGGGGGAAACCATCCTCGACGGAGACAAGTACGAATGGTACGGCGGTCTGAAAGACGGCAAGATCGCCGGCCGCTTTAAATCGCTCAAAGGCTACTACGGCGAGTTTCATCTGAAGAAGGATGACTAGAAGCGAAAAATCGAAAGCGACCAACGGCCCTCAAGCAACTGGAGCCCCGGCCGTTGGCATCGTCTTTGCGTCAGTGATTCTCCGGAACAAATATCGGCTATCAACGGCTTGAGTAGCGACGAGTTGGTCGCTTAACGACCAATGTTGCCGAGCCGGTTGCCGGAACGAGAGTCACTTTCACAAGCACAATGCCATGATGAATTGGTTCGGAGGTTGGGAACCACTGATTGCTGTCATCGCGACAGCACCGGTCGTCTATCTGGCCGTCGTGGCCATGATCCGCATCGCGGGCAAACGCACGACATCACAGATGAACAATTTCGACTGGATCGTGACCGTCGCGATGGGCTCGCTCGTCGGTTCGACGTTGATCTTGAAAGACGTGTCGGTCGTGACCGGACTGACGGCGATTTGCGCTTTGCTATTCTTCCAGTGGCTTGTGACTTGGGGGCTGATTCGCTCTCCAAGGCTGGAGACGGTCATTCGATCGAAACCGACTCTGCTTTATTATCGCGGCGAGTTTTTGAAGTCTGCCCAACGCGAAACGCGTGTCTCTCAAGGCGAAATCCTTTCCGCCGTTCGCGGGTCCGGAGCTCAATGTATGGAAGAGGTGGCTGCTGTCGTCTTGGAAACAGATGCCACACTCAGCGTCGTCGCGTATGGGGACAATTATTGCAGTGAAGATATGAAGGGGATGGATATTCTCAGCGACATCCCGAACATTCCCGATGACGGATCTCCCACACCGGATCCGGTGAATGCCTGAGCGACATCAGATGACGAAATCGGTCTCGCGGCCGAGGATGCGATCGACCAGATCGAGTGGGAGATCGATCGACAGTTTATCGGGGGACATCATGTCGGTCGGGTTGATGCCGCAGTATTGCGACCACGGCCCGAGATGCCGCCATCGCCCCGCGCGGCCCGGCTCGTTCTCCATGACCGGTGTCGTGCAGCGATTGCAGCCGATCGTCGCGTAGCCTTGGGCGTGCAGCGGATTGACGATCACGCCGTTCTCGCGGATGTACTCGCTCAATTGCTCCGCCGAGAAGGTCGACAGCGGATTGATCCGAATGCAATTGGTTTGCGGGTCGAGAGCCAGAATCGGCAGCTGAGAGCGGTTTCCGCCGTCGGAGCGGCGCAGGCTCGAAATCATCGCATCGAACTGATCGGAAACGGCGAGCAGCGGTTCTGACTTCCGCATGTGACAGCACTGCTGCTGGCCCTCGACCGACAAATACAGCACGCCGTGTTCCTGTGTCTGTTTCTCCATCGACCATTTCGGCATCAGCGTCCGCACCTCGAGTCCGTATTTCTCGATGATGCGATCGCGAGTGTCGTAGGTTTCCTGAAACAGAACGCCGGTATCCACAAACAGCACCGGAATTTTGACATCGAGTGTTGAGAGCATCTGGCACAGCGCGCTACCTCCCCGCTGCATGGAGGAAAGCGCTGCCAATCGGTCGCCGAACATCTCCGCGGCCCAGCGGATCAATTCCTGTGGGCTGCGTTCTTCGAACGTCTCGTTCAGTTGCCGAAGGTCGGCTTGCGTCAGACGGGCCATTCCGGTTCCGGAAGTGTGCGGGACTTAAACAACGGAAATAGATCGGCCCGCATTCTAGGTGGAGGGTCGCAAGTTGAAAACGAAGTCCCGAGAGGGAACGGCAATCCCGACTCTTAGGGCTTCAAAAAAGCAGCCGCGACTGGCAAGGAGCGGGTCATCGAAACGATCCACTTCCTGCCGGGCGCGGCTGCAATCAGCTTGAAACTGACTTTGAAGTCGAGCGAGGAAACTATTTCACGTCCCACCACCACCGCTCAGCCGGGGCGTCGTCCGCGGCGGCTTGGGGAATCGTCGCGAGTCGACCAGATTCCTGCATGATCGATGAATCGGCCAGAATTTTCGTGACGTCGCCCTGCACACCACCCGCCGCCTGGACAACGACTTCGCCGCCCGGGTAGACGCGATGATTGACAGCCGACGGCACGGTCTTGGGCGAAGCATAAGTCAGCGGTTCATAGGCTCCGCCGTTGGCGAACACGCCGCGGTCCCAGGCGGCTCGATCGGCGAGACCTTCCCGCTCAATCACGGCAGACGCGATCGACAGGTCGAAGATGTTCCGTAAATCGGCGAACACCGGTTCTTCTGCCGACAGGGCGTCGTACAGCGCCGTGAACCGCTCGGCGAACGCCCGGTTGTATTCGCCCGCCTGTCCCGTATGAATGCGGCTGCCGTCTTCGGCGATGAATTCGTCTTCCGACTGACAGCGGACTGCCGAACCAACGAACTCGAACACCGATCGACCGGCGTCGTGCATGACGGAATCGTAATTGACCGTCAGCCACCAACGCAGCGCCTTCATCGGCTCATTCGCCGCGTCTTCGCCGGTGAGCAGGTCAAAGTAGCTCGGAATGCCGCCTGCTTCGAGATCGTCGATCCCGATCAGCTTCATCCGATAATCGGCTTCGACAATCACTTGAGCGATGCGCGAATCGAGCGGAACGCCGTTGACCACGACATCCTGCTCGCCGAGCAGCTCTTCGATCCGGTCGACAAAGTTCCGCGTTCCTGCACCGCTCGAAAGCGAACCGCGTGATTGCGACTCGGCGACGAAATCGCGGACGGCCGCGAGATTATCCTGCCGAGGCACGATCAGGCACTGAAACGCACCGAGGCCGGTCGGGGCGAACGTTCGCATCGCCACAACAAGGTCATCCAGCTTGAGAGTCGGCTGATTCGACTCCAGCCCGATGGCCCGGCCGGTCTCATCGTACTTCCAGCCTTCAGCCGGTCCGCCGAGCATCACGTCGCCGCGTGCTTCATCGACGAAGACGTAGCGGACCGACGTGATTCCGGCGAGTTGCTGCATTGTCTGAGGGACAGGGCGACCTTCGCCCAGTCGCTGAGCGACTTCACGCTCCAGCCGAACTAGCGAGACGATGCGAAACGGCGAAGACGCTGCCATGTCGTCGTTCAGGTCGGCCTGTCGGGCTTCGTAGGCGAGCTTGCTCAGGCGATCGGTCTGCTCCTGCCGGGTCAGCGTCGTCAGTCGTCCCATCGGGTCGACATGAACGCCGTTCGTGTATTGAGCGATCGAACCGCCGATCCCGTCGACCGCCATCCACGGACCGGCCGTGTTTTGCTGAATCAGCGCCAGCAGTTCGGCGAAGTTCGCGACCGAAGCTCCCCCGGCCAGCGTGCCGTCCTGGCTTTCCTGCGGCTCGATCAGTCGTCGCAGGGCAGCGCGACGGTTCTGGAACTCGCCCGCGTCCAGCATCGCCTGGGCGATCTGTCGGGTCAGTTGCTCGCGCTCGCTGACATCAGCCGACTCGGCGATGGCCATGGCGCGACCATACTCACCGGCGACCAAATGCTCGGCCACTTCCTCAGTGAGGGCGGTTTCCGCAACCTCTTGAATTGCGACCGACCCGTCGACGACCGTTTCTGCAGGTGCATCAGCCTTCGTAGCCGGAATGACCGGGGCACCGTCCGCCTCAGATGTCACGGCAGGCTTATTCGCGACGACCTGACCGGAAGTCGAATCAGATGAGTCGGAATCGGCGACCGTCCGCCCGTTCGCGTTCCAATAGAATGCGACTGCGGCGACGGCAAAAACCACGGCGGCCGCGGCGACATATCCGCCGCCGGCTGATCGTGTACGGGAAGAACGTGAGGATGGCACGTGGAAAGCTCCGCTGAGTGCATGAAATTCGGTGGCGAAATCACGGCGCACATGTGCACCGGACTGCGCCCTCCACCGTGCGGTGTATTGTCAGAATCGTCCACTGACCGAGCAGCGTCAAGCGGTTTCCCTGGTTTCGCCAGTTTACCGACGACTCCACGCAGCATGTCGACAATCTCGGAAGCTTCGGCAGGACCGACACGGGTGGAACATTACGTCCGCAACCCCCCGAAATCCGGCACTTTCGACGATTCCGTCACAAAACACGTAGCTTCGGAGGCCTCTCAACCGGAATTCCGCTAATTTTCCCTATTTCATCCCTATTTGGATCGTGCCGCCCCTCGCTCGCCACGTCGGCAAGCTCCCCCAACTCAACTCTCGCCTCTCGCCCCTGGACTCTCGCCTCTCCCAATGCCTGAACTCCCCGAAGTCGAAACGATGGTCCGCGGCATCCGCCCGCATGTCGCCGGACGCGTCATCACGCGTGTCGAGCGATGCCGCTGCCGCTATCGACCGATCGACGTCACCCCGTCGATGCGGCAGATTGCGCGAAGAGCGACTGGTCGAACGATCGTCGAAGTCGCCCGGCGGGCGAAGCGCATTCTGCTCAAACTCGATTCCGGCGATTGCTTTGCGATCGAACCCCGCATGACGGGACTCATGTTGGTCGATGCCGCGCCCGATCGCTCGCACCTGCGCATTCGCTGGCGGTTGGACGATGGGAACGACTTGTGGTTCTGGGATCGTCGCGGGCTCGGCACGCTCCGCCTTTACACGCCCGATGAATACGAGGCGGCGCTCGGCCCGGATCGCCTCGGTCCTGAGCCGCTGGATATGTCGACTGCTGATTGGAAGCAGCGATTGACCGGCCGCTCGAGGGAAATCAAAGTCGCCCTGCTCGACCAGAAACTCGTCGCCGGGATCGGGAATCTGTACGCCGCCGAGATTCTGCACGCGGCCCGGATCGACCCGCGGCGCCGCACCGAAGGACTCTCTGGCAGAGAAATCGGCCGTATTGCCGCGCGGGCGATCGAAATTCTCAACGAGGCGATCCGCTACGAGGGCTCCACACTCAGCGACGGGACCTACCGGAACGCGATCAACGGCGAAGGCCGCTACCAGAACGAACACCGCGTGTACGGCCGCGCGGGCCAACCCTGCGGCTCCTGTGGTAAAGCCACGATCGTTCGCATCGTTCAGGCACAGCGGGCCACATTCTATTGTCCGAAATGCCAGCGGTGAGCGGCCAGTCGGCTGTAAGAAAGAAGTGCCAACACTCGTCTCAATACGCCGGATAAAAGGGGATCGCGATGCAATGCCATGTCAGGTTGGCCCGGTTTTCAACGATCGGCTCACCGGCCTCGACCGATTTCCGGAACGCCGCATATTTCTTTTTAATATTGATATCCAACCAACGGCTATGGGCGAGGTCGAGTTCTTTGATCGCGTCGTCATACCGCCCCGCGCGGGCAAACGCTTCGGCACGCACCTGGTGTTGATAGTAGGAAAGCGTCTCCGGCAGTTTGACCTTCTCGGCATGAAAAACCGCTTTTTCCGCGTCGGTTACCGCTTCGTCCGGCGTCGCCGAATGCAATGCAGCGAGCCGAGCATGCACGTATGGCACGATCAGCGACTCCGGATGGTCGTTCAGGCACCGTTCATAGGCGTCGAGCGCGTCTTGATACTTTCCGGCAACGAGTAAACTGTCGCCGCGGTGAAGCAGTAAGATCGGTTCGTTCGGAGTTTGTTTTTCAAGATAGGCAATATCTTCCAAGGCGTGGTCGCGCGGTTCAATCCGTTGTCGGCATTTCATTCGCATGTACCGGGCGTGCCAGTGGTCGGGATTCTTATCGAGAAGAATGTCGAGCCACTCGGTCGCCTGACGAATCTTGCCGGCCTGAAAGCGCCTGCGGGCCTCCGCGAAACCGGTCCGGCTGAGATATTGCAGCGAACCGTTTTCATTGCCCACGATCGGCGGGAGCTCGATACCCATCTCGTTGAGTCGTGCTCCCGCAAGTCGACAGCGGATATCGAAACCGGGAGCTGAAGAAGCGATCTCGAAGAAATAGGCCGCATCGTCCTTGTTGCCACGATTTTTAAGGATCGTACCGATCGCAAACGCTCCCACAGAAGCCGAGCCGTTGTTCATCGCCAGATTAAACAAGCGATCCATGATCGCTTCTCGATCAACGTCGTAAGGGTCGGCGATCAATTCCTTCATCAGCCTCGCTTGCGCGCGAAAGAGCATATGATCGGGGATGTACGTGTTGAGGCACTGCTCAATATGAAAGTCGCGACGTTCCGTATCGCCGAGCCGATCGTAGATGCAGGCGAGGTAAATACGAAATCCTCCGTCCTCAGAATTCGGAAATTCGAACCGCTTCTCAAATAATTCGGCTGCCTTGTCGAGTTCGTCATTCGCGTAATATCTCATCGCGGCACCCGTTACGGAGCCGTAGTCATTCTTCTGGGCATCGGCTTCGACGGTCGGGCGGTACTGTTGCCATGCCTGTTCGAACTCCGGACCGCCATAGCGAATACTCCAGCAGAAATAATCATCCTTGCGGTCATAGCGGTCCCGGATTTTCTCCATATAGTCTCTCGCCTCACTGATGTCGCCTGCCTGCTCGTAAGCCCTCGATAGAACGTAGAGGCCGTTATAAGAATAAGAATCCGCAGCCTTGCGGGCATACGGGATCGCAGCCTCGTAGTTTCCTTCCCTCAATAGAGTGGATGCAATGATCGCGTTGATACTCGAATGCGTAAGGCCCGAGTTCGGCCACGCCAGTCCTCGCTGGAAGGCCTCACGGGTTGCCGCCTCGTCCCAAGCCAGAAGCCCCGCCAGCGGGGCGTGCTTATCGAGGATTTCATAATTGGGGGAGATCGATATCGACTTCTCCCAGCAGCGGGTCGCCTCTTCCAACCTTGCGAAGTCGCAGTGGTAATCGCCGAGTTGTTTCAATACGGCGGGGTCGTCGGAAAAATCGGCCTCGTACTCGTCCAACTTATCGGCCACGCCGGGGATGGCGTACTGGATCATCAGGCTCGCGGAAACCGAAGAGTGCGGGGCGAGCTTTGAGATCGTCGTCGTAATTCTAATCTGGTTACGCAGATCCCACGTCCGAACTCTTAAGTTCGAGAGCTGGTCGGGCAGCGTGTCATCAAGACTCCAATTCACAGCCGCGTGGTGACGTGAATTGTATTGTCGCACATTGGTGCGGCCCGTAATAAACTGTTGTGTGATTTGATATTGTGACGGCTGAATCATCCCGTTCTGCAGCGCGTTATAGACTTTCGTTGCGGACTTGCGGCCCTCGTCGTAGTCGTAGCGAAATAAATTAAGAGATTCATGCAGCCGGTGGGCCGACTCGTATTTCAGCAGCCGTTCGATCTCATCGTCGCAGTTCACACCGTAAACATTGCGTTGCAGGATGATCGTCTCCAACGAAAGTCGCATCGATTCGTCGGACAGAATTCGGCCGAGAAAACCGAGGCTCGGCTCCTGGTTGTCAAGTTTTGCATCCTGATAGCGGATCAATTGGTCGATCAGCCGTTTGCGCTCGTCCTCCTCCGGCGTTCGATTCTCATTTACTTCCGCGAGCGGAAAATTAAACTCTGGTTCGATCGCGATCTGCTCGAGCGGCAGGGGCTTGCAGTCTTCCGGCAAGCCGGCGACGGTGCCGAGCGGTTTGTAAAGCCATTCGGCCACATTGCCGGATGCCTCTCGGACTCCCCGACTTTGCGTGCCGAGACCATACTGCGTATAAAGCTGATAATGAGGCACTGTGGATGACGGTTGATGAGCCTTCAAGAAGGCAATTGTGTTTAAAATCTCGTTGCGATGCAGGACCATTGAGGCATCCCGGACCGCCAGCGCCGCGCCGACCGATTTTGCATCTTGGTCAGAGTAACTGTGCTCGATGAGATCGCGGCGATTTCCCAAGCAATACTGCTTGACCGATCGCACCCATGCGGGAAGGCTGTCGGAAGCCGACTCGGCCGCTTCGATGTCTTCAAGTGCCTGCGCAGGAAGCCCGACTAGCGCATACACAAAGGCCCGGTCGGCCAGTGACGCGGCACTCGACCCGGACAGGCGGACCCCGCGCTGGGCGTAAATTAAGGCCCTCGCATAAAGGGGATCGCTGTGAATGCCCAGATACCCCTCCGCCAGCATTCCGAGAATCGCGTAGGATCTGCCGAGGCGTCCGAAAAGCTGCGGGTCAGCGCCATGTTCTTTAATCAGCCCGTGCAGTTCTCGCACGAGGGCGTATTGATGAAACGAATTCCAAGAGAATTGCAATTTTGAAAGGTTGGCGTCCGGCTCCGCTGCCGCCTCACCGGGTTTCTCTGTCGATTCGATCGAAACCAAGCCCTGTGCCGTTAATAGTTGAACGGCCTGCTCCCGTGCGAAGCGTTCGGCAAAGTCGACCTGCGCGGCGAGATCGCGTTCTCGCCGACTGAACTCGGTGCGATAAACCGGTTCGGGAGTGCCCGGCGGGCTCGTTTGATTTGGTCGCGGGACGTCCGGAGCCTTCCCCTCGAACAGCTCAACGATCACTTCTTTTGGCACGGGTCTGGAGAATCGCAGGTCGAGTTCCAGTACCAAATCCGAGTCGGCATCGTCCGGCGTTTCCAGAATCGCTTCGTCGCGCGTCCATAAGCCGAACTCGTGTCGAGCCGCCATCAGAAGGGCCTGCCGCCACAGTTCCTGCTCCAGAATCTTTTCCCCGTTTCGCTGCACATCACTGCGAAGATAGAGGCAGCGGACGGGGCTCGCGTCGTTGCCCAAGGCAGAGCCCGCTGGGAAGAGCATTAGGCAGAGCGTTGCGGCGGCAATCAATCGCGAGGATGAAGCCGGGGGCACCATAGGATTCACCGTGAAGTAGGAGAGTCGATGCGAGTCTGATTGCGCAGGCCGACATCGCGACGACATTGAAGACCCGAGAGCGAGTGCGTGTCTGTCCGCACGCGCCGGTCTCTTCCGCCCCATTGGCAAGTCGACCATCCGCATTAACTGCACGAGCGTATCCGATCGCCATCCCCCGGCGGAAGCCACTACAGGTCGCGGCAAACGATTTTCACCGCTTTTCTCGGTAGCGATGAAACCCGGTTGGACGATTCGATCCCCGGCGCGAGATTCAATCCGATGTCACGGGAATCTGCTCAGATGCGGCATCGGGATTGTAGGAGCGGTTGAGCTCGTAGATTTCGGCCAGTCGGCGCTCCACCTCTTCGTCGGAACTCGAGCTTCGACGAATCTCGCTGTCCGCTTCGACTTCTACTTCTTTGGTGGGTTGCGGGCCGCGTTCGGGTCTTCCGATCTCGAGTCCGGCGATCGTCGAGATATTCAGCAAGACGGTGTCCGCATTGCGGTGAATTCCGGAACCGTCTCCCGAGGAAATCGTCGCGTTGGAAACCGGGAAGAAATGTCCGAGTTCATTGCAGATCGCGGCGACGGGCGAGTCGGTCGACCGCAACCAAATCTGGCCCTCGATCGCGAACGGACCCGCGAGAACGAAACTGGTGAAGCACTGCTTGCGCACGACCCGAGAAGATCGCTGTAGGGACGATGTCTCACTACCTAAGACGGGAAAGGCCATCAGGAGTCGCGTCTTTTGGACCAGAGCCGAAGCCAGCCGAGTCGGATTTGCGTCGTCTGACCGTGCGGAGACGGTTACATCGGTCACCGAGAGATAATCGGAGCCGGGATCGTTCAAGAGTTCGGCCAGCCGATGGCCCTTCGAAACGACCGTCCCCGTCAAAGAATGTCCTTCGGTGTAAAACTCGGCTTGGAATGCGCGTTGAAACATTGGGAATCCTGTCGTCGACGGGGCGTTGGGCGGTGTTGGCGGGACGTCGTGAAATGAGTGTGGCTCCGGCCTCTTCGCTCAAACATAGCCCAACTATGGCGTGCAAATTGTTTTCTTCCTTCCGAAAACTTGGCGCGCGAGACAACCCGTCATCGTGGTCGGTAGCGATGAGCCTTACTCACTCGTTGGTAACTTTTTCCGGATGGGGTTGCCGAATCGATTGCACCGACCGTGCCGGTTTTGCCGAAAACAGGAGTCATGGGCAGGTCGTACATATCCTTTGCGCACGAACCGTTGGTCGAGGTCATGAGAACTCGATGGGCTTCCGATGCGGCTATGATGCCGTTGTCGACGAAACGGCGCTTGTCCTCGATCGTGTTGCTCGTCGCCCTCGCCGTGCTTCCCGGCTGCGCCGGTTTCAAGCCCGTTCGCGGGATTCCCGTGCAAGAACTCGACCTTGCCTCCTGCGCGCCCAACTCCAATCGGTCCGCACGGTCGACGCTCGATCTTTCGGTATTGCGGCAGGTTCGCCCCGAAGTTCACCGGGTCGATTCCGGCGACGTACTCGGGATTTTCGTCGAGGGCGTCTTAGGCAATGACCGAGACGTCCCACCAATCAACGCCCCGCCGGGCCCGAATTCCTCAGCCTCGCTCGGCTATCCGATTAAAGTCCTCGATGACGGGACGATTCACCTGCCGCTCGTGCGTCCGATCTACGTCCGTGGTCTGACGCTATTCGAAGTCGAGCAAGCGATTCGTGAAACTTACACGGGCCGCGCCGGCCTGTTGCGTCCCGGCGCGGGCCGAATTCTGGTGACGCTGCAACGTCCACGAGAATTTCGAATCCTCGTCATTCGCCAGGAGGCCGGGAATCCGCTGGGGAATCTGGGCGCTGCTCAATCGGTCAATTTCGAGACAGACAAACGGGGAACGGGGCGGATCGTCACGCTTCCCATCTACGAGAACGACGTGCTGCACGCCCTCGCCGAAACGGGCGGCTTGCCGGGTCTCGATGCCGAGAATGCGATCTATATTATCCGGCAACCGCGCCCTGCGCCGCTCGAACCCGTTGGCGAATTCATCGCGAAATTGCCTCCCGCCTCAAATCCGATGCAGCAACCGATCCAATCGGCCTCTTATTTACAGCAGACGGCCCATCAGGATCACCTCTATCCGATCCCGGCGGCACCCGGTCATCCCTCGTTCGTCCCGCCGCCTCCCGGCCCGGCCGATGGTCACGGCGTAAGCTCGGACGTCCCGCTTGCCGGTGATGCAAACGCCGCTGAAGTCCTACCTGAAGAATATCCAGATTACGTGCAGCAGGCGGCCGCCGCGGGTTCCCAGGTCATTCGAATCCCGCTGCGTGTCCTACCCGGCGAGCCTCTGTGTTTCGGTCCCGAAGACATCGTCCTTTACGATGGAGACATTGTCTTCATTGAGGCGCGGGATCAAGATTTCTTCTTCACGGGTGGATTGCTCGGTAACGCGCAAATTGTGCTGCCGCGAGACTATGACCTCGACGTGCTGGGAGCGATTGCCCTGGCGGAACAGGCTTCCGACGGGCCCTATCCGACACCGGCGGTGGGCGGCGTCTCGGTGCTGAATCAGGATGTGTCGGCGGGTGCGAGCAAAGTTGTTGTTCACCGGCCGTTACCGGGGGGCGGTCGACTGCCGATCGAAGTCGACCTCTATCGTGCGCTCAACGATCCGAATGAGAATTTAATTGTCGAACCCGGAGACCGCGTCTTCCTGCGTTACAACCGATACGAAGCCTTCGTCGCGTTCTGCGAGCGGCATCTGATCGAGGGGGCTGTCATCGGTGGCGCCAGCGCGTTGACTTTTGGCAACTAATTCTTGCCGCGATATGGGGTCTTTTTTCCGCCGAGGCGGAATTAAGAGCTAGGCTGAAGAATGAAGACTCATAAGAGTCGGGTTCCTCAGCCTCTGGAAGCAGTCTTTCTAACGGTAGAAGAATTGCGACCGGACTAATCGGTTCATCCGATGACATCCCCCCATTCCGAATCGAAGGACGCAGCCGCCCCGCCCCCGGTCCGCGCCGTCAACGATCTGCGGGCCGCCTTCGGACGCCAATGGCGGGCCATGCTCGTCTTTGTCGTCGGCGTTCTCACGCTCGTCACCATCGGGCTGTTTCTTTGCCCGAAAACCTATATCTCCGAATCAAAATTGTTGGTCCGGGTCGGTCGCGAGAGTGTTTCGCTCGATCCGACGGCGACAACCGGCCAGATTCATTCTCCGAGCGAGTCGCGCGAATACGAAGTTACTTCGGTCCTCGACTTGCTCGAAAGTCGCAGCGTCCGAGAAGTCGTCGTCGAAACGGTCGGTGCCGACGTCATTCTTAAAAAACGGCAGCTCCCCCAAAGCGTGCTCAGCCAAGCGGCTCAGCAGGATCAGACCCCTGAGCAACTTGCAACGCTCGTGCAAGCCCAAAGGGCCGCGGTCGAGCCGTCACCGATGGTCAGGGAGAAGGCGATACGTCAACTTGGTGACGACATTTCGGTTTCAAAAACCAAGAAATCAAATGTCATCGCGGTCTCCTGCTTCGCCGAAAGCCCTGAGTTGGCGAAATTGCTGCTCACGTTATTTCTCGACGAGTTTCGATCACAGTATCTGGCCGCCCATCAGACGGCCGGTTCGCTTGAATTTTTCGAAGAGCAAACCGATTTGATCGGGAAGCAATTCGAAGCCGCCGATCTTGAATTGCAACAGGCCCGGAACGGTCTGGTCGCCGTCTCGGTCGATCGACGTCGCGATGCCCTTCAAGAGCAATTAAGCGAAGTCGAACTCGGCATTCTTCGGACCGAAGCTGATCTGGCGACCAGCGAAGCGACCCTTGCCGATCTCACGCTCAGCCTCGACACGTTGCCGCGGAAATCACTGACTCAGGAAGTCACGGGTTTTCCGAATGATGCGTTAGGGATGACGCGTCGACAGCTCTATGAAATCGAGATTCGGGAAAAGGATCTGCTTTCGCGATTTCGCGAAACGCATCCCGATGTGATCGCGATTCGAAAGCAGAAAGCCGAAGCGCTTCGAATCATCGGGCAGCGCGGCGGCGAAGAATTCGGCCAGGAAACATTGGCTGATGACCCGTCATGGAAAGAGCTGCAAGTTAATCTGCTCGCCGAACGGTCGAAAGCCGAAGGCCTGCGTGGTCGCCTCGCTTCATTGGGGGCTCAGCACGATCAACTGAAACTGCAATTGCAGACTCTGAATTCGCAGGCTGGCAAAGTCGCGCGGCTGGTCGAGCGGGTTGAGCTCTTAAGAAACAAATACGGCAGCTACGAAGAAAAGCTCGAGCAGACGCGGATCGATCGCGCCCTGCTTAAAGACAGGATTTCCAGTCTGAGCGTTGCCCAACCGCCGACTTACGTTGTTAAAGCCGTCAGCCCACGCAAAGGCTTGACGCTAATCATCGCTGCCTTCCTCGCCGCAGTCGGGGCATTTTGCCTTGCCGTGCTCCGCGAGGCATTCGCCGGGCGTCCGGCGCCGTGGCGTCATTTTGTGCGCGGCCCGCAGCCTATCCATTTCGAGAGTCCCGACGATGGCATTACCAAAGTCTCCGAGCTGGTTGAGCAGGCGGCTCACTAAAGTGTCGCGGGGAAACGCGGATTGGCTCCACCCTGCTTCGCTATTTCTTAATCTCGCCAATGTCGAACGCTGCCGTTGCGAACGCACCGGTAACAGTGTTTCCGTGATCGCGTTCGACTCAGTCGACGCGCCAGGTCAAAGTTTTCCCCGGGAGTTCGTCGACCATCTCCACGCGCGGGTTCGCCAGACGGACCATGTCGGAATTCTCCCCGACAATCGCATCGCGGTGCTGCTTTGGAATTCCAACCGTGAAGGAGCAGTCACGTTCGTCGATCAGTTGCAGCTCGACAGCGCATCGGCTTCATTAATGAACTTCGATGTCTTCGAGCATCCATATCAGCCAGATTCTGATGTTAGCGACGGGGACCGGTCCGAACTTAGCGATAAGACCGCCGGACTCACGCGGTGCCTGCCGCTCGAAGCGGTATTCACAAAGCCATTGCCGGCATGGAAACGGCTGATTGATATCTGCGGTGCGGCGTTCGGTCTCGTGGTGCTTTCGCCAATGCTCATGGCGGTCGCACTTGCCATTCGCTTCACGTCGCCGGGGCCGATCTATTTCAGCCAACGGCGGAGCGGAATCGGCGGCCGACCATTCTATATGCACAAGTTTCGCTCAATGGTCCCCGATGCTGAGGCCCTCAAAACGAAACTGATGGAAAAGAACGAACAGGACGGGCCGGCATTTAAGATTGAGCATGACCCGCGTATCACGCCGATCGGCCATTTCATTCGGCGAACCAGCATTGATGAATTGCCGCAGTTGTGGAACGTGCTTCGGGGCGAGATGTCGATCGTCGGCCCGCGCCCCCTGCCCTGCAGTGAAAGCGATGCCTGCAAACCGTGGCAGAAGCGGAGATTGCAAGTGACGCCCGGTTTGACCTGTATCTGGCAGGTTCAGGACCGCCGGAACAAGATTCCGTTCGCCGATTGGGCAAGGATGGATATCCGATACATCCGCAATCGAAGTCTGCGGCAGGACCTCACCTTGGTTTATCAAACCTTCGCGGCGGTCTTCGGTCGCAAAGGCGTATGACCGGCAACGCGTGAATTCGCGTCCGGTTCTAAGGTTTGATGCGCGTTTGCCTCATGTTGCGATCGATCTACGCATCAGCCGGGTCCGTGTGGGCAAAGTGCCTCATCGAACCGCTCTGAGTGAGCTACATGTTTAGGTCGGCACTTGCTGCGCAACGCGCCGACACCGCGCGACTTCTCTTTCAGTGCAGCGAACGCGAGTGTAAGCCTTCATTGTTGGCGACTCAGTTATGTCGACCATAGCGACACCCTACCCGCAGACTTCGGCCGACGGCATCGATCGTGTTGGCGTCGCCTCCGCATCGGCGGTGATGTTGCCGATAATCTGCGCCCTGTTCCTGCTCTCGTTCACGTTTTCGTTTGACGCCGATGGCTCCCCTCTGGCGGGTCTCGATCCTTACGTTTCATTTGCGAAACTCTTAACACGCTGCGGCGTGCTCGCATTGCTCACGGGGCAATGCTTAATATTGCTGCTGAGGCCGACGGGTCTGCAACGGCTGTCGTTATTTATCCCGCTGATCGGTTTCGTGCTATTTGCGCTACTTTCGACGGCATGGTCGCCACTGAAACAGACGACTCTTTTTCAGGCGATCAGCACGGCGTCGCTGGTCGCGTTGTCGGCCAGTTTCGCGCTGAGTTGCCGCAATCTGAAAGACGCGTCATCAGTTCTGGCTTCGGTGTCATTCCTCTTGTGCGGGCTGTTGGCGGCATTCATTGTTCTAAGGTTTGCCGTCCCGTCATTCGCGGTCGCCACGCGGGCCGGGACCGGCCTCTTCCACGCAACCAATACGGCAGCCACAGCCGCAATTGCGATTCTGCTGGTTCTTTCTTGCCGGATGAACTTCGGCTGGGGTTGGAGCCGATGGCTGCTGCCCCCGGTCACCGTTCTTGGTATCGCGGTATTAATCCTATCGGTTAATCGGCTCAGCCTCGGACTGACCGCAGCGATCGGCATTATTCTCATATGCGCGAAATTAGATCGCATCCTCCTTTCATTCGTAGTGCTGGCGACGGTCGTCGCCGGGGCTGTTCTGCTTGCGGTCGATCCTGGATTCGAACTGTTAAGAGCGGTTGGCGGCGATCTGTTTCAGTTTGCGTCCCGCGACCAAGGAATTAATGAACTCTCCGAGTTCTCCGGCCGGGAGGAAATGTGGGAGGTCGTCTGGGCTTCGTATCTGCAGTCGCCGATTATCGGGCACGGGTACTTCGTCACCTCAGCCGATGGCGTTCTTGAAGTGTGGTACCAGGAAGGCAACTTCACCGCCCACAATTTGCTCTTACAAGCGTTAGCGAGCGTCGGGCTGATCGGTACCGGGCTGTTCGTCGCCGGCGTATTACTGCCGATGTCGGTGGCTGGATGGAAATTGTGTGAGACTCCTTCCGGCCGGACCCTCTTAATGGCGCTACTGCCGTTCGGTGCCTGGTATCTGGGATGGGGACTCTTAAATGAATCGGTACTCGGCCCACTTCAGCCGGAGTCGGTCGTGTTCTTCGCGCTCCTCGGCATCGCGGTCGGCCTCGCTTTCCAGCGTGTTCCGTACTCTCACAATGTGCAGCGTCCGGCCGCGCGGATCCAAATCGGGGGGCAATTATGAAGCTCCTCATGGTCCACAACTATTATCAACAACCCGGCGGCGAAGATCGCGTCTTTGAAGAGGAATGTCGACTGATGGAAGCACACGGGCACACCGTGATCCCGTATATCCGCCACAACGATGAAATTAAGAAGAGAAGCCGCATCGCCGTTGCTTCGGACACCGTCTGGAACCGAGGCGCGTCCCGCGAGATATTTGATCTCGTCCGACGAAACAGCGTCGACGTGATGCATTGCGCGAATACGTTCCCGCTGATCTCGCCGTCCATCTATTCCGCAGCCCGGTCAGCGGGGGCCGCTGTCGTCCAGACGCTGCATAATTATCGCCTAATCTGCCCGGCGGCACAGTTGGTCCGCGACGGGCAGTCCTGCTCAAAATGCGTCGGGAAGACTTTCGCCTGGCCTGCGATCCGACACGCGTGCTACCGCGGCAGCAAAGCGGCGACGGCCGTGACGGCTCTCTCAAATGCCGTTCGCCGGATGCCTTCGAATCAGAACGACGTTGATCAATATATTGCCCTCTCTGAGGCAGCCCGAACGGAATTAATTGCGGGTGGGCTGCCAAAAACGCGAATCGTCGTTAAGCCGAATTTTGTTGATCCTGACCCAGGCATCAGGCCGGGGAAAGGAAACTATTTTGTGTTCGTCGGTCGGCTCTCGCCAGAGAAGGGAGTTGAGACACTCCTGTCGACGTGGCGGGACCTGTCCTCCGGATTTCAGCTCAAGATCGTCGGAGACGGACCACTTGCTTCCTTGGTTCAAGCATCCGCGGATGAGCGATCTCATATCAAATGGCTCGGTCGCCGCAGCCCGGACGAAGTCTTTGACATTGTCGGAAATGCTCGCGCTTCCATCGTCCCCTCAACTTGGAAAGAGCCGTTCGGCCGCACGGTGATCGAGTCGTTCGCGACTGGCACACCGGTCATCGGAAGTGATTTGGGAGCGTTGCCAGAAATCATCACGCCCGAACACAACGGATTAATTGTGAAGGCGGGAGATACGGATGCGTTGCGGCACGCGGTGCAAAAAATCGACGCCGCGGGCGATTTCGCGGCGATGCGCCGGAATTCGCGAGATACGTTTGAAAATCTTTACACCGCCGAAGCCAATTATCCGCAATTAATCGATGTTTACGAGCGGGCGGTCGCGGTCCGACATCGAAACTCTCACGCTGCGGCTGAACTTCAGGATTCCTCTTTATGAGCGTGGCTGAACTGCCAACCGTCTCTCCGGCGCTTGAATATAACGAACGCTCGTCTTGGCCACCCAAGGTCGACGTGTTCGGGCTGCAAGTGTCGCCGACGAATTACCGCGAAGCGACCGAGTCGATCATCGAAGCAGCACGGGAGCACCGTCCTGCCGTCGTCTCGTGCCATGCCGTTCATGCGTTGATCACGTTTAGCGGGAATCCAGAACTCCGCGCGAAAGCCAACACTTTTGCGATGATCACGCCCGACGGGCAACCCGTGCGGTGGGCGTTAAATCTTCTGCACGGCACGAAGCTCGGCGATCGAGTCTATGGACCCGATCTGACTCTCTCGCTGTGTCAGGCCGCGGCGGAAGAAGGTGTCTCCATCTATCTGTATGGCGGAACGCCGGACGTTCTCGCCTCATTAGAGCACAATCTGGTTAACCGCTTCCCTGCGTTGGAAATTGCCGGGTCGGAGTCCCCGCCGTTTCGGACCCTTACTCCGGACGAAGACGCTGCTGTTGTCGAGCGGATTAACCGAAGTGGAGCGGGTCTCGTCTTTATCGGACTGGGATGTCCGAAGCAGGATCTCTTTGCCTTTGACCATCGCGAGCGCATCGACGCGGTCCAAGTCTGTGTGGGGGCCGCATTCGACTTCCATGCCGGGGTCAAACGCACGGCCCCCCCGTGGATGCAACGGACGGGATTGGAATGGCTCTTTCGGCTTTGCGAAGAACCGAAGCGGCTTTGGAAACGCTATTTCGTGACCAATTCCATCTATCTTGGCCGGTTGACGGCCGCACTGCTGAACGTCCCGAACATCCGCCGGCAGCATCGCATCTGGCGTGACAGAAAACGCTCTTAACCACCGTGAGTGAAACGACATCCTGATTTTATACCAACCGTCATTGAAAGACCGAAGGGATATCCATGAATAACAACCTTATTGTCATCGCAGGCGCCGGCGGATTCATTGGCGGTCACCTGGTACGCTATTTCGAAGACCGCGGGTATGTGAATATCCGGGCGATCGATATTAAGCCGTTGGACGAATGGTATCAGGTCTCCGAAGTGGCGGAGAATGTTGTCGCCGACTTAAGTGAAATCACGGCCTGCCATGCCGCGTGTCGCGGAGCAACAGAGGTCTACAACTTAGCCGCCGACATGGGTGGAATGGGCTTTATTGAGAACAATAAAGCTCTGTGTATGTTGTCCGTGCTGATTAACACGCACTTATTGATGGCTGCGAAGGACGCCGGGGTCAGCCGGTACTTCTACGCGAGTTCAGCCTGTGTTTATAACGCGTCGAAACAAGTCTCGGAAGACGTTACTGCGCTGAAAGAAGAAGATGCTTACCCGGCAATGCCTGAAGACGGCTACGGTTGGGAAAAGCTCTTTTCAGAAAGAATGTGTCGGCACTTCCGCGAAGACTTCGGTCTTATCACCCGTGTCGCCCGCTTCCACAACGTCTATGGCCCCGAGGGGACGTGGGAAGGCGGCCGGGAGAAGGCCCCGGCAGCGATCTGCCGGAAGGTCATCACCGCAAAACACACTGGCGAGCATCAAATCGAAGTGTGGGGCGACGGCAAGCAGACCCGCAGCTTTATGTATATCGATGACTGCGTCCAAGGCATCGACCGGATCATGCACAGCGAAATTCTGGAGCCGATTAATCTGGGCTCAAGCGAGCTGACATCGATCAACGGTTTGGTCGACATGGTGGGTGAAATCGCCGGCATCGATATCGAGCGAAACCACCTGCTCGACGCACCCAAGGGCGTTAACGGTCGCAACAGCGATAATTCGCTGATTCAAGACTATCTGGGCTGGGAACCGTCGATCCGACTTCGTGACGGCATGAAACGGACCTTCGACTGGATCGAGTCGGAGTATCTCGAAAAGTATCAACCTGTCACGACGGCTTAAGTCCCTCCGCTTTCCGTCTCAGTTCGTCCTGTTTATTGAGCCGTTATCGTGTCCGCCGTTGCACCGATCACCATCGGAATGCCGATTTACAATGCCGAGCGGTATCTCGAGGAGAGTCTCGAGTCACTGCTGGGGCAAACGTGTGGCGATTTCGAACTGATCATTTCGGACAACGGTTCATCCGACCGAACGGAAGAGATTTGTCGTCAGTACGCTGCCGACGATTCCCGCATCACTTATATTCAGCACGATCGAAATCGAGGGGCGGTCTGGAACTTTAATCACGTGTTCGAGAGGTCTCGCAGCCCGTTCTTTAAGTGGGCATCTTATGACGATGTCTGCCGACCGACATTTCTCGAAGCGTGCTATGAACCGATTCAGTCTGATGACGATATTGCGTGGGTTCACCCGTTGACGAACCATCTCTCGGAAGATGGAATCGTTCAATCGGGGAGCGATGACCCGGAGGTTCCTTCAGGGCGCGATTCTCACAGTTTGCTTTCCGACGCCACATTAAAAAGCGATTACTCTCGCCAGAGTCTACATCCACGAGATCGGTTTGCCGCGGTGGTCTTGGGGACGACCTGGTGCTCAGACAGTTACGGGTTAATGCGTGCTGCCGCAGTGAAGCGGACGAGGCTGTATCTACCCTGCTACGGTGCGGAAAAGGTGTTGCTCGCTGAGCTCAGCCTCGTTGGTCGTTTTGCAGAAGTTGAGGAGCCGCTCTTCCTGCAGCGCGTGCATGACGCGGCATCCGGCTCACTCACGTCAGCGTCGGCGCAAGCTAAGTTCATTGCTCCTTCAGCGGCCCGCCGATTCTCCAGCACTAGATTCACGCTGCTTCACGGATTCGCGACAGCGATTAAGCGTTCTGATCTTGGCCTGTCAACGAAGGTCGGCTGCTACCGAGTGCTGGGGCAATATATGTTTCAAGTCCGCAAGTGGAGCCGAGTCTTATCGCAAATGGCAGGTGGCCGTGGCATGGCCTTACCGAAGGCAGCGAAAGGCCAGCGAACAACCGACGTCCTTCAAACCACGTCGAGCTAGGAGGACGATATGTCGCAACTTACGCTTGATGAGCGAGTGACGCTCTCCCCGCTCGAAGAAAATCGGGGCGGAGAGACCACCGCTTCGCGAATTGCATCAGCCAATCAAGTACCGGTCAATAAGACCGCGGCACTGCGGGTGTCGCCGGAGCGCATCTTGCTTGCGCTTGTCGGGATTATTGCAACGCTTGTCGTGATCGGCATCGCATCGCGCCTTACAATTTATAGCGTTGCTCCCAACTTTCATGATGACCCGCAAGCCGCACCAAAGATCGCCCGATTGTTAAGTCGATTTGATCTCGGGTTCGAGCCGAGTGTGTCGGCCTGGTACTCGTCACTCGCCTTGTGTGCGTCGGCCGGTACGCTTGCGATTGTCGGCCTTCTTCATCGCTCGCGGAATGAACCGTCGGTGATGTGGTTCCTGCTCGGAATCATCTTTGTCGGCCTGTCGCTCGATGAGATGGTGATGTTCCACGAGACCCTCGACAACACATTAAGAAGTCGCTTGGGGACCGGGGGGCTGCTCCATTTTGCGTGGGTCATCCCGGCATCATTGCTTGTATTGGCCGTCGGACTCACCTATTTGCGGTTTCTAATGAATCTTCCACTCAGAACGCGAGCACTGTTCCTGTTGGCAGGCGGATTGTTCGTCGGGGGCGCGATCGGCGTCGAGCTTCTCGAAGGAGCGATCGTCGATTCCGGAGGCCTTAACTCCGTGACGTTCACTCTTGTGCAAGCGCTCGAAGAGGGGCTTGAAATGATCGGCGTCGCGGTCTTCCTTTACGCACTTCTCGACTATCTCCGCAAGGAATTCGGTGTGTTCCCGCTTAACTGGTCACAAAATTATCTTCAGCCGGAGCAATCAGCATGATTGATGTCGCAACCCTCTCCGACGATCAAATGCAGCAGGACATTCACGGCGTCCATCGATGCCCAGCGTGCGGGGCATTCGGAGTCACGGACTTCTTTGAAGTTCATGACGTCCCGGTTCACGTCGGACTATTCTATGGATCCGCAAGAGAGGCCACGCAAGCTCCTTCAGGCGATATCGCTCTGAGCTACTGCCAAAGTTGCGGATTCATCCACAACCGGTTGTTCGACCCGTCGCTCATCAATTTCTCTCCAGGTTATGAAGTCGGGCTGCAATATTCGGAAACGTTTCAGAAGTTCATTGAAGGTGTCGCAAATCGGCTGATTGCCCGCTTTGGACTCAAGCGTAGCCGCATCCTTGAGATCGGGTGCGGAAACGGCTTCTTCCTAAAATTGCTTTGCAACCTCTGCGAAGGGCACGGGATCGGTGTCGATCCAGCCGTTCCCACGGTCGGGGATGAAAGAGCCGGTCGGGGCACCGTCCACTTCATCCGCGACTATTTCGATGCAGACCATGCGAAACTCGAGGCCGACCTCATCTGCTGTTTGTCCGTGTTCGAGGATATCCCGAACCCCGGCGAATTCCTGCGCATCTTGCGGTCCGAGATCAAACAGAGAAAACCAGCCGTCTATTTTGAAGTCTTTAATGCGGTGGAAGCGATTGAGCGTCGCGAGACGTGGAGCGTCCACTACGAGCAATGCAACTACTACAGCGAGCGAACATTAAGAAACCTGTTTTTGCGGAATCATTTTGACGTTCTGCAGTCGGGCACATGCTACGAAGGTGGGCAATATGTGTTCGTTGAAGCCGTCCCGGCTGAGATGTCGTCTGTTAATGCTACAGCAGTGCCATTAAAGACCGACGGCGAGCAGAATTCAAAGTTGCCTGAATCGATTCGGCAGTTCGACAGCGCGCACCAAGATTGTTTGGAGTTCTGGAATAGGAAGCTGACGCGATTAAAGAACGACGGTAAGAAGGTCGTTCTCTGGGGCTCGGGCGGCAAAGGGATCATGTTCCTGAACTCGGTCGAGGCGGCATCAGTCATCCAGTACGTCGTGGAGATTAATCCGAACAAACACGGCAAGTTCATTGCCGGCACCGGACAGCAGATTGTCCCTCCGGAATTTCTGGCCGAGTATCGCCCCGACGTTATCGTGATCACAAACGCGCTTTACGAGCCCGAAATGAAGAAGCAGGCACGTGATCTCGGCGTTGATGCGGAATTTCTTATTGCCGGTGATTGCGAAGAGCGGCACCTATCGCATCGCAAATAGAGACGTTGTTCACCGTTCAAAAATACAACTCCCTGAATTTTAGGATTCACTTCCATGCTCCGTCCATTCTCGAACGCATTCGCAGGCAAGTCGGTCTTTGTGACCGGGCACACCGGATTTAAAGGGTCGTGGCTTTGCCTCTGGCTTGAGCGGCTCGGTGCTCACGTTACCGGCTATGCACTCGCTCCCCCGACGGATCCGAATCATTACACCGTGGGCCGGGTGCGCGATGTGTTGACCCGTGACCATGAGGCCGACATCAGAGATCAGGATCGGCTGAACGCCGCCATGAAAGAGGCTGATCCTGACGTTGTGCTGCACCTCGCCGCTCAGACGGTGGTCCGCGAGGGTTATCGGTCTCCTAAAGAAACTTTTGATGTCAACGTGATGGGCACAGCCTGTGTCCTCGAGGCTGTCAGGGAGTTGGGAAAGCCACTGTCGGTTCTATGCATTACCTCAGACAAGTGCTACGAGAACGTCGAGCAGATTTGGGGATATCGAGAAACCGATGCCTTCGGTGACCATGACCCCTACGGCGGAAGCAAAGGGGCCGCTGAGGTCTTAATTCGCTCCTATCGCCACTCGTTCTTTCATCCGGAAAAGCTGCAAGAACACGGCGTCAAATTGGCCAGTGCTCGTGCCGGAAATGTGATCGGCGGAGGAGATTGGACCGCCAATGCGTTAATCGTCGATCTTGTCGATTCCCTGCGGAAAGACCAGCCGGTCGAGCTTCGTAACCCGGTCGCCTATCGCCCGTGGCAACACGTGCTGCAGGCGCTAAGCGGTTATTTGACGATCGCATCGCGGTTATTGCTGAGCGACGATCCGACGTACTGCTCCGGATACAACATCGGGCCGTTGCCCGGCAATGAACTGTCCGTCCGTGAGGTCGTGGAGTGCTTTATTAATGAATGGGGCGACGGAAGCTGGGTCGATGTCAGCGATCCTGATCAACTTCACGAAGCCACGCTGCTGCATCTGGCGATTGATAAAGCCCGTCGCGAGCTCGGGTGGAAGCCGGCCTGGACGGTCGAAGACTCCATTCGCAAGACCGCTCAGTGGTATCGCTGGCTGCAGGACGATGCTCGTTCGATCGGAGAATTAACCATCGCGCAGATTGCCGACTACGAAGCCGCAATGTCCGATTGCTGCGACACGTCGGATAATAGCAACGGCGATGTTTCCGAAACGCATCCCGCCATCATCTGCTAGATGGTCCTCGCGAGCGGGATCGGGGGAATTAACCTTGCAAAATCTGCAAGATTACCCCCGGCACTTTTTGACCCGTGGAAAACATGGCTTAACTTTCAGCAACAGTTGCCTTCTGACAACACTCCTCGCAAGCCAGCTCTCGCTCGCCGACTTGCCTGCCCTTTGAACGGATCACCGTTGTGACCACAGTCGCCGAACCGATTGCCGACATCTATAAGCAGTCGCGCAAGTTGCAGGCTCAGGCTCACCGGCTGATCCCCGGCGGATGCCACACGTATGCAAAAGGTGACGACCAATTCCCGCAACTCGCTCCCGGACTGATCGACCATGGGAAAGGTTGTCATGTCTGGGATGTTGACGGCAATGAATTTATCGAATACGGCATCGGATGCCGGGCCGTTACACTGGGCCACGGCTACGAGCGTGTCGTCGAGGCCGCTCGCAAGGAAATGGGGCGCGGGCTTAATTTTACACGACCGGCAAGGATCGAAGTTGAAGCCGCCGAGGCCCTGCTTGAGATGATCCCCGGCGGGGAAATGGTCAAGTTTGCCAAGAACGGTTCCGACGTCACGACGGCCGCGATCAAGTTGGCACGAGCTGCCACAGGGCGGACACATGTGGCCTTGTGCGCGAGTCATCCCTTCTTCTCAATCGACGACTGGTTCATCGGAACCACCGCGATCGACGCCGGTATCCCGCAGAGCGTAAAAGACCTTTCGCTCACTTTCCGCTACAACGATATCGAAAGCGTCCGCAACCTCTTCGCTGGTCATTCAGGTCAAATTGCGGCCCTAATTCTTGAACCCGCGAAACATGAAGAACCGGCTAACAACTTCTTACATGAAGTCCAGCAGCTCTGCCGCGATAACGGAACAGTCTTAATTTTTGATGAGATGATCACCGGATTTCGCTGGAACAACGGCGGCGCACAGGCGGAATATGGCATTACGCCTGATCTGTCGACCTTCGGCAAAGCACTGGCGAACGGGTTTTCTGTCTCGGCACTGGTCGGTAAACGTGACCTGATGGAACTCGGCGGCTTGCACCATCACGGCGATCGCGTCTTCTTACTGTCGACGACGCACGGCGCGGAATCTCACGCTCTGGCAGCCGCCATGGCGACGATCAGAACGTATCGCGATCTCCCGGTCGTCGAGACCCTCCACCGACAGGGGGCACGACTTCAAGATGGTCTTAATGAAATTATCGCTGCCCACGGGCTCAGCCAGCACGTTAAGGTTCCCGGTCGCACTTGCAGCCTGGTGTTTGCGGCGCTGGATCGAGACGGGAAGTCATCCCAGGCATTTCGCACGCTCTTAATGCAAGAGATTATTCGTCGCGGCATTTTGGCGCCCTCGCTTGTCGTCAGCTATGCCCATACGAACGACGACATTGACCGGACGATTGAAGCCTTCGACGGTGCACTTGACGTTTACGAACAAGCACTTAGCGACGGTCCCGAACACTTCTTGGTGGGGCCTCCGACCAACGTGGTGTACCGAAAGCAGAACGGCGTGCATCCGGGAAGCTGGGTACAGTCCCATCTGCAGAACGCAGTGGTTGTGGCACCGCTCTCCGAAGAGATAGACCTTAACTCTGATCAAGAGACAGAGGAGTCGGATGGCGAGGAGTTGCACCGACTTTGCGAGACACTGTACCCGATTTGTCGCAGCCAGACCGGCCACGGTGTTCGCCGCACATTGGCCCAGCTTCAGAACTTAATCCCTCTCGACATCCACGAAGTGCCAACGGGAACCGAAGTCTTTGATTGGGTCGTCCCGCAAGAGTGGAATATTCGCGATGCGTCGATTCGCGATCAGGATGGCAACAGGCTGATCGATTTTAAAGACAGCAACCTGCACGTCGTCAACGGCAGTGTGCCCTGCCGCGAAACGGTGACGTGGAACGAATTAAAGTCCCACCTCCATACATTACCGGAGTACCCGAACTGGATTCCTTATCGCACGGCATTTCATAAGCACGATTGGGGCTTCTGCTTGACACAGCGTCAGTATAATGAACTGGAACGACGCGGCGGCGAGCAGGCCTATGAAGTCTGTATCGACGCAAGTATTAAAGACGGATCCCTGACCTTCGGTGAATGCTTTCTTCCCGGCGAATCGGAAGAAGAAGTCTTTATTTCGACACACGTCTGTCATCCGTCGCTGGCAAACGACAATCTGTCGGGCATCGCCGTCGCGACATTTCTGGCGAAAGAACTGTCTCAGCGAAAACGCCGGTTCTCTTATCGGTTTGTCTTCGTTCCGGCAACGATCGGTGCGATCACCTGGCTCGCGCTCAACGACCGGCAGACTGACAAGATTCGGCATGGCCTGGTCCTTGCACTGCTGGGAGACGCCGGTGCATTGAATTACCGCCGCAGTCGCAGTGGCGACGCGGAGATCGATCGAGTCGCAGCAGCAGTCCTGCGGCGAGATCAACATGCACGACTCCATGACTTTGAGCCTTACGGGTACGACCAGCGGCAATACTGCTCGCCCGGATTTAACCTTCCGATGGGGACGCTGACGCGGACGTTAGACGGACAATTCCCGGAGTATCACACATCGGCTGACAACCTGGGCTTCATTAAGCCCGAGTCGCTGGCAAACTCTTTAGAAACGTGCCTTTCAATCTGCAGTGCGTTGGAACGTAACCAGGTTTATCGCTCGCTCAACCCGAAATGCGAGCCCCGGCTGGGGCACCACGGGCTTTATGAGTCGTTCGGGTCAGGAACCGACTCAAAGCAATTGCAACGGGCCGTTCAGTGGGTGCTGAATTTCTCCGACGGCACACATTCGGTTGTCGATATTGCAGAACGTGCCGACTTCGACTTTGAACTCATCGCGACAGCGGCAGAGCGTCTTGAGCAGTGTGGCCTTATTGAGGCCGTCGATGATAGGTCTCAACTCGGGATGGACAACGCATGAATACCGTTTATTTCAACGCAACTCACGATGATGACCGCAGACGGGACGGCCTCTATAATGGCCAGCTCTACGTCTATACGACCACGCGCCACACGCGGGCGCTTCGCGACTTCGCCCGGGACATGTGTGAGCAGGCATTCGCACCGCATCACCCGCCGGAGGCTCAACATCACCTGCCGGTCGAGCAGTATGTCGAAATCCTGAAAGAGTTGAAGCCGAAGTTCATTCATCACCCGACTTGCAAAGAATTAATCCGCGGCATTCTAGCTGATGTTGGGGCCGACCTGGAACAGACTCACTTCGACGTCCCCAGGCTTCGAACCGCATGTGCGGGGGACTACTTAAAGTCGGGACTGGCTTACGCCTTTAAGCCGCACCGCGATACTTGGTACTCCCCGCCGCAGTGTCAGCTCAACTGGTGGCTGCCAATCTATGAGGTCGAATCAGAAAACGTCATGGCATTTCATCCGAAGTATTGGACTGATCCGGTCAGTAATTCCTCGGAGGAATTCAACTATCAGGATTGGAATCAAAACGGGCGAAAGGCAGCGGTTTCGCAGGGCAAAGTCGATAGTCGCCGTCAGTCCGAGGCGCTCGAAACGTTGGAACTTGATCCCCAAGTTCGAGTCGTTACGGAGCCGGGCGGGCTATTAATCTTCTCGGCGGCCCATCTGCATTCAACGGTTCCAAACACCACAAATCAAACAAGATTCAGTATCGACTTTCGGACAGTCGACCGTCGCGACCTCGAAGCCGGTCGCGGTGCACCGAATATCGACAGTAAATGTTCCGGAACGACGATTCGCGACTACTTACGGGGTAGCGACTTCAGTCAGCTTCCCTCTGATTTGATTGCACGCTTCGACCGTGAAACAGCTCCCGCAAATCAAGAACTGGTCGGCGGCTGAGTCGGCCACCTTCCATCATTAATACCGAATTCGATACCTCCCGCTTCCTTACTGCCAGAAAGAACCGAAATGTCCGCTACCGCCGTTAATACTCCGGAAGTCCAGCCAACGTCCAGTCTGGCCAGTAAAAAGCGGCCGGCCCGTCATGGCTGCCGGTTTTGTAATCATCCGCTGACACACACGGTGGTCGATCTGGGGATGTCGCCGCTTTGCGAGAACTTCCTTACCTACGAACAATTAGGCGAGCCGGAGGTCTTCTATCCGCTGCACACTTATGTCTGCGAAAAGTGCTGGCTGGTGCAGGTGGAAGAGTACGTGCACGGTGCCGATATCTTCGGCGGTGAATACGCCTACTTCTCGTCGTTTTCCGACTCGTGGCTCAAGCACGCGGCCGCCTACGTCGACATGATCACGCCGCGGCTCGGTTTAACCGAGAAGTCGCAAGTCGTTGAACTCGCCAGTAATGACGGCTACCTGCTTAAGAACTTCGTGGCCAAGAACATTCCCGCGCTCGGAATCGAGCCGGCGGCCAATGTTGCAGAGGTCGCGAAGTCGGTCGGCGTTGAAAGTCGCAACACCTATTTCACGACCGAAGCCGCTGAGGAACTGGTTGCGGAGGGCATTAAAGCCGACCTGTTGATCGCCAACAATGTGCTCGCCCATGTCCCTGATCTCAACGATTTCGTCGGCGGGATGAAGGTCATTCTTAATGAGGGCGGCACGATCACGGTCGAGTTCCCGCACCTGCTGCACATCATCGAAGAAACCCACTTCGATACGATGTATCAGGAGCACTATTGCTACTATTCGCTGCTAACATTGCAGGCCGTTTTCGCCCATCACGGATTGACTATTTACGACCTCGATACGATTCCGACCCACGGCGGCTCGCTTCGGATTTATATCCGTCACGACAACGACAATACGAAACCGGTCACGTCGACAGTCAGTGAAGTGATTCAGCTTGAAGAGGCCTCCGGCTTCCGCGAAGTCGAAACCTATACCGCCTTCGCCGGCCGCACCGAGGAATCAAAGCGACGCATCCTCGAGTTCCTGATCAATGCGAAGCGTGAAGGAAAGACGGTCGTCGGTTACGGGGCTCCCGGTAAGGGCAACACGCTTCTGAATTACTGTGGCGTTCGGGAAGACCTTCTCGAGTACGTCGTGGATCGCAACCCTTACAAGCACAATCGTTTTCTCGCGGGGACGCACATCCCTTGCTACGGACCGGAGAAGATCGCGGAAACGAAGCCGGATTATATTCTCATCCTGCCCTGGAACCTCAAAGACGAGATCGCCGAGCAGCTTGAGTACACGCGGGAGTGGGGCGCCCAGCTTGCGGTGCCGATTCCGACGCTGACGGTATTCTAAGTCGGCGAGCGCTGAATTCACAGGAATTAACTTGGAGGACAGGGATGTCCTGAGCCGGCAACTCGGCGATCAATTTTCTCAGAAGATGTCACGCGGGAGAAACCAGTGAAAGTCGTGTTGTTCTGTGGCGGAATGGGCATGCGACTCCGAGAATACTCGGAGTCGATCCCTAAGCCGATGGTGGATATCGGTTATCGGCCGGTGTTGTGGCATGTGATGAAGTACTACGCCCACTTCGGGCATAAAGACTTCATCCTTTGCCTCGGCTGGAAGGCCGATGTAATTAAGCAGTATTTTCTTGAGTACGATGAGTGCGCTTCGAATGACTTCGTCCTTTCGGGCGACGACAAGTCTGTCGATTTGCTGGCCAGCGATATCCATGACTGGCGAATCACATTCGTCGATACCGGTGCAACAAAGTGCATCGGTGAGCGTCTTAAGGCGGTCGAACCTTACCTGGAAGGCGAACAGACCTTCCTGGCTAACTACACGGACGGGTTGTGCGATGTTCACTTGCCGAACTTGATCGATCTACATGAGCGTCGTAATTCGGTGGCGACATTCCTGTCGGTGCAGCCAACGCAATCGTTCCATACGGTCGTTACGGAACCGGAGGGAAGCGTCTCGCGCATTGACTCGGTGAAAGACAGCGATCTGTGGATTAATGCGGGCTTCTTCGTCCTCGATCAATCTGTCTTCAGCTATATGCGGAATGGCGAGGAGCTGGTTGAACAACCGTTCCGCCGATTAATTGAGGCTGAAAAGCTCAGCAGTCTGCGACACGAAGGTTTCTTCGCCTGTATGGATACCTTTAAGGAAAAGCAGTTGCTCGATGACATGTATGCCCGCAGTGAGACCCCTTGGGAACTGTGGAAGAATGAGAGCCGCCGTACGGATTCGGGCGCTGTCGAAGAGCCCGAGGATCGATTGGCGAGAGACGTGAGTGAACTCGCCGACGAAGTCGGGCAACGGGTTGGGTTAAACGAAGTCAATTCGGCTCCCTCGCTTCAAACGACTTAGTCGGTGATCATCCATGTTGTCGCTTCAATTTAACGACGTTCGTGAGATTCTCTGTCTGGGCGCCCATCCCGATGACATTGAAATTGGATGCGGGGGAACGATTCTCCGATTGATCGAGCAATATCCGAACGCGAAAATCCGCTGGATTGTTTTCAGTGGTGCTGGGACACAGAGAGAGTCGGAGGCCCGTGCTGCGGCCGAGTCGATCCTCGCAGATTGCAGCGACTTCGAAATTGAAGTGCAAGGTTTCACCGACAGCTTCTTCCCTGCCGAATATGAATCGATGAAACGCTGGTTCTCACAGCTTAAGAATCGCTGTGCGCCGGACATCGTGCTGACGCATCGAAGGGAGGACGATCATCAGGATCATCGCGTGCTGGCCGATCTCGCCTGGTGCACGTTCCGCAATCACGTTATTTGGGAATATGAGATCCCGAAGTACGAGGGCGACCTCGGTAAGCCCAACATGTATGTCCCACTCGACGAGCAGACGTTAAGTCGCAAGTTAGAGGTCCTGCTGCGAGCGTTTCCGTCGCAGCAGGAAAAACAATGGTTCAGCCGATCCACGTTTGAAGGGCTAATGCGAATCCGGGGCTTGGAGAGCGGGTCACCTTTGGGTTTTGCGGAGGGTCTGTACTGTCGCAAGTTGTGCATTTAATTCGATCAAAGATCATCAATAATGGCACAGCTCACGCCGCCGCGAATAGATACTGAGGCCGATGGTTCAGAGCCGCCGCGCGCTCGTACTGCTGAGCCGAGACGGAGACTGTCGAGTCGGCTGAAGCAACAACTTAGTCTCCTGATCGAACGCAACCTGGGTCTTGTCACGCTGCTTGATCAAGCCACAGTCAGCGGGACGCGATTTCTGATCGGTGTCGCGTTGGCTCGCTTTGCCGGACCGGCGGACCTCGGCATCTATTCGCTTGCTTTTGCGGCGGTAATTATCGTCGTTTGCACGCAAGAGTCATTGGTTTGCCGGCCTTATACCGTCTTCTGGCGATCGCGGCACGACGCGAGGCGGTTTCGCGGAAGCTCGCTCTTACATCACCTTGTGCTGAGCGGATTCTCGTCGGCTGTTGCTCTCGTAGCTGCCGCCTTCTTCTATGTTCTTAATTCTGAAGTGGCGTTGATTGCGGGCGTTCTCGCCATCGTACTACCGTCGGTCTTGCTGTGGGACTTCGCGCGGCGAAACTGTTTCGCCCATCTGCAGATGGGAACGGCCCTCGCGATCGACGGTTTCTCATCGGCTTTTCAATTGCTCACAATCGCGTTACTTGCTTACGCGGGATTTCTATCGGCCTCGTCGGCTTTGTTGGTCGTTGCCGGGGGTGCGCTGCTGACTTCACTTGCGTGGCTGGCTCTTTGGCGAAAAAACTTCTTAATCGGTTATCGCGATTCGTGGGGGGACTGGGCTCACAATTGGCGTTTCGGGCGTTGGGCATTCGCGACACAACTTGGGGGTAGCCTTAACGGCCAGGTGCCCGGTTGGTTGCTTCTGTATTTTGTCGGCGTGGCGGCGACCGGTACTTTTACAGCTTGTGAAAATATCGTGCTGCTCTCCAATCCGCTCTTACTGGGGCTTGCCAATTTATTGGAGGCCCGTTCAGCGGAAAAGGCGGGAACACAGGGGCAAGAGGCACTTGCGAGCTACGCCAGAAAATCGTTTATCATGCTCACGGCGATTACATCGGTCATGGCAATTACGATCTTCTGCGTGGCCGATTGGCTCTTACTCATTCTGTTCGGGCCTGACTTCACTCACGCCGCGGGAGTCGTCCGCATTCTGGGGATCGCCGTTATTGCCTGGGGCTGGATTGTCGTATTCGCCGGAACGCTCGCGGCGTTGGGGCGACCCGATGCATCCTTTAAAGGCACCGTCGCCGGCTTAATCGCGACAATTCTGGCGGGAATCGCCACAGTCCCGCTCGGTGGGATCGCTGGAGCTGCCGTCGCGCTTGTCATCGGCAGTTACGTCAGCGGCGCCTGGCAAGGTCTCAGCCTTGTTGCGGTGCTGTCAGAGGGACGCGCGCCCTGCACTGCCGCAACCCCGACGACTTAAACGATCAGCAACTCGAGAAGCCGTTTCGCTTCGGAGAAGGCGTCTTAATTGACTTTCGACTCCACGAACGTGCGGACCCGCTCCACGAACCAGAGGCCGATCGAGCGTGCTTCGCCTCGCCAGCGCACCGAGCCGATGTTCCCTACGGCCAGATCCTGCGGCGGATCAATAATTTCAACGGTGGCAGAAAACTGCGGCTCGAACATTTCATGACTTTGCGGGCTGGCTTCGTCCGTAGCATTGGAAGGGGGGCGAACAGGGATCGGTCCGCCGTTGACCGCAGATAACTTCATGTCGTGGAGTTCTCTTGTCGCTGTCGGCGTAAATTGCTCACAGCGACCCGATCGCTTGCCAAGCCCGGGGAAATGTACGGTCAACTCTCCCGGCTTTGCTCTCTTAAGACTGTCGGAGTAGATGTGCGAAACGACGACCTTAATCGATTTGCCGTCTTGTCCGCCGATCGTCAAAATCGAGTCACCTCGTTCGAAGTAAACACCCACCAGTGAAGCCGGATCAGGTTCGACGAGCACACCGTCGACCGGGGCTTTTAAAGTGAGTTGCTCTACTTCTCTTTGCTGCTCAGCCAATTGCTGTTTCAATCCGACCAGCCGTTCCTGTTCGACTTGAGCGACTGCCATTTCGCCTTGTCTAATTAGAAGTTCCTGGCGGAGTTGGGAGCTTTCGACTTCATATCGAAGTGTTTCGAATTCTTCAGCGACTTCATCATTTATCAAAGTCGCAAGAGGCATCCCTTGCGTCACTTTCTGGCCGACCGACACGTGTACGCTTTTGAGAAACCCTGGTGTGGACGCTCTGATGTCCGCGTGGGGCGAGAACTCGACGATGCCCGGGGCGGAGCATTGCTGCGGCCATGCCAACACGAAGACGAGGGCGACAATCGTGACGATCGTCGCAGTGGAAACCGCAAGGGCACGGGTCGACTTTAATGTGCCGTTGTGTCGTTCTTCGACCACTTGAGCGACGATGCGCTGGGCGGGTCGAAAGAATAGTCCAACTAGCACGGCAATGACGAGAATCTCTGCTCGCAAGCCGATCGCTTTGGAAAAACCCAAAGCGAGCACGATGTAAATGAAGAGACGGTATAGGCCACTCAGTGGCGCATAGACCTGAATTAACAGCCGCTTCCATCTTGGATACGGCAATAGCGGAATTCGTTTTCCAATTAGAAACCACGTGACGACCGACTGCAGATGTTGGCGAGAGACGGACGAAAGGTTCGGGATGTCGACGAGGTCGGACAGCACATAGTAGCCGTCGGCACGCATGAGCGGATTCGCGTTAAACAGGATGGTAATCGCCCCGCCCACAATCACAGTGTAATAAAGCAACGAACTGACAGGCCCGGGTGCCATAGACGCCCACAAGATTGCCGCGATAGCCGCGACCCACGTTTCAATATATATTCCGGCGAGCGCGATCTGGATGCGCTTCCAGCGTGACGTCAGTCGCCATGACGACGTGACGTCGATGTAGGCCAGCGGCGCAAAGAAAAATAGCAACACTCCGGCTTCGCCGACCTTAATGCCGAATCGTCGGCATGCCACCGCGTGAGAGAACTCGTGCAGTATTTTTAAGACCATCCATACGCCGAGCAGCCATATCCATTGAGAGGGGGCAAAGATGCCGGTCGATTCGACCGCGAAACGGATCGAGTGCGATGAGATCTGCCAGAGCGCCAGCAGGCAGGCCACGCACCAGGCAGCGACCATGACCGGTGAGTGCATCCAGGCGAACAGGGTGTTGTAGCGGCGCAGGAACGGGTCGGGACCGAAGAGCGGAATCTTGGAGAACAACGGATTTCCGCCGGCGAATATTCCGGCTTGGCCATCGCGTTGATGCCTCTGCGAGTGACTGTTCTTAAGATCGGGCGAAACGACGAGTCCGGAGTCGATCAGCCAGCGGCTGATATGTTGGCACTCTTCCGCTGAAAGGTCTTCACCAAGAGTGTTCTGACGCGCGCGGGAGTAAGCCTCAGCCAGCGTCAGGCTCCCGTCTAGCAAAGAGATGAGGGCATACTCTTTGGTGCCGACGCGAAAGAACTGGTCCTGCGAAGGAACCTCGATTTGATACACCCAACCCCCGCGATGTGCGCGGAGCGGGGTGAAAGTGAGGTCCGGGATTAATTGGAGACGAAGGTCCCCTGAAAAAGGGGCATCCTCTTGAGAATTGGATGTCATGGCTCACCATCCCAACCAGAAGAGCAGCCGATGAACCGGGCGTCGCATCATTGTCCATGCCAGTGGGGCCGAGTCACCCGTGACTTCCGCATATCCTCGCATTCCGGGTCGCAATTCGTTCTGACTATTTTCGACTTCGATTTCCGCGACGAACACGTTCCGCTGGTTGCGAAGCTGAGAGCTCGGAAGGATGCGTGCGACGGTCCCGGATCGTTCGGTCCATCCGTCCGCTTCTAAGCTGACGTCGACCGGCATGTCAGTCTTAATGAGGCGAATGTCCGATTCCGGAACCTCAATTTCGACGACCATGCGATCGAGTGGCGCGACTTGAAAAAGCGTTTGCCCTTTCGAAAGTTGAACACCTTCAGCTCGCTGCAAATCGCCTTCAATAATAACACCGTCGATCGGGCTGCGCACGTCGAGCGAGTCAAGACGGTGCTGCAGCATTTGCTTGCGAACGGTGATTTCATCGATCTCAAGCTGGGTCAGTCTGGCGGCACCGTAATCGCGTTCGGCCAACTGTGTATTCTGACGTTTCATCGCCTGCTGAATTTCCGACTCGACTCCGGTTAAAGCTAGTGCGACTTCGTGACCATCGAGACGGGCGAGCAAATCACCTGCCTCAACCTCTTCACCGGCTCTGACGAAAGCCTCCTCCACCGCGACGTCGAAGGGGGCGGCCACATAGCGTTTGACCGTCGGCTGCACTTCACATTCGCACGAGACCGAGTGCGGAACGGGCAACAACCCGATCACCACTGCGAGTAGCAGTAGTCCGACCCACAATGTCGTGGAGCGAACTCGGGTCATCCGCGTCAATTTCCTGACGGCCCGACTTATTCTATCCCCGTCTGCTTTTTTAAGGATTGCCATGCTCGCAGCGATCCTTGAAGCCGCCAACGAGGCGATCTGTAAGGCGCGGCGGTCTGCGAGCGGGTTTTTCTTTAAGACAAGTAGCAGCGCTCCCCGCAGCTTCCCGGTCGGGTCTTTCAGTGGGAAACTGACCAACCCTTTCGTCCGAGTCACTTCAGCAAATTGCTTGTGAGCGAGCAGCGCATGGCGGTGTTGATCGTCCGGAGGCGGCCACGCAGTGACGGTGTCCCGAATGACCGCCTCGTTCAATGTAGCCTGGATTTCTAAGTTTTTGTCCTCAGAGTTCGCAAGGTTCGGCCGTGATGCGATAGCGACAAGTGTGGGTACTGATTCTTCAGCTTCCGTCAGGCCGAGCACGACGTCGTCGCAGCCGATGGCGTTACGGAGCCCTTCAACGAATCGGCGCAGCGAATCGTGAAGCGAATCACAGACTTCGATTTGCGAAAGCAAAGCAGAAATTACGACGATCGTTTGCAGTTCAGAAACCGTCGGTGACTTCTTCGTTTTGTCTTCTGGGGGGGCGGAGCCTGGATCGGCAGCGGCGGTTGGGGCAATTGGAGTCGAACTCAGGTTGACCATTTTCGGACTTAATGCGGAACCCGATGCTTCGGTCGCTCGGGGGCTTCCCGTGTCTGATTGTGATTGAGACATGACGCGACTCGAGCAGATGGGTCAGTAGTGTTTTCAACAGGCCGGTGGATGGCTCAATTCGACCTAATTGAGCAACGTTCTCCGCTTCTTAACTTGAGCTGGGGGTTTGGAATTCGGACCCGAACTTCAACCGTGCCGCTTCGTGCTTCGGTAACGGGTGAAATATATTCAATGATTCCACGGGCCTTCTGACGGTCATCGAATTTGACTTCCACGCTCGCATCAGTTTTCAGGTTGCGTGCCAAATCTCTCGTCGTGGAGAACACGGCGACGAGTGGATTTAATTCAACGACCGTTGCGATGTCGGGTTGATTCGCCGACGTAAACTCTCCCTCGTCCCTATGGATGCGGATCACAACTCCGTCGATGGGAGAGCGGATCATCCGCTGTTCGATCTCCGCCAGAACTCGTTCATGCTCCAGTTGCTTTAACTCAAGCGACTCGACGGCACCGTTGAGCCGGGCCTGGGCAATTTGAAACTCGATCTCGGCACGTTCGAGTTCTTCATTGCTGGCCGCGTTGCGTGCGTGCAGAGACCTTAAGTTGTCCATCCGCTCGCGGCTGAGATTCGCTTCTGCTTCAGCCACGTGGAGCGCGCTGCGCGATGTCGCCGTCTTTTCTGCAATTCGAGACGCAATCGCCAACACGCGATGATCGAGTTCGCCGACGAGGTCTCCCGCGGAGACCTGATCTCCCTCTCTTGCATGAATCTTGCTCACGATCCCCATTTGCGAGGCGGCAACGTCGATGGTGCGATAAGGCTCCGAGAAGCCGATCAGTTCTTCGGCGTCTGCGCTGGGAATCCCCACAAACGTTGCTGCGGCAATTAAGAGAGCCAGCGCCCATATTCGCGACTTGCCTCGCTTAAAACAATCGGTGATCGAATCAATTTTAAGCATATATTTGTTCCGTGAGCAGCTTGCGCGGGACCGATTTCCGATTAATTCACCGAGTCCACGATTGTTCCGGCGTCGATGTTGACGGCACTCGGGGCGGGCTTTTGATTTGCCTGCCCCGGTGCAAGATATTGAAGCAGTGTGCCGGTGCTCCGCTTCCACTCCAGTACGGCGAGGGCGTGCCGAACTTGAGCCGTCACAAAATCTTGTTCCTCGGCGACAAGTCGGTCCTGGGCGTCCAAGAGTTGTTCGAGCAATAACGAGGCAACGCGTTCGTCTTCCGGAACCAGTTGCCAGCGCATCGCGAGATAGACGACTTCGGTGGCGGCCGCTTCCATCGATTCACGCCGGCTCTGCATTTCCTCCCAAGTGGCTTCCGTTTCTTGGACGGCGATTTCGACTTCGGACATCCCGACCGCCACGGTGGTGTGAAAACTCGCTAACGCCCGCGACATCTCCAGTTCACGCCGCTTTAGTTTGGCCTGAGCTGCGCGATTTCCCAGCGGGATTTCAAAGAACAATCCGACCGAATAACTCGGTTCACCGACGGTATATTGATTCGCGAATCCCTGTGCGATGTCTGAATTGCCGTCGAGTCCGGAGACGTAAGCCTGCATGGCGAAGTCGAGGACGGGAAGCAGTTCATGCCGGGCCATTCCTGCGCGGACACGGGCGGCCTCAAGATCGGATAATTTCTTCGCGAACTCGGGTCGATTTTCCATCGCCATCGCTCTGGACGTTTCGAGATCGAAGTGCCAATGCTCGCCACTCGGCAATTCCGCGGGCACAAACTCTTGCTGCGACCCATTTCTTAAAATGGGGGAATTGACCAGCGCGCGTAATTTTGATTCGGCACTCCGTAAATCGGCGAACGCGCGGGTCAGTCCCGCTCGTCGGGCGGCCACCGCCGCTCTGGCACGGGCAATTTGGTTAGCCGCGACGTCGAACACACGTCGCTCTTCGAGCTTCCGAAGGACCCGTTCGCCTTCCTTAAGCAATCGACTTCGCTGCAGCACGAATGATCGCGCCCGGTAGAGTGACCAGTAGGCTCTTGCGACTTCGAATAAGTGGTTCGCAAGCTCTTCCATTCCTTCCTGTCGGGCGGTCTGGCTATTAATTCCTGCGAGAATGATTCGGCTTTCGTTGTAAGACTGCCCGCTGCCGCGAAGGAACGGCTGCGTAAAGCTCACCAGCAATTGGCCGGTGCCCTGCTGGGGCGGCGCGAAGAAATCGGAGTTATTGTCTTGATAGGCCAGTTGCTGAGCCGCCTCGAACTCGCCGCCCCATTGAGATTTTCTGCGGATGCCCGCCCGTCCGATGGCGTACAGATCACGAAACCGGGTCGGCCCGCCTGTCGTTAAGGTATTTCCAACCGGGTCACTCAGGTCATCGAGCCGCGATTCCGCGAAGGCCGTCCAATCGAATTCGGCGATTGACTCAGGAATAAACGTCTGCTGAATATAGGGTGTGACTTCGATTTCCTTCACGCGATGCGAATGCGTGAGCGCTTCGGCGATCACGAGGTCCAACGTGAGGGAGACCGGCTGTGTCTCATCGTCAAAGGGGCGGGTGACATAATTAGACCACCAGGGCAGCTCGATTCGCTGATCTTCGGAGACAGGGGCAGAAACCTGCGGTTGAGGTCGCCAATCGATCTGTTCGACTCCGCTGATCTTCCCGCGTCCTTCATAGCTTGCCGAGACGACGGCCTGCCGATCCGATGCGCCTCCGGCAGTGGGCCGAATCAATTCGGTTCGCCGTCTGTTTTGTGATGAAGACGCGTCTTCGGATGAGCGGTAGGACCGATAGGGATCACTGCTGGTGTGGCGATGGTTCACTGCCGCCGCCGAATCGCTAACAGCCGGAACGCTATGGCCGAACTGAAAACCGCGGCGAGATCGACCGTTTTCCGCAGCGTCCCGGCCGGCGGTCGAGGTGAGCGACCGATAGTCATCCATCTCGCCCGCGAACGACTGCGGCACACCCGACGCGACGCATATCAGCGCCGTCGCCACGTAAACCAGAACGGTCGCGGACGGGCTCCTCGAGGTCGAGGTCCGTTGTCGACTTTCGTTGCGATGTTGAGGTGTCGATCGCAATTTTTTGCCTGATGGTGGCGAGCCATTGAGTGCGGCAGATTCCAGCCGCAATCGCCGGTATTCGCATTCAGATTGGGAAGCGCAGCGCAACAGCGTGCATTTACTGCGTATCCCATCTATTGGATCGGCCTAATCCGACGCGATCGATCACACTAATTGTGTGAATAATTCGGGCGCTATCGATTTTGCACCCAAGTGAATGCGGCGAACTTGAGTCGGTCTCCAGGCTAGGGGAAACCCCCAAATTTGATGCAAGGCCCTTCCCGGGGAACGGTTACGTCGACGACCGAGCCGCGTCACGACCGAAGCTGCCCCGTCATTCACGATTGAGCCGGCTGTGATTCCGGATGATTCCGATCGAAGCGATGTTTCGGTGTTTCCATAATGCAACAAAGCGCAAATGCCCTAATTGCCCCAAACCGCCGTCTGCGGCGTGATCGACACGACCTGCCAACGAATTGCCTCGTAGGTTTTGGAACAACCTGCCCAAGCTTCCAACCCCTCCAGGATTGCCTTGGCACTACATGTTCCAAACTTGCTCGATTCGTTGTTGCGCTCGGTCTCATCCAGGACCGCCGGCTCTGATGAAAGTGTGGCCAACCGAAACCGACCCGTCGATGAGCAGCCGCCCCTGCTGATGCGGCTGGAACCGCGGATCATGTTCAGTGCCACGCCGGTCGGCGTGGCCGTCGATGGAGCACTCCCCGATGGCGGCGGAGACGACGCTTCGGAAAGCGACGACCCGTTGCATTCGCCCGAGGGGAACGAACTGACCGAAGCGGATGGCTCCCCCGATGTGTCTGCCGAGCCGCTCTTTGACCTCGATGTTCTCCCGCCGGTGCCCGAAGACGTCCGTCACGAGCTGGTCATCGTCGATCCGGCGACCGAGGATTATCAGCAGATTCTCGATGACCTCGCCGGTTCCGACGACCCCATGCGCGAGATCGAAATCGTTTTGCTCGATGCGAATCGCGATGGGGTGGAACAACTCTCGGAGATCTTCGCTGAGCGAGATGACCTCGACGCCGTGCACCTGATCTCGCACGGACGCGATGGCGAAATCCGCCTCGGCGACACTTGGCTCGACTCCGACCGATTGGCTCAGGACGCCGACTCCATCGCCGCGTGGGGTTCGGCATTCGCGGCCGATGGCGATTTGCTGCTCTACGGTTGCGACCTGGCCGCGACCGCGTCGGGCCGATCGTTTCTGAGCGCTCTTTCAGCCACATGCGATTGCGACGTCGCCGCCAGTTCCGATGAAACGGGGATCGAAAGCCGGGGCGGCGATTGGGACCTTGAGTACGCGAAAGGCCTTATCGAGACCGAAATTGTCCTCAGCACGCAGACTCAACAGACTTGGGATGCCCTGCTCGAAGCCGGCACTTCGGGCACTGCGATCTGGGGCGAGTCGGGCACGAACACGCCAGAAGTCAGCGATTGGGACGGCATCAGCTTTGGAGCCGAGTCAATCGCGGCGAATGTCGGCCAATGGCGGATCATCGACGGTGCCGAGGCACCCACGCGGGACGAGTTGATCGCGGTCGGAGTCACTTCGGCAGGCACGATCTCCGGTCAGATGTTCGACGGCTCATCATGGACCGCCCTGCCCTTCTCGCTTGATACCGTCTCTTCCGGGACGAATCACGGCTTCGATATTGAATATGAGTCACAAAGCGGCGATGCGGTACTGGTTTGGAATAACGGCTCGACCGGCAGTTCGCCGATCTCCTATCGCGTTTGGGACGGCAGCAGTTGGAGTACCGAGCAGACGATTTCGACGCCGCAAAGTGGCGAAGCGACCGAACTGCAATTGGCGTCCAATCCTCTGGCGGACGAGATGACGCTCGTTGTCAGTAATTCCTCGGCGGACGAATACGCGTTGATATGGGACGGGTCCGGATGGGGAAATAGTGTCACGCTCGACACCGGGGTCTCCGGTGACCGGACTGAAATTCAGGTCGCCTACGAATCGCTCAGCGGCGACGCGATCGTCATTTACGACGGCATCTCCGGCGGAAGCGGACTCAA